>CAIQJJ010000772.1 GCA_903872065.1 uncultured Anaerolineales bacterium | reverse complement strand
TGGTCGCTTTCCGCTTTTTGGCCAAACAGCCGGCGCAGTTCATTTTCGATGCGGCGGCGGTCTTCGCGCAAAAAGCGGCTGTGCAGCAGGATCAACCGGATGGCTTTGTTTTCGCCCTCGATCTTTTGTTTGAGGTCGCTGTATAGATTTTGCGCCCGTTGAACCGTATTGCACAACACCAGTGAACGCGTCCGGTGTTTTTCTAAAATCGCCTCCGCCGAGAGTAAGTTTTCTGCCGCGCGCCAGGCGCGCTGTCGTGGCAGGGGGGTGGGGATGCGGCTTTCAATTTCGCGTGCCTCGTCGGGCGGCACGGTGACGATTTCGGCTTTCAAATCCTGCGCCAGCGCCTCCAGCATGGATTTGCTGAAGGTGGCTGTCATTAGCAGCACTGGCGCAACTTTGCTCAGTTGTTTGATGGCGTACCAGGTGGAGGGCAGGGTAGATTCAGGGTCAAGCAGATGAAACTCGTCAAACACCAGGTAACTGCCCACCGCTGCCCCGGCGTTCAGGTTGGCCAGTCGCCTGGAGAGGCCATAAGGCATGGTCAAAAAGCTGCTGAGAAACTGATCGATGGTGCAAAAGATAAGGTCGCCTTCAAACTCTTTATCCTTCGGCTCCTCGCCCGTTTGGATACGGACATCCAGTTTGCGGCGCGAACGCCGGCTGATCGAATCGGCGCGCTTTTCGTATTCCAGTACGAATTGATGCGCCAGGATGCGCATAGGTACGGTATAAATGCACTTGGTGGGGAATGAATCGTTGAATTCTGCATTCCAGGCCTGCAAGAATGGCTGTAAGGCGGCGGTGGTCTTTCCCGCGCCGGTGGGGGCCTGCAAAATCACGTTTTTTCCGCTCAGAATTAAACTCGCCACGCGTTTTTGATATGGATAGAGCTTGATCTCGCTCATTGTTTAGTGCCTCCAAAGAAATCTGCAACCGTGATCTTCTGCATTGGATGCCAGATACTCTCCTGCAAACGCCGCGCCGCCACCCCCGCGCAAGGCTTCAAGCAGCATGTCTATCAACAGGGTGCGATATTTGAGCTTTGGTTCGGGCATCTTGCTTTCGCCGCTTGCTTGCGCCAGTTGAATTGCGCGCCGGTTTTCATCCAAAAACTGGCCGGCAAAATAGCGCAAGATTTCAGGGTTATCAGAATGCACAAAAAACAGCCGCCCGGCGCACTTGGCGCTGCCCAACGGTAAAGCCTGGATCGCCAGCAGCGCCTCGCCGGAGATCGCCAGGCCGGGATCGCCATTTACAAAGAAATTGATCGCCTCATCGCCTTGCAATAAAGGTACCTGGCAGCGTGCGGCCCTGCCCGATGATAATTTGCCGGATAATTCAGATGTCACAGCAGGCAATCCAGTAAAAACGCAGGCTGCGCCATCCTTGCGCGGCTTTGTCGTTTTCCATTGCATCAAATGCGCATCCGATAATTCTTTACGTTTTGCCAACCTGTCCGCTTTGTCTTGAGCAGAAATAATTCTTCCTTTTGGCTCAGGATTGTAAGCATCTTGGATAAACCAGGCATTGCTGGTAAATGCAACTGTCAGATAAGATTTAAGGGGTTGCTGCACATATTCTCTTTCCATGAATCGAGCAACAGCATCTAAATCCGAATCTTTCAGTTCCTCGGGCGAATCTTTGTTGGCAAAGGCGGTCATCGTCGCCAGGCCGACATCTACCATCGGATGACCGGTGTATTTCAACATAAACTCATTCCTTTCAATACTACTGCACATCTCCACCGGCGCGGATTTTCTTCCGAGCCGGCAGAGATTTCAACGTTTCTGCCTGGCGGAGTCGCGGATGGCCTGCAAATTCATAATCTCGGCCACTTCGTAGCGCGGCGGCAGCACATCCGCCGCCGGGCGCAGGCGCGTCACAGGGGGGAAATACCCCATCAGGCCGTGCAAATGGGCCAGCAGGGCCGCCGCGCTGAAGTTCAACGCCGGCAGGATGAGCAGGATCGGCGCAGTCTGCCATTCTTGCGCTGACAGCCCGGCGGTTTCGACCATTTGCGCGATTTGCGCCGCCAACGGCTGCTGCACATCTACCTGGCTGGGGATAGCAATCACTCGCTCCACCGGCTGACCGGTGAGGGTCTCGATCTGCGCCTGTTGAGCGGGGGTAAGGGGGTGGGAGAAGTTGAGGAGGAGCATAGGGGTTATTGAGTGAGTAACTTTTGGTAGTGGGATGGGGGGATAGAGAAATTAGTGGAGAGCTTTACCCAAACGATCCAGGACAAAGACCTCTCCATCGAAATATCCGAACAAGCGTTTGGCGTCTTGATCTGCCCAGGCATCCATTTCGTGGGTATTAGGGGGCAAAGGATTGCCCCTTAATTCTTTGAAATCAAGTGATCGCAAATTTGCCCCCTTTCCCTCAAGGTATGCAGATAAGTCATCTATTTTTTGGTTAACCTGAGTAATGCGATGAGATTCAATGCTTTTAACACTTTCTTCAAATTTATTTCCGTACCGAATTTTCGGACTTGGCGAAGGCCAAATTTTCTGTTCATAAATTTGACGATAAGTTTGTTCCCAGACCAGGGTCCCCCCATGCCGAAAGTGAAAACTCGTTTCCCAAGCGCATTAGCAAAGTTTCTGCGACGTTCTCAAGCTCATTTGGACTTACATCTAATTTTAACCATAAACGCCGAAACACATACAAATTTGACTGGATGGCGTCGTCGGGGTGCATTTTGATTGGCAGTCGAGGAATAACCAACAAAGGCGCTGTGTTGCTTTCGAATACATAGATACTCTCATCTGCATGAAACATTGCCAATGTTTGCAGAAATCCTTGAATACTTTTGAAGCCAGCCGTCAAGTTGAAAATGATATGATAGCCCGCTTTACGATAATTAGGAATGTTGTCAGCGCACCAGATAACCAAGTCCGCTAACGCTAACTGGAAAGACTCAATTTCAGCAGTGTGCAAATCCTTCCTTCTTTCCACATGCGCGTTGAACCCCCGTTGTCGAAGTCGCTCGCGCACGCTTTGGGCGGCAATTTCTCCTTGCCAGGTGTCTGTACATAACAAGACATGTTCATCAGGCGATTGTCCGGGAGGAGATACCAGGTTTCCCTGATATAGTTTGGAGATACCTTTGAATTCGGCTGAAAGCTCTTCTGCTTTTTGAATTGTCGCTGCTAAAAAATTAGCTTTTTGCTTTTCGAGAAGTTCTCGCATTCTTGCTCTGTATTCCGCTGGAACTTCCTGTTCTGATCTAGAATTTGTCTGATCTCTTAATAATTGTTGATCAACCTTTTCCAGACCATTTGTTAACAAACTGGTACCGCAAAATGAAAGTACAAAGTAGGGTTGACGAGGCATGACATCATTCTCCATGTTTCTCAATTTGCCTTCCGGTGGTAAATATTCGCCGAATGGCTAACAGTTTACCCAAAATATCCATACCCGGCGCTGGTTTTTGCGCCGGCGCCCAAGTTTTGTAGACTCTCTTTGAGCCATGCGTTGGCTTTGCCGCGCAGTTCAGAATTATCTTTGTCACTCCAACCAACAGCAAACATAAATTCTTGTCCGGCGGCAACGGTGAGGAATGTGACTGGCACCGGGCTTTGCCAGTCGGTCGGGTAATTTTCCCCGCCGCTGTAATACTTCGGAAAGTGCGGATTTATCACATCCAGTTCAAGTTTAGGCGGGCTGGCAGGGATAGCGTCTAGAAAGACAGCTTTGCCTGATTCAGTGGTGGTGCCGAAGATGGTTCGAAATTCATCCCCCATTTTTTGAACGGCTGGCGATTGTTGTTTACGCCATAGCAGGAATTTTTTGCACTCTTCTTCACCGTCGCAGAGGTTTTTTTCCAAATCTTCCAGATTGGTTTGTCCTACCAGTTCAACGATTTGGAAGAATGCCCAAGCGCGCGCCAGGCCTTTAACGCTGCTGCCCGGCAGGATTGGAAAGCCGTAACGATGAAACGAGAATCCTACTTCCAATGGGCCTTTACGCCCTAACCCGGGAATGAATCGCCAATCAGTTTTGAGTGAAAAAGGAATAGCTTGAATTTTGGCGGCGATTGCTTGCCACCGCTGCCCGTAAGCTTGCAAGGCGGCCTTATCTGCTTGATATTGTGTAACAGCCTCCAGGCCTTCTTTCTTGCAACGTGGCTGTTCTCTCTTTGGGGCTGCGCCCCAATTGGGAGCAAAACGCTCAAAAACCAGGCCAGGATTATGGGGTTGATGAGCCTTAATCGCGTTGATTGCGATAGCACTCTTTTGGGGAATGGGATATTGTTTGTCAGGCATTACTCACCTTCCAATTCTGCTTCAGCAAAGCGCTTAACCCATTGTAAAAAAGCAATCGCTTCACCGGTGGACCGGCGGTATTCATCCGATTGCGCTTGATTAACAATCCATTCAAGTAGATGGCTGTTTCCCTGCCACTTTATCTGGCTTTTAACCCAATTGGAAACAGCATCATACAAAGCCTGCTGGTGTTTCTCGTCTGGCCTGGCGCGCCAAAACGCTAAGGTTTGCCCCAAGCCATTTTGTTGAATACTTGCCGGCGCGGAACGTGCCAGGGATTTATATTTCTTCTGATAATCTGCGTTTTTCGCCTTTTTCACTTCTTCCCAGGCGGCTTTGGCGCGCTCTTGTTCCAATGAGCGCTGTTGGCTGATCTTTGCGTCCATTCCATCGCTCCTTATGCTTTCTTCAATCCAGGATAAAAACGAGTTGCTACCCATCCCTGCCCAGTGGTTTCATCGCCGCCGAGCTGCAGATGGGTAAGATTAAGAGTATCAAACTCATTCAGCACAGCAGATGCTTCACGTACATCCTTGCCATTGCGAACAGGACTTGCCATCAATGGCGCGTAAAGCAAACTATCGGTGGGTAAACTCTCAGTAGTCCATAAGGCTCCTTTTTTCACGGTTTTCTTTTTCGGATCAAGGTTGACATGGGTTTGCACTTCGGTAGCGTAAAGGCAAAAGTCGCGGAAAGCATCTTCGGACAAAATGCACAGGCGTTTGGAGATGGATTCTTTCCAGTAACTGTATTCTGGCAGGGCAGGCAAAGCATTCTCTTTCAGCCATTTGGCAATTTCATTGACCTGGACAGAATCTTTGGCTGTGAAGCTAAACTCTTCCAAAACGATATTCTGATCAATTTGTAAATCGTTTGGTTTGCAAACCAGAGCGTTTTCCTTTGAGGGCGAAACAGGAATTGTCCATTTGACTTCCTGCGCGGCGAGCCGCGTCGCTCGTTGGAAAGAGGCCAGGGCGTGACAGCTTGTTGCCCAGGCAAAAACACCCGCCAGAGATCGCACCGGCAGGAGCAAAATCCGTGCATCGCCGGGGACGATCGCTCCAGCATAGTTATCGCCTTTATCGCCCGCTTGTCCAAACAGGGCTTTTACTTTTTCGTCTTCATCACTCAATTTGTTTTCATCGCGATAGGCCGCTCGCAAACAGCCTTTCAACCCGGCGGCCTGAACCATTGGATAGCCGGTTACGCGCTCGCGTTGAATGGGCAAATCTACCGCGCCCGCGCCGCGCCCCGCGCCAACGTGCAAGGGCGTTTCGACATATAAGAACACGATACGTTTTTCAGTAAACATGATTATCTCTCCTTCCACTCAGTAACGAAAATTTGACCAAAGCCGATCTCGGCTCCATATTGACTGATGGCGTCGGTTTTCAAACGCGCCTGACCTTTACAAGAAAAGTAATAGACACTTCCGGCCGGGACATAACGCCGCGCCGGTTTTTCCTGCTTTCTGGCATAATCGAATCCACTGGCAACCAGCGAACCAGAGATCGCTGCCGCCTGGAGTGTGACATTGCCTTCAAAAAACTCGCCCCAATCATGGGGTTGCCAGCCGGCGTTGAAATAAGCCGGGGTAGCAAAATAGACTTTGAAGCGCATCCAAAGTGTTTTAGGGCATGGGAATACATCCTTTGGCGCGCCCACTTCTAGGAAATAGACGCCATGCCCCTCGCCGCCTATTCGCATCAGGCCGCTTGAAGGCCAGTTAGGGTATCCCTTCACTTCCAGGGATAACCCAATTTCATCCATGGGGCGGATAAATTCGGCCTGGTAGAGCATCTCGTCTTTGGACGTGCGACTCCAATGATCCAGTTGAATACCCAGGCGAGTCTCACGCACAAACAAAACATTCTCAGGGGTGGTTTGGGCTTCTGTACCATCCACCAGGTAATTTTTCAATTGCGCTTCGCTCAACCAGGCGTCAGGTTTATCTTTTGTCCTGGGCACGCGCTGCGGCTTGCACAGTAAGTAAGGCAAATGGGTATGGCTGTTCATACCGGAATTTGGTTGCAGCGTCGCTGGTAAGATGATACCTGCCTCTTTTTTCAGAACAAAAGCATCTGCCGGGGTGGGAAAGTAGCGGGTCACCCCCTCGCTTTGGCGCTTCGACAAGAATGGCCCGCGCAGACGTAATGCCTTATAATCTTCTGCTGTTCCGACTGTTTCGATGATGCGTTTCTTATCATCCAACGGGATGCCTTGTATCACCAGGTAATGTGAACGAATTGCGCCCTGCATGACTGAGGGCAGGGGTGGAAAAACACTGCGAGCGTGATGATCTTCACCCTGGTTGAAAGGACGCCCATCACGAAACAGGAGAACATCTTCAGGTTGTAAAAAGATATACATCACTCACCTCCACCAGAAACCATGAAGCGCGCTGCTACTAGCCATTTTGCAACTTCTGGCAAACCGAGTTTTTGCTTTGACGAGTCTGGGTGTGATCCGTTTTCCATCGCATGATTTAAATGCTCTGCCCAGCTTTGTAATCGTTCCGCCAGTCCTGGTAAGTTTACAACATCCTTAGAATGTCGCCCTAATAAGTATTTCAACCCGGCAATCTGACCAGCTTTCTCCAGCGCTGCCAGGGTTGGGGCATCGCGTTCTAGCGCATAAGGCAAGCGAGAAGTAATGTGATCGTCTTCTATCTGCTTCAGCACATCATCATAGATGTCCAGGTTTTCCCATTTGCTGCGCGCCATCAGTGGGCTGCCGCTGCGTTTGAGCAAATTTATGCAGATGGCATTCTTCTTCTCCAATTTCTTGGCCTCTTTTTCAGCATAACGCGCGGCTTCCAAAGCCAGTCCTAATGGTGTTAAATGATGAGCAATCGCTACCCCGGCTGAGGCGGTGCAGCCTGTGGCTTTGTAGAATCTGCTCGCCAGATCGCGTGCCAACCCAATCGCCTGTTCTCGCGCTGCCAGGCAAACCACATCATCCCCGCCGTTATAAACTCTGAAAGCGCCATTCTGTTCTGTCGTTATTTCTTGTACAGACAGGGAAAATTCAGCCAAGCGACCGCTGAAGGTTCGATGGGCCTCTTCTGCTTTCTCTGTTGGATCGAGAAGTCTTTCCAAGTGTTTGCCCATGTCATCGCCGTCCAATACAATAATTGCATAATATGCAGAGGGGCTGCCAATCTTCTCGTGCAGGGTCTTAAGAAGTTTTTGTAATCCTTCCAGGTCAGGGCGTCCTACTTCCAAACCGTAACTGTCTTTCATGCGCCCGGGTGTAAGCGTTTCTTTGAAAAATAAGTCGCCGTCGAAAGGCCAAACAGGATCATCTTTGCGCGGTTTATATAGGGCTGGTCTGAAATCTTCTATGGCCTGACGATAGGCCTCTAGTTCTAATGGGGCTTCTTTTTTTGAGCGTTGATAAAAATCCCATGCAGCCGCTGTGCTAACTGAAGGAATATTGTCCTTTCGTATTGAAGCAAAACGCTTCACCAGCCCAACCGAATCCAGGCATTCTCGACCCTCCGGACGCAAGCGGGAAGCAGTGATTCCAGGCAAATTGGCCATTTCTTTCCAATAAGCTTTTGCCTTGATATTATTTTTGTGCAACGCCTCGCGCTGTCCACTGAGACTGTCTTTTTGACCGAATTCTTCGATTGGTTCAAAAGTGCGGCTGCGTTTGATTGCATCCAGGTTCTCGCGCGCTTGTGTGTAGGCGCCGGCATAATCTGCAATATCTTTCATCTCTGCGGATGC
This sequence comes from uncultured Anaerolineales bacterium, assembly GCA_903872065.1. Taxonomy (GTDB): domain Bacteria; phylum Chloroflexota; class Anaerolineae; order Anaerolineales; family UBA4823; genus CAIQJJ01. The sequence goes on along the minus strand of CAIQJJ010000772.1, from coordinate 25,600 downwards.
CCAAAAAATTTGCCAGGGTGGATTCTGGGTAATTTGCCGTTCCCAGATAGCTTTCCAGGTATCATCCTCGTGCAGTTTAGCGGCCTTATGGGCTTGTTCAGCGATAGATTGCCAGCATTGCAGCAGGGCCTTACCGGCGGCCTCAGCACGCGTTTTCACTTCGTTGGTTGGAATTTTTGCTGTTAACACATTGGGAATGTCGCCTTTGTTAAGATCGGCGGGATAGATCAAATTATTCACACCCAGTGCTTGCCCTGCTGCTTCCGCCAGTTTAACCAAGATGGCGCTGCCATTAAACAAATCTTCTGCACGCCGCGCCTCTGCAATAAAGGTTTGTACGGGAGAGAAGGTGAAGAGAAGGACAGAGTCAGACATAATAGACCTCCACTGCCTTGGGAAAACTCTCTGTTATCCATTTGTTAATCAAGGTGTAGTCTTTAGGTATTGCAATTCCTAAACGTTCATTAGATGATTTTTTAGCATAAAGTTTTTCTCCTTCAGGCAAAAAACGTGATTTAAAAAGAGTGGCGGTTGCAATACACACTTTAGAATCAATACGTGAAATACTTAGCCACAGCGGTGAAGCCCGCCGTTCAATACTGTCTCGCCCTAAGCGCCCTTGTATAGTACCGGATAGGCCATTTGTGTAACGATAGCCGAGTGGCAGACCAAAAGCGGCCCTTTCTACTGTAGGTATGCTTTCCCCTTGCGACCACTTGGCGACATTTCGGTGATCCGGATCTCGGCGGTTGCGGAATTCCTGTAAACGTTTACCTATATTTTCAATAGCTACATCCGCAGATCCCCATGCTCCAAGAAGCCAAATCTGGCATACATCTGGATGTAAGATATCAAATTCTGCTTGCCGTTTGTCCCATTGAATTCCAGTAGATCCAGGTGTTTGCAGTATTGCTCGTATTTTAGAGATATTGTCGCCCAGTTGCTTTGCCATCTCAGCATAACTGTTTTTCACCAACCCAAACTGTAACTTTTCAATAGTCTGAACTTGTTGGACGGATAAGCTTCCGGCCGTTCGATGTGAACGTGAACCAATGCCGCCTAAGTGGATCAGTAACCATAAGGCAACTATGGCTTTTGTGAAAGAATCTTGCGAATCTGATAAACCTGGCCGAGAATTTAAGATCAAGTCAAATTTTCCACCAGGTGGATAGTAATAAGCGTTTTCTCCAACAAACATAGACCAATATAAATAATCTTTCCCAGTTGGAGGAGCGTTCTTACTTGACTCTCTTTGGTATGTGATGTATGGCATCATTTGAGAATTTGCTATGCGAGTAACGATTTCTGATGCGGCATTTGAACTTTCCTCGCGAACGGAGCCAAAGACCTTTCCCTCTAATTGAACGATTGTTTTCATAGCGTTCTCATCATCTCCTATTATTCCGCCCAACGCGGCGCGTAGCCAGTAGCGCATCGCTCCACGAAAAGCAGGGGGTCTCAACTCCGGCGGGGCAGTTTTACCTCCTGCTCCGCCCAAAAACAACGGCGTCATTGTCTCCAACGTCACATCGATCTTTTGCATATAGCCTCCTTCCAAAAATTGACTTCATAAACTGCCGCGCTCCGCCCTCGGGACATAAATCGCCCCGGCGTGGATCAAAATCTTAGCCTGTCAGGTTCTGTTTGTCATCCCCAGTCGCGCGGAAAAATTTCCGAACCGGCGCGGATGATGCTCACAACCGGCAGGGTTATCCTTCGTTCAGCAGCGCCAAAAAAGGCTTGAACTTTTGGCGCAAGAAAACCACATCCAATTTTTGCCCCGCCTCCACCTGCCAGGCCTGGCGGCAGCGGCGCAGAATTTCCGTCTTATGATCGTCCAGGGTGCCGACGCTGATGTACAATTCTTTGGCGGCCAATTCTCGCGTCGGATGTTCGCAAAGGGCGCGCAGCGCATCTCGTTGGCGCGGGTTGATTTGCTCCCACACCTGGCGACAGCGCGCACGTTCATTCTCGTCCAATAAGCCCAGGTGGACGGCTCGCGCTTCTTGGGGCGACCGTCCCAACAACCCACGCACCCCCGGAAAGTAGGATCCCCACGCGACCAACGGCACCTCAATCAAATGCACCCCGGTTTCCGGCGGCGTGTGCATCATCGCTCCCTCTTGCGCCAGGGTGATGACCTCCTCTGGGGTATGAAGATGCCAGATTTTATCTCCAGGCGTCAAGAGCAAGGGCGCCACCGCGCAAGCCAATAGAGCCATCACCCGCCGTCCGCCTGTCAAACTCAAGTGAACATGCCGATTCTGCGCCTTCAAACCACCCAGCAAGCGGTAAAAAGTCTGCCAGACCGCGTCTACTTCCGCCGGCTGGCGCGCCTCTGCCAAAGCCTGGTCTCCCAACCGCACTGCTTCCCCATGCAGGCGGCAGGGCCTGCCGGCGTAGCGGCCGCCGGCAAACTCATCTGCCAGGCGTTGATAAGCCTGGCGGTAGCGTGGATTGGCGGCCATATACACCACAAAAACCTCATCCATTGCTTCGCCGCGCTGTAAGAGCGCATCCAAAGTAAACGTTACGATCTGCGGCTGCCCACCCAGAGTACAAACCAAACTTGTTTGAGGATGATCTGACATGGTAATTCCTGCTGATGACCCAAATACCTTGCTTTCCTGCCTTCTGACGCAGCGCCCGCAGAAGATGAGCAAACCCACAAGACTTCCTGCGGATTTGCCATCGGCGGCGCGGCAGGTCAAATCCATCTATCTGCTTCATAATTATAATGCAATCGGCGCGCCAGGGCTGATCTTCCCATGCCCTGGTCAACCTCGAGCGCGCCCACTGCGCCAGACTTCCCAACCAACTTCAGTTGGTTTCCCATATCAACCGCTGGTTTGAACCAGCGGACGCTTCCCCACATCCCGCGCAAAACAACGCCTACGCCGCCGCGCAAAGCTGAATTCTAACGCGCATGTTTTCCCGCCGCGTCCCCGCGGTGGATTCGGCGCGCGCGGATGGAAGTATAGGCAAATTACCTAAAAGTGAACCACAAATTTCAGGTTTAATGTCAATGGACTTTCTGTGACAAAACAGTAAACTTAGGCTCGTAAGGTTTTTATTCAGAGTTCTCGCAACAGGATCACACCATGAATCTGGTTTCTATGACTGCTATGACCGACCGTGCTATGGCCGCTGATGGGAGCGTAATCCATCAGTGTTGAGCAGCCATACCTGTTGATCGAATCGGTGTAGCAATAGAAATCCTCAGAATTTACGGGGGCTGCTCAAGCAAAAGAGCAGCCCTTTTTTTATCGGTATTCTCGGCGGCGATAGGTGTGCAAATGTCGCATTGTCGCTGCTGCGATTTTGGGCAAAGAGTATCTGCCCTGGAAAAGGAGTTTGCTTATGTGTCGAATGGCTGCTATCAAGTCTAAAGAACCTGTCTCGACTGCGCTGGCTTTGCGTATGATGTTGGCGATGCAAAAAGGCCATGATAACTCAGGCTTTGCGATGGTGATGCAAGACCTGGGTGGGGCGTTCGCCAATTTCAAACGTTTTCCGCTGCTCTCGATGGCCTGCACCTCGGAAGGTCTGTACCGCGCCGAGAAATTTCTGGATGATCTGGGCTTTACGCCCAAGTTTGACTATCAGCCCGATGTGGACGATCTGCCGGGGCTGGATTTTCAGAAGATGCCGCATTACGTCTTCCGCAACTATCGTTACCCGGAGCATTTTACCAACCGGCCCTGGGATGAGAAAAAGCTCTTGCTGGTGGACACCCGTCTCAAGCTGCGGCAGTTGCTCAACCAGGATGGGCAGGGCTATGTCTACTCTTTTTGGCCGGATGTGCTGACATTGAAGGAAGTGGGCGACCCGCGCGATATCGGCACCTATTTCCAGTTGTGGAATGAGGATCACTGGTTGAAAGCGCGCGTGATTTCGGCGCAGTGCCGCCAGAACACCAATTACCGCATTGTGCGCTACGCCGCGCACCCGTTTTTCCTGGGGGGCTACACGTTGATGGGCAATGGCGAAAACACTTTTTACCAGAAGAATAAAGAATTTCAGCAGGGCAAGCACCCCGGTTACATCGGTTTTGAGTCGGATACGCAGTGCTTCCTGTACACTTTGCACTATGTGACCGAAGTCCTGGGCTGGCCGCTCGCCTATTACAAGCATGTGGTGACGCCTTTGTCGCACGAAGAGATCAGCCGCCGGCCCGATGCGCCGGTCTTGCAGCGCATCCGCCAGTCACTGCAGCATTTGGAGATCAATGGCCCGAACACGGTTATTTTTGTCACCCCGGAGGGCAATATGGGCATTGTCGCCGACGCCAAGAAACTGCGTCCATTGGTGATCGGCCGCGATGGCGACATGATTGCGGTAGCGTCTGAGGTGTGCGGCGTCAACATGATCCTGCCCAAGCGCAATACCGATCGCGATCTGTACCCGGCCGAACGCGAAACCGTCATGATCAACAACAATCTGGAGATACAGCAATGGATCCAGTAAATAAAATCCCTGATGTGAAACTTGACGATGTCAAAGTGCGCAGCAACGGCAACGGCCTGGAAAAGAAGCCGGCCAATATGGTCACTGCGCCGGCCGTCAAAGGCCTGGATGCCAACCGCGCCTACGCCATCCAACCGACTTATGTGCGGGATGTCAACCCGGTGGATTTTCCCTGGAAGATCAAGTGGAATTCGGATACCTGCATCCGCTGCGGCTCCTGCGTCTCGACCTGCACATTTGGCTCGATTGAGCCGCGCTTGCAGCGCCAGGGGCAGACGCTTTCAATGGGCAGCTTCCCCAACCCGGTGGACAATTCCCAGGTGATCATGGCCATTAAGCAGGTCAATGACCCCAAGCACTACTGCCGCGGCTGTATGATGTGTGAAAAGGTTTGCCCCACCAATTCGATCCGCCCGGTGTATAACGAGCACAACCGCTTCCCGCTGGTGGCGCGGCAGGGCGGCTCGCCGATCAAGCGCGGCGGGCGCGGCCATCACCTGCCCTTCCGCGTGCTGGATACGATCAAGGTCGGGCGCATCAGCCAGATGACCGACCCCTCGCTGGATGCCTCGCGCCACACCTTCGACCTGCTCACCCCGCTCGGGCGCAACCTGCCGCCGGACGAACTGCCCTTTAAGGTTGAGAACGGCAAGCTGGTGATGGATGGGTGGGCCCCGCCGCTGCGCTGGATTTACCCGGTGATGATCGGCGATATGTCGGTGGGGGCGCTTTCCTGGCGCATGTGGGAGGCGGTGACGATGGCGGTGGCTTACCTCAATGAGGAATACCATTTGCCGGTGCGCATGTCTTCCGGCGAGGGCGGCATGCCCAGCCGTTTGCTCAAGTCGGAATTTTTGAAGTATTTCATCATTCAGATCGCCTCCGGGCATTTTGGCTGGAACCGCATTATCAAAGCCATGCCTGAGATGGTTGCTGACCCGGCGGCGGTTTTGATCAAGATCGGCCAGGGAGCCAAGCCGGGCGACGGTGGCTTGCTGCCGGCGGAGAAGGTCGCCCCGCACATCCAGGCCATCCGCGGCGTGCCCAAGGCCGACCTGCTCTCCCCGCCCAATCACCAGGGCCTGTACTCGATTGAAGAATCGGTGCAGAAGATGTTTTTGAGTATGAACGCGGCCTTTAAGTTCCGCGTGCCGGTGGCGATCAAGGTCGCTGCCAGCGCCACCAGCGTGGCGGTGTTCAACAACCTGGTGCGCGATCCCTATCATATCGTCGGCGGTTTCTTCCTGGACGGTATTTCGGGCGGCACGGGCGCGGCGCACGAGGTCTCGCTCGATCACACCGGCCACCCGATCCTCTCCAAGCTGCGCGATTGTTACCTGGCGGCGGTTGACCAGGGACGGCAGGGGCAAATTCCGCTGTTTGCCGGCGGCGGTTTTGGCGATACCGGCGACCTGGCGGCGGACGCCTTCAAGGCGATCTGCCTGGGCGCGAGCGGCGTCTTTGCCGCCAAGATTATCTTGCAACTGGCAGGCTGCGTGGGCAACGAAAAAGGTCGCTGCAACGCCTGCAACACCGGCCACTGCCCGGTGGGCATCTGCACACAGGATCCGCGCCTGGTAGCGCGCCTGGATGTGGATGCAGTGGCGCAAAATATTGTGGATTATTTCCTGGCGCTGGATGTTGAGCTGAAGAAATTAATGGCGCCGATTGGCAACTCCAGCCTGCCGATTGGCCGTTCGGACGCTTTGATCGCCATGAACAAGAGCGTCAGCGAACGTTTGCAGATTGCGTATGCGTGCTAGGGTTTGCTTTTAGAGGTATGCGATGAAACACCTGACTACTTTTTCCAACAATAAGCGTATTTCCACGCAGGCGCTGCTGCAGCAGGTTTACAGCGCGATGCAAGCTGGCGAAACCGAATTTGAGATTGACGCTTCGGGGCAGCATGACATCGGCGGCCCGCTGTGGGACAGCGAAGGTCGTTCGCTCAAGTTTTTGGTGCGCAACCCCGGCCAACGGGTGGGTTCAATGGGTATGCCCGGCACCGAGATTGTGGTAGAAGGCCCGGCCTCGGCCGATGTCGGCTGGCTCAACGCCGGGGCGACGATCACGGTGCGCGGCGACGGCGGGGATACCACCGGTCACTGCGCGGCGGATGGGGTCATCTATATCGGCGGGCGCGCCGGCACTCGTTCCGGCTCGCTGATGAAGCATGACCCAGCCTATGACGCGCCGCAGTTGTGGATTCTCAAATCCACCGGCTCGTTCTCGTTTGAGTTCATGGGCGGCGGCATCGCCGTGGTATGCGGCCATGATTGCGACGATCTGTCGTCGGTGATCGGCGACCGCGCCTGCATCGGGATGGTGGGCGGCGTCGTCTACGTGCGCGGCCCGGTGGATGGCCTCTCGACCAATGTGCGCGTTGAGGAAGAACTCAGTGAAGAGGATTGGGATTTCTTGTGCGCCGGGCTGCCGAAGTTTTTGCAAGCGGTGGAGCGCCTGGATTTGTACGACCGCTTGCTGGTGCAAAGCGATTGGCGCAAGATCGTGGCGGTGCGACCGCCCAACGGCGGCAGTTACGGCGAGGCCAAGCCCAAAGCCAGGCGCACGCTGCAGCAGTTTCACGCCGAGCGCTGGATCCAGGGCGGCCTGTTTGGCGATGTGGTGATTGACGCCGGGTCGGTCGTGCCGTTGGTGGCGCGCGGCGCGTATCGCGCCTATTCCCCGGTGTGGAATAATGCTGTTTTTGCTGCGCCCTGCGAGTATGCCTGCCCAAGCGGCATCCCGACGCAGGATCGCATCAATTTGCTGCGCAAGGGGCGCATCCGCGAGGCGCTGGAACTGGTTTTGCAGTACAGTCCTTTCCCCGGTTCGGTCTGTGGGGCGGCCTGCCCGAACCCTTGCATGACCGCCTGCACGCGGCAGACGATTGACTTTGCGGTGTTGGCCGGCCCGCTGGGCAAGGCCTCGATGGATTTGCCCGCCCCGCGCCCGGCCCCCAGCACAGGCAAAAAGTTCGCGGTGATCGGTTCGGGGGTGGGCGGTCTATCCGCCGCCTGGCAGTTGGCGCTTAAGGGCCACGAGGTGACCATCTTTGAGCGCGGTGTGGCCCTGGGCGGCAAGATGGCGCGCGCCATTCCGCATGACCGGCTTTCCAATGAGATTGTCGGCAATGAAATCCAGCGCATCCTCAACCTGGGGGTCAAGGTTCAGTACAACTACGAAGTCACGCGTGAGAAATTCGAGCAAATCCGCAGTGAGTATGATGGGGTGGTGGTAGCGATTGGGGCGCACAACCCGCGCTCGCTGCCCTTCAAAGGCAGTGAGACCACCATGTCGGCCCTGGCGTTTTTGACCAGCGCCAATGCTGGCCAATCGCTGGTCAACCCGAAGGGCAAGTCGGTGGTGGTGGTGGGGGCGGGTGATGTGGGTATGGATGTGTGTTCGACTGCCTGGCGGATGGGCGCAGTGCGGGTGACCGCGGTGGACATCCGTGAGCCGGCCAGCGCCAGCCGTGAACGAGAATCGGCGACGGCCTTAGGCACCAAGATCGTCTGGCCGCGGGTGGTGAAGGCTTTTGAAGATGGGCATCTCTTCTTTGAAGAGGGCGAGCCTATGCCGGCGGATATTGTCATCGTCTCCATCGGCGAGACGCCGGCCAGCACCTGGCTGCCGGAAGATATCAAACGCGTCAAGAATTTCTGGATTGCGACCAACGACAAATGGCAGACCAGCGATCCCAAGATTTACGCCATTGGCGACGTGGTTAAGCCGGGCTTGTTGACCGAAGCGATTGGGGCGGGGCGGGTGGCCGGCCTGGCGCTGCATGCGCAGGTCAGCGGTGTGCGTTTTGAGCTGCCCAAGAAGCAGGCCATTCCCAAAGACCGCCTGAAGTTGATCTACTTCACCCCGCGCCTGAACCAATGCCCGACTGACCCTCTCAGCGAAACCGAGCGCTGTATTTCCTGCGGCACCTGCCGCGATTGCAATATCTGTGTCCACATTTGCGGACAGAATGCGATTTCGCGCACTGAGCATCCCTCCGGCGCGTATGAGTTCCGCGTGGATGATGAACTGTGCATCGGCTGCGGGTTCTGCGCCGCGGCCTGTCCTTGCGGCATTTGGACGATGGTGCCTAATCTCTTGGAAGGCGCCGAGAAAGAGTTATAAGGAACAAAAATTTGCGCTCTCCCCGGCGGGGAGAGCGCATAACTTCAGAGCGAAGTGTCGCTCCAACCTCATCGTATCAGGAGTAAACAGATGTCCGAGAAAGTATTTAATCCCTTTGAGATGGCGCAAAGCCAGCTCGACGAAGCGGCTGAACTGCTTCAGCTTGATCCGGCAGTGCATGAACTGCTGCGCTGGCCGCTGCGTGAGCTGCATGTGACGCTGCCGGTCAAGATGGATGACGGGACGACCCGCATCTTTCATGGTTTTCGCGTCCAGTACAACGACTCGCGTGGGCCGACCAAAGGCGGGCTGCGCTTCCACAGCGGCGAGACGATTGACACGGTGCGCGCCCTGGCCGCCTGGATGACGTGGAAGACGGCGGTGGTGGATATTCCGCTTGGCGGCGGCAAAGGCGGCGTGATCTGCGATCCCAAGTCGCTCTCGCCTGGCGAATTGGAGCGCTTGAGCCGCGCTTATATCCGGCAGGTGGGGCGCATTTTGGGCCTGGAGAAGGATGTGCCGGCCCCGGATGTGTATACCACGCCGCAAATTATGGCCTGGATGGCGGATGAATTTGCCTTCATGCAGGGGTATAATGAGTTCGGTATGATCACCGGCAAACCTCTGGCGTTGGGCGGCTCGGCCGGGCGCGGCGACGCCACGGCCCGCGGCGGCATGTACTGCCTGCGCGAGGCCAGCAAGGCGCTCAATATTGACCTGGCCGGCGCAACCACCGCCATTCAAGGCTATGGCAACGCTGGTTCGTTCGCCCACAAGCTGGGCGAGGAGTTCTTCGGGCTGAAGGTCGTCGCTGTCTCGGACTCGAGGGGCGGCATCTATAACCCGAATGGCCTGGATTTCAAGCAGGTTTCAGCCCACAAGGCCAAAACTGGCTCAGTGATCAACTTCCCCGGCGCGCAGTTCGTCACCAATGAAGAACTGCTGGAACTGGACGTGACGGTGTTGATCCCGGCCGCCCTGGAAAATGTGATCAACGAAGGCAACGCGGCGCGCATTAAGGCGAAATTCGTGGCGGAGTTGGCCAACGGCCCTACAACCCCCGAAGCCGATCGCATTTTGCACGACAAGGGCGCCTACGTGATCCCGGACTTCCTGTGCAACGCCGGCGGTGTGACGGTCTCGTACTTTGAGATGGTGCAGAACGCCTACGACTATTACTGGGAAGAGGCGGATGTTCACCAGCGCCTGGATAAGAAAATGACCGCCGCTTTTTGGAATGTGCACAAGATGGCGCAAGAGCGCAATGTGCACAATCGCCTGGCGGCTTACCTGGTCGCGGTCGGGCGCGTCGCGGAAGCGGTGCGTCTGCGCGGCTGGGCTTAAAAAATTTATTTTCAAGTGGGCAAGCTGCGCAGTCTACCTGCGCAGCTTGCCCTTGCATTGTTTGTCACTGATTGGTCACTATGCACCGTATTCCAAACGAATCGCCCAAGATTTTAAACATCTATTTGTTGATTGCCCAATATCCCATGCTGGCGCGGCGGATTCGGGAAGAAATGCGCGCCGAGCTTTTTCATCGCGGCATTATTACGACCTCGCATTTTGAACAAGAAGTACAAGAAAAAGCGGTCCTTTCGCAGCAGCGTGAGGGCTTGAGCAATCCGCTTTGGGAGGAGACGGCTGAACAGTGGGAGCAGCGCCTGGGGTTGATTCGCGATCATCTGACGGACTTCTACTTTGCCTATAACCTGCCGTTGGAACTGGTGCACCGGATTATCAATAACCTGCTGATCAATGTCCAGCACGCGGTGGGTCTCTCGTCGGATATTAACCTGACCTTCAACCCGGAACTGGCCCCGCTGGAGATGGTCTTGAAGCAGGCGGAAAAATATGAGGCGCTGCCGGCCGAACAAAGCGCAGCGATCAACCACCATTTGCAAGAATTGGTGGTTGTGCTGTTGAAAAGCCTGATCAGCGATCAGCTTGCGTTCATTCGGATCGCCAAACGTTGGTTTACCACCACTGATTTTCGCACCATTCTTACCAATCGCATCGGCACTGGCAAGATCGGCGGCAAAGCGGCCGGCTTGCTCCTGGCTTACAAAATCTTGCAAAATACCGCGCCTGAGATCTTTGAGCGCATCACCATCCCGCGCTCGTACTTTGTGGCGGCGGATGTGTTCTACGATTTTTTGGCTTTGAACGGGGTGGAACTGCTGGATCAAAAATATAAGTCTGCCGACCAAATCCGGGCGGAGTATCCATCAATTCAAGATCGCTATACCCAGGGGCGGTTTCCTGAGGAGATCGCGGACCAATTGCGGGATATTCTGACGGATGTCGGCAAGACCCCGCTGATCGTGCGCTCCTCCAGTTTGCTTGAAGACAATTTTGGCACTTCGTTTGCCGGCAAATACGCCAGCTTCTTCTGCCCTAACCAGGGGACGGTCAAAGAGAACCTGCGCGATCTGACGCTGGCGATCCGGCGCATTTACGCCAGTGTCTACAGCCCAGACGCGTTAATGTACCGCCGGCGGATGGGCTTGATTGATTATGATGAGCGCATGGCGATTTTGCTGCAAGAGGTCCAGGGAGAGCGCCACCGTGACTATTATTTCCCCACCCTGGCCGGCGTGGCTTACAGCCTCAGCCCGATTGTCTGGAATCCGCGGCTGCGGCGGGAAGAGGGTTTTGTGCGCCTGGTGATGGGGCTTGGCACGCGCGCGGTTGAGCGGGTAGCGAATGACTACCCGCGTTTGATCAACCTCAGCCACCCGCAACTGCGTCCCGAGGTGACCCGTAAAGCGATCCGTTATTATTCACAGCATTTTGTGGATGTGTTGAACCTGAAACAAAATTCGCTGGCGACGCTGCCGCTTGAAGAGGTGTTGGGGCCAGATTTTCAAGCTTTGCGTTGGATCGCCTCGGTAGATGATGGCGATACCATTCGCCCGCCGCTGTCCATTGGTTCGCACTTGCAGCCCGATCAGATGGTGCTGACTTTTGACGGGCTGCTGCAGCGCAGCGATTTTGTGCGCCTGGTCAAGGAAGTGCTGAAGCGGGTTGCGGAACAGTATCAGCTTCCGGTAGACCTGGAGTTTGCTGTTTCGCTGGCGCCCACTCCGACCGGCCGGCCGGCTTTGAACTTTCACCTGCTGCAGTGCCGCCCGCAAAACCTGGGTCACAAGACCGGCGGTGTAGAGAAGATCAAGCTGGCGAATATTCCAACCGGAGACTGGCTTTTCTTGAGTACGCAAATGGCGCCGCAAGGATTGGTGGAGCAGGTGGAATATGTGGTCTATGTTGACCCCCTGCTCTATCGCCAGTTAGAAAGCTCGCGCGATTATACGGATGTTGCCAGGTTGGTAGGGCATTTGAACAAAACGCTGGAGGGGAAGGTTTTTGTCCTGATCGGGCCTGGTCGCTGGGGATCGTCCGACTATCAGCAAGGCGTCCCGGTTACCTACGCGGATATTTTCAATACGCGGGCTTTGGTCGAGGTGGCGGTCAAACAAGGCGGCTACACTTCAGAGCCATCTTATGGGACGCATTTCTTCCAAGACCTGGTCGAAACGCAGATCTACCCGTTGGGGGTTTACCCCGAAGACCCTGGCAGCGCGGCAGCGCATGACGTTTCGTCTGCGCCGGGCAAGCTGCCCGTGCGCGATATTTTGAATTGGGATTTCCTCAATCAGTCTGCCGACCAAATGTCGCATTTGCTCGACCTTAAACCGTCGAACGCCAGCCGCTGCATGAAGGTGATTCACGTTCCTACGGAACGCCCTGGCTGGCATCTCAAAATCGCGATGGATGGCGAATATGGCCTGGGCTATTTCAGTGAGGGAAGACCCTAGAATTTTCCGAAAGAGGAGTTTTATATGTCTCAGCGTATTCCTGTTGCGATCCTCGGCGCCACCGGCACTGTAGGACAACGCTTTGTCCAATTATTGGATCATCACCCGTGGTTTGAAGTGGCTGTCCTGACCGGCTCCGATCGTTCGGTCGGGCATGCTTATGGAGAGGCGTGCCACTGGTTGATGGATACTGCCATGCCCGAATGGGCGGCCAAAATGCAGGTGCTGCCGACTACTCCGGTCGAATATGATGTGGCGGTGGCATTTTCGGCTTTGCCGGCGGGGATTGCCAAAGAGGCCGAGCCAGCCCTGGCGCAAAAAGGGATTGCGGTTTGTTCGAATGCTTCTGCCTTTCGCAAAGAGCCGGATGTCCCGATCATTCTGCCCGAAGTCAACGCCGATCACGCCAATCTCGTGAAGGCGCAGCGAGAGCGCCGCGGCTGGAGTGGGCTGATTGTGACGAACCCTAACTGCACCAGTACGGGGATGACCGTAGCTCTGAAGGCGCTGCAAGACGCCTTTGGGCTGAAAAAGCTCTTTGCAGTCTCGATGCAGGCGATTTCTGGGGCAGGTTACCCGGGGATCGCTTCCTATGATATTTTGGACAATGTCGTGCCTTATATCGGGGACGAAGAAGCCAAGGTGGAATGGGAGCCGCGTAAGATGTTGGGTACATTTACCGGCGAAAGCATCGAACTGGCGGATTTTCAGGCCTCGGCGCATACCAACCGCGTCCCGGTCAGCGACGGGCATACCTTGTGCATCAGCGTTGAGTTGGGGCAGCCGGCCTCGGTGGAGGATGCCGCGCAGGTATTGCGCGCCTATCGCGGCCCGGAGATCGCCCGCGACCTGCCCTGGGCGCCGAACCCGGTGATCGATCTGCGCAGCGAACCCGACCGGCCGCAGCCGCGCCTCGACCGCCGGACGGGAAAGGGGATGAGTACGGTGGTGGGACGGCTGCGCTCAGACCCGCTCTTCCACCTGAAAATGGTTGTTTTTTCGCATAACACCGTGCGCGGCGCGGCGGGCGGTTCGCTGCTCAATGCGGAATTGCTGGTGAAAATGGGTTTGATTCCGGCCCCCTGATTGGGCGGCGCTTGCTCATCAAAAAAGACTGTCGCTTTGGGCGGCAGTCTTTTTTGGTTACGAGGCGCTTGTGCGCCGGTTGATGAAGCGCTATGTTTCTTAGGAACCTGAATTTGGGGTAAGCAGATTAAGTTTCGCTTCTTCCAGGATCATTTCGATGGCCATGGTGTGGCTGCAAGTGCCGCGGGTCGAAAAGAAATCGCAGTCGCAAAGCCATGCGCCGTTTTGAAAAGTGACTTCGTGGGGGTTATTGGCTCCATCGAATTTCACAGTAAGTGTTTGGATGTGGATGCGGTTACGTTCTTCGCTGGCATACCGCTTGGCCTTTTGAATTTTGTTCGTCATCGCAGAATCCATCATATTGATACGCTCCTTTATTTTAGAAAAGATAGAAAAAGGCACGCGCGGACGCGTGCCTCTGTTATTCAGGTAGATCAATTGTCGGTGAAGCGAAGAATCGCATAGCGGGATAATCTCTTTGGGTCAAGTTAAACCTTAGAAGGGGAAAGGTTAATTCAAGGGAGGCCCCTTCTTCTATGAGTATAAACGCGGAAAGAGGAAAAGTCAACCCAGGGGGTACTCCATCCAGATTAAGGTTTGTTGGAGGTGGAAGCCGGCGGCCTGGATCGGGTCAACCCATAGGCCAGCCGGGTAATTCAAGCTTAACGGCCGCAGCGGCGAGACCGTCTTACGGGCGTGAATCAGCAAAGTCCGAATGGCCGTTTGGCAGGCTTCGTCTGGCAGGGTGTTTTCCTCGCCAGGCGCGGCCAGCCAAAGCCCATCTGCATAACCATCTGTGGGCAGGCAGGTGAGAATGCCGCAGATTTTGTTTTTGTATTGGGCTACCCAATGGCGTGGATAAACGAATGTAAAGAAGCGGTACAGACTGCCCACGAAACCTGGTTCAATCACCCGGCGATCGAATGGGATGTGCCAGGATAAGTCGAGCGGGTAGATGCGATCCAACCAACGACGCTGCAAATCCCAGTGCCAGGTATGACGCTTGCTGATGCTCACCACTTGTTCCCCTGTTTCTGCGACATCTTTTTCTTGCAGGCTCTCGCTGATCCAGGTGGTGCGGCGCGCTCGTTCCAAAAATCCAAGCGCCTGGTAAATATGAACTGCTGGCGCGTTGTCGTCGCGCACTTGCAGCCAGGCGGAGTGGGCGTGGTGTTCACGAGCGTGTTCGATGGCGCGGTGGGTGAGCGCTTTGCCGATTCCGCGCCCGCGCCAGTCGGGATGAACGGCTACATTGGCGATCAAATAACGGCGCTGATTTCTAAAAATAAACGGAATGACACTTAAATAACCGACCAGCCGTTGTTCTTCCTCCCAGACATAGCCAACCGGCGGCAAAGAGGACATTCCCCAAAGTTTTTCCAACCCAAAGAAGGGGAGGCCGCTGGCGGTTTCGCGCAAATGGCGCAAATAACTCTGCCCGTCTGGGTCGAGTGTGGCGGAAAAACACAAATCTACCAGATCGGCGGCGGATTTCAAGTCGCGACTGGAGTTAAACGGGCGAAGATGATTGGTAGACCCGGTCAAAGGTGCGGTGACGGCGGCCATAAGCAAATTTTACCAAGACATCTCGTTTTCTGCTGACCGATTTTTCACTTTGCTGCCAAAATCCTCCATTCTTGCTACAGGTATGCTAGAATTTGCTATTATTTGATGAGGAGTTTGGCATGAATGATCTTCCGGTGACAGGCCGTCAAATTCGCCTGACTGCTTTGTCCAGTTGCGCGGGCTGAGCATCCAAATTGAATGCGGAGACGCTGGCGCACGTGCTGCGCCCTTTGCAAAACTTGTTCAGCCCGGCCGATTACCCCAATTTGTTGGTTGGCCTGGGCGATCCTGATGACGCCGCCGTCTGGCGGCTTGACCAGGAGCGGGCTTTGGTCTTAACGACCGATTTCTTCACGCCGGTGGTGGATAACGCCTACGATTACGGCGCGATTGCCGCCGCCAATGCGCTTTCCGATGTGTATGCCATGGGGGGGCAGCCGTTTTTGGCGCTCAATATTGCTGCTTTGCCCCCCGACCTGCCCGAAGAACTTGTGGCGGCGATTTTGCGCGGGGGAGCGGAGAAATGCCGGCAGGCGGGAGTGGTGATCGCTGGCGGTCACACCGTGCAAGACAAAGATCCAAAATTTGGGCTGGTCGTGGTCGGTTTTGTCAATCCCTCGCAGACCGTGACCAAAGGCGGTGTCAGGGTTGGCGACCGGCTGGTGTTGACTAAGCCGTTGGGTTTTGGCGTGACCACCACGGCTTTGAAGCGCGAACTGGCCGCGCCGGAGGATGTGGCGGAGGTGGTGGACTGGATGGCGCGCTTGAACGATCGCGCCGGCAAGTTGGCGCTTGAGTTTGGCGTGCGTGGTGGGACCGATATTACTGGATACAGCCTGCTAGGACATGCCCTGGAAATGGCTGACGCTTCCAGGGTTGGCCTGCGTTTCGAGTACAGTCGCATTCCGTTTGTCTCTTGCGCCCGTCGTTATGCAGAGGCGTGGACTTTTCCGGGCGGGGCGTCGGACAATCGCTTGTATTATGGCCCACGGGTCCAGTTTGACCCGGCTGCGGCAGATGAAGCAGCGCAGATGCTTCTCTTTGATCCCCAGACCAGCGGAGGATTGCTGTTGGCGCTCGCGCCTGGCAAGGTGGATTCTTTCCTGGCGCGGGCTGCGGCGCTTGATCAGCCGGCCTGGGTGATCGGTGAAGCTGTTGCAGGAGATGGCATTGATGTCTCAGGTTGAGGCAGGTTGGTCTTCGTTGACGCCGCATTGGCAGGCGTGCCTGGAAGAAAGCTGGCAGGCTTTTTGCGAGGGGACGATTCCGATTGGGGCGGTGGTGATTGATGCTCAGGGGCAGGTTCTCGCTCGTGGGCGCAACCGGATCTATGCAGACTCAGCGCCCGATGGCCAGGTCTGCCAGACGGAACTGGCGCACGCTGAGTTGAATGCGCTGCTTGCCTTGGGCGTTGACCAGGGCGACCGCCGCGAGTGGGCTTTATACACCACCACCGAGCCTTGCCCTTTGTGCATGGGAGCGTTTTATATGTCCGGCATCCGCACCTTGCATTATGGCAGCCAGGATGTCTGGTCGGGCAGCGTTAATTTGCTAGGGACGACGCCTTACCTTAGCCGCAAGCCAATTAAGACGTTTGGCCCTGGAGAGACGGATTTTACCGCGCGCCGCGCCGAGTCTTCCCCGGTTCCAAATAGTATCGTTGGCTTAGGCATTGCCTGGTACATGGGGCGTTCGGGAGGGCGGGTAGCGGACTGGTGCCGGCGCATGGAACAGTTCAACCCGGCCGGCGTTCAGTTGGGTTTCAATTTGTATGAAAGCGGCGAACTCCGCCGCTGGGCCGAAGCGGATCTGCCAGCGCAGCAAGTTTTTGAGGTTCTCTGGCAGAGGCTTGAGCGAGGAGTATAAGGATGGTAATCCAGTCAAAAAAGCGCCTGACAAACCGGTCGCGTCAGAGGCGGAATAAGTTTTTGATCATTGGGGGGATGGTCGCGGCCACAGTGATCGGCAGTGTGGTGATGTTGGGGTATTTCAAAGGGTGGTTGAAGCAAACGTTTGTAGACGCCGGCCTGGCGATTGAAGACGGTATCAGAAATACTCCGTTGGCGGTGTGGGGCGCTCTGCTCGGCCTGATCGTTCTTCTGGCTGTTTATGAGGCGCTGCGAAGGTGGAGCTTATCTCGCATTCCGCGCGTTGCGCAAGATATTTGCCCGCACTGCAACGGAGCACTCCATCGCGTTCACCGCACGACGCTCGATCGCCTGATTACGGTTGTGCTGCGCGGCCATTTGGGACGTTATCGCTGTTCTGACTGTAAGCGCAGCAATTTGTACCGGCGGCGGCATCACCATCACAACCAGTAGCCTGGCGCGCCGCCTCCGGCCTACGGCGCCCCGCCGCCCGCTTCTTCGGGCGAGGGGGCGCTTTCGGCGGGGGCAGCCAGGCCCAAATCTACCTGTTCTTCCATCCGAATCTGGCCGCGCAAGAAAGCGCCCTCTTCCGTGGTAAAAGCGACTGAGACGACATTGCCCCACACGCGCCCCGTGGCGCGGATTTCGAGCTTTTCGGCGAAAATGTCGCCGCGCACCAGCCCGGCGATGATGACGGTGTGCGCCTTGATCGTCTGGCAGGTGACGCGCCCGGTTTCGCCGACAACCAGCAGCCCGCGCAGGGCGATATCCCCTTCAAATGCGCCCTCGATACGCACACCCCCGCTTCCGCCCAACTGTCCCTTCCAGGTAATCCCGGGGCCCAATACCGAAGTGATCCGGTCGGCGGCGGCGGGAGCGGCGGCGGTTGAGGTCGGAGCGGGGGAAGAGCGTTTGCGAAACATAGACGAGATTATTCCATTTTTTCAGGCATGCCAACGATACTGAAGCCTGAGTCGACGTAGATCACTTCGCCAGTCACTTTGCTGGAGAGTGAAGAGCATAAGTAGACGGCCGTGCCGCCAATATCTTCTGGCGTGATGTTTTGTTGCAAGGGGGCGACGGCGGTGAAGTGCTTGTACATATCTTTGAATCCGGTGACGCCCATAGCGGCCAGGGTGCGGATGGGGCCGGCCGAAATGGCGTTGACGCGAATGTTTTGCGGGCCAAAATCGTAGGCCAGGTAGCGCACGGAGGCTTCCAGCGCGGCTTTGGCGACGCCCATGACATTATAATTTGGGGCGACCTTTTCGGAGCCGTAATAGGTCAGGGTGAGCAGCGCGCCGCCGGGGCGCAAGATGGGTTGAAAGGCCTGCGCCAGGGCGGTGAATGAGTAAACGCTGATATCCATGGCCAGGTGAAAGCCGGCGCGGCTGGTGCGGTAATATGCGCCCGATAGTTCTTCTTTCTTGGCAAAGCCGATCGAATGCACCAGGATGTCTACCTGCCCAAACGTCGCAGCAGCCTTGGCGGCAACTGCTTGAATGTCTTCATCCTTGGCGACATCGCACGATTCGACAAAGGTTACGCCGATGGATTCGGCCAGGGGCCGCACGCGCTTTTCCAACGCTTCTCCGGCATAGCTCAACCCGATGGTTGCGCCCTGTTCG
The DNA here is from genome assembly GCA_903872065.1 of uncultured Anaerolineales bacterium. Classification (GTDB taxonomy): domain Bacteria; phylum Chloroflexota; class Anaerolineae; order Anaerolineales; family UBA4823; genus CAIQJJ01. The sequence goes on along the minus strand of CAIQJJ010000772.1, from coordinate 7,039 downwards.
TGAAACGCCTTGGTGATACCCCAGGCAATTGAGCGATCATTGGCTACGCCGAAGACCAGCGCCGTTTTACCAGCTAAAAGGGACATAGTTTCCTCCGAGAAAATAGTGTTGAACTGTTCCCACCGCGCTCCTCCATAGGACGGCTATCCGTTGGATGGATCAGGCGGCGACACCCGAAAGCGCCACGGAATGGACTTCCACGGCTCCGGTGTGTTATTTAAACCCACACGCGGGCCAATCGTCACGCGGGAATCAGGGATTGGGGGCGCAGATTCGACATACAGCCTGGATTGGGCGGAGCATAAGTCGTGGGCGTTGAGCGCGCCGTCAATGGCCAGGGCCTGGCATAATTTGGCCGGCCCATTGCACCATTCCGCGGGTGGGCGGCCAGGGCGGCGCGCGGCGATCCATTCCTGGCTGTCAAGCGGCTCGATGGCGCGGATCAGCGCCGCGCCGGCGACCCCATCTTCTTCGGTGACGAAGTTCAAGCACCAGTGCATCCCGTAGGTGAAATAGACATACGCATGGCCGGGCGGGCCAAACATCACCTGGGTGCGCGGCGTGCGTCCGGCGCGGGCATGGCAGGCCAGGTCATCCTTGCCGGTATAGGCTTCCGTTTCGGTGATGATCCCGTGGATGGACAAAACGCCGTTGGGCGTCTCGACCAGGCGCGCCAGGCGCATCCCAAGCAGTTGACGGGCGACCATGAGAGTCGGTTGGGCGTAAAACGAGCGCGGCAGCATGACAGGGATTGTATCATCAAAAAAATCCCCCGCGAATCTATTTTTGTGGTATACTCCCGCCGCTCTGGAATAGAGCAATCGCTCCGTGTGGAGCGTATCGCCTTGGGACATTGTTTTGACGTTTTCAATGATTGCCCGGTGTAGCGTCGGGCTTTTTTGTTGTAAATGGCGGATGGGTTTGGATATTCTTCCCATCCCTGGCAGGGACGGCGTACCCGCGAGGGTGCGCCGGTGCAAGCGAGAACTTCTGTACTGTAGTCATCACAAAGTCCCATTTTCCCCTGGTTTGGGTCGGGTTGGGCTTGTACGATCCACCGGACAGGGACTTATTGGATGAACAGGAGTTTCGATGACAACTGAGTTTGATTCTTTTAACCTGCGCCCTGAACTGGTGCAGGCTGTAGCCGCGTTAGGCTATGTGGACCCGACCCCGATCCAGACGGGGATTATCCCTCTGATGATGAGTGGGCTGGATGTGATCGGGCAGGCCCAGACCGGCACTGGCAAAACCGCCGCTTTTGCGCTCCCTATTCTTCACAATTTACAACCCTCGCGCCGTGCGCCTCAGGCCTTGATTATGGCCCCCACCCGCGAACTTGCCTTGCAGGTGGCGGAGGCTTTTTCGGCTTTCGGCCAGTTTGGCAATGTGCAGTGTATCGCCATCTATGGCGGCTCTTCTTACGGCCAGCAAATCTGGCAGTTGAAACGCGGTGTGGATGTGGTCGTTGGCACGCCGGGGCGTTTGCTTGACCTGCTCAACCGCGGTTTGCTGGACCTGAGCAGCATTCGCACCCTGGTGTTGGATGAGGCGGATGAGATGCTCAGCATGGGCTTTATCGAGGATATCGAAGCGATCCTGGCGGCAACCCCGACCGAGCGCCAGACGGCTTTGTTCTCAGCCACCCTGCCCACGCCTATCCGCCACCTGGCGGCCCAGTATATGCGCCAGCCGCAGTCGGTCACGATTCAGCGCGAACAGGTGACGGTTGCGGAACTGGAGCAGCGCTGCTATCTCGTTCACCAGGCTGATAAGACCGCCGCTCTGACGCGCCTGTTCGAGATGGAAGAAATTACCTCGGCTTTGATCTTTGTGCGCACCCGCGCCGCTTCCGGCGAACTGGCGAACGAACTGGCCACGCGCGGCTTCCCGGCCGAGGCGCTCAATGGCGATCTCAGCCAGGAAGCGCGCGAACACACGCTTAACCGTTTTCGCCAGGGGAATATTAAGGTGTTGGTGGCGACGGATGTGGCGGCGCGCGGGCTGGACATCGAGGGGATCACGCACGTCTTTAACTACGATCTGCCGCATGACGCCGAAGGTTACGTTCACCGTGTGGGGCGCACCGGCCGCGCCGGCCGAACCGGCATTGCCATTACGCTGGCGACGCCCTTTGAGCGCCGCCGCTTGCGCGAGATCGAATATTTCACCCGCCAGAAAATGACCATGGCGAAGCTGCCCACCGCCGAGGAAATCCTCGCCCGCCGCGAAGCGCAACTGGTCAATCAGCTCAACGTCTGGCTGCAGCGCGGCCGCTGTCGCCAGGAGCGCGCCATTGTGGAGACGCTCGTGGCGCAGGGCAACGATGTCCTGGAGGTCGCCGCTGCGGCGCTGAAGATTGCCCGTTCTGAAGAAAAGCAGCGCCCGATTGCCCACGTGCAGGAAGTGGTTGAGGAAGCGCCGCGCCGCTATGCAGGCCGCCGCTTCGATGAGCGCGGCGATGGCTACCGCGAAGGCCGCGGCGAGGATCACGGCGCTGGCCGGCGTTCGCCCAATCCCCGCTACACCGGGCGCGAGTTTGGCGAGGGCCATGATGCGCATGCCCCCCACGCGCCGCGCGCCGGCAGCCCACGCATGCGCCCTCCCTATCGCGGGGAAGGACGCGCCCCAGATTTCAATATCTCGCATGAACCGGGCATGGTGCGCCTGACACTCAACATGGGCAAATCACACGGCATCCGCCCGGCGGATGTGGTGGGGGCGATTGCCTACCATGCTGACATCCCCGGTTCGACCATCGGCAAGATTCAGATCGCTGAGAAACATACACTGGTGGATGTGCCGGAACAGTTGGTCGGTCAGGTGCTGGCCAAAACTGGCAAATACATCATTCGCAAACAGAGCTTCACGATTGAGCGCGCCTGACGCTCAATCAGGCGTTTTTGCGACCCAGAAGAGCGTCCAGCGCGTCCAAATCTACCAGAAAGCCGGCAACTTTGTCCATTTCTGCTTTGGCCGCTGGCGTGAACCCACTGCGTCCAAATAAAACGTATTGCACCTTCCATCCAGCGCCCTCTCCAGGTAAGTTTTTCAACACCACGGGCGTTTTATCTTCGATTAATTCGCGCACTACCTGACGATCGACGCGATCAGTTCCCCATTTGCACTCGCCAAGTAAGATGTCGTGGGTCTGCCAATTAAGCGCCACGACATCCACTTGCGCCTCCCGTTCCCAATGGCTGCCGACGGCTTCGGGTTGGAAGGTCAATTGGTCGTTCTCAGCTTGTTTCAGCACCCATTGTCGTGACAATTCCTCAAAGGCCGTCGCGCCGACGAACGAACGCAGGTTGGCGCGGATGGCGAGCAGCATTTGATCGGGCTTTATGGGTGGACTTTCCAGATGGGGCGACAAAAAACGGAAATAGAAACGGAAGTACGGATCGCTCAGATGATAACGTCCACTGCGCGATTTGGCGCGCATGCTTGGATGCACAGTGACCGGCAGCCTCCGTTCGACCAGGTGCAATTCTTGAAGGGTGGCCAGGTACGCATTAGCCGATGTGGTTGGAAGAAAACACTGTGTGCGGATCTCGTCCAGTGTGTGCGCCCCGCTTCCAATGGCTCTCAAGATGGCCAGGTAGTGGTTGAGTTCGCGAACTTCATCATACAGCAAGAAATTTGGCTCTGCCAGAAACATGCCGCCCGGATTCAGGATTACTTTGCGAATATTGTTCTCTAAATCCAGCTTTGGATCCAGCCAGTTCAAATAAGCCGGTATCCCCCCTGCTATAGCATAGGCGGCGACACGTTCATCAGCTCCCCAGCGTGGAAAAAACTCAGCCAGCGCGGAAAAAGGCAAGGGTTGCAGCCGCCACTGTGCGGTCATGCGACCGAAGAGCGGCGACTGCATAGAAAGCAGGGTTTGCATGGTGCGTACGTGGGAGCCGCACAACACAATCACGACCCGCGAGCGTTGAAAATACTGATCCCACGCATATTGCAACGCTGAGAGAAAAGCAGGGTCAGCGTCGGCTGCATAAGGCAGTTCGTCAAAAATGAGGATCTGCTGCTCATTCCCCATCACTTTAGCCGCGGCTTCCCACAGGTCTATCCAACTGCGAAAGCTGGGCGCGCCGCTTGGGGGAATGTCCAACAGGCGAGCAAATAAGTGAGTGCGCTGCATTGTCGCGCTCTCTTTGATCGCCTCCCAGTAAGTGTACTTGAGACCGCTTTGCATTGCCCAGTGGAGCAGCAGTTCAGATTTGCCCACGCGCCGCCGGCCGTACAATAGCACTAACTGCGCCGGGCCGGGATGGCTGCGGGTTAATAGATCGTTCAAAAATTTAAGTTCTTGCTCTCGATCGACGAACATGCTACAGCCTTACTGATAGAAATAATATAATCCTGTTTATTATAATCCAGATTATATTATTTTTGGTCTATTTCAGCATGGGGATTTTGATGCCGTGCCGCCGGGCGGCCTCGACCGCGAGCGGATAGCCGGCGTCGGCGTGGCGGACGACGCCCATGCCAGGATCGGTGGTCAGCACCCGTTCAAGGCGTTTGGCGGCGGCCAGCGTGCCGTCGGCCACGATCACCTGGCCGGCATGCTGGCTGTAGCCGATGCCAACCCCGCCGCCATGATGGAAGGAGACCCAGGTGGCCCCTCCCACAGCGTTGATCAGAGCGTTTAGAATCGCCCAATCGCTGATCGCGTCAGTGCCATCTTGCATCCCTTCCGTCTCGCGGTTGGGTGAAGCCACTGATCCAGCGTCCAGGTGATCTCGCCCGATCACAATCGGCGCTTTGACGATCCCGCGCGCGACCAGTTCGTTGAATTTCAAACCAGCGCGGGCGCGTTCGCCGTAGCCCAGCCAGCAGATGCGCGCCGGCAGACCCTGGAAAGGCACCTTTTCGCGCGCCATCTTCAACCAGCGATGCAAATGGGCATCCTCGGGGAAAAGTTCCATCACCGCTTCATCGGTGCGGTAAATGTCCTCTGCCTCGCCGGAGAGCGCCACCCAGCGGAATGGCCCTTTGCCCTCGCAAAACAGAGGGCGGATATAGGCCGGCACGAAACCGGGGAAGTTGAAGGCGTCTTTTACGCCGTAATCGAAGGCGCGCTGGCGCAGGTTGTTGCCGTAGTCAAAGACTTCCGCACCGCCGCGCTGAAATTCCAGCATGGCCTGTACATGCTGCGCCATTGAACGCATCGAACGACGCTGGTATTCTGCGGGATCGCTCTGGCGCAGCGCTTCCGCCTCGGCGACGTTCAAACCACTCGGAATGTACATGCTGGCGTCATGCGCCGGCGTCTGATCGGTGACCACATCGGGGATGACGCCGCGCCGCGCCAGTTCGGTGTAGATGTCTGCGGCGTTGCCCACCAGCGCCACCGACTTCGCCTCCTGGCGGGATTTGAATTCCTCGACCAGGGTCATCGCCTCTTCCAGTTCATTCACCACCAGGTCTACGTAGCCGATCTGACGCCGGCGGGCGGCGCGCTGAGGGTCAACCTCCACCAGGAGGCCGACGCCCTCATTCATGGTGATGGCCAGAGGCTGCGCCCCGCCCATACCTCCCAACCCGGCGGAGAGGACGAACTTTCCCTTCAGCGATCCCCAGCCGCGCTGCCGCGCCAGCGCCCCCAGGGTTTCATACGTGCCTTGCAAAATGCCCTGCGTCCCAATATAAATCCACGAACCGGCGGTCATCTGTCCGTACATGATCAGGCCGCGCGCTGCCAGGTCATCAAAATGCTCTTGTGTCGCCCAGTGCGGAACAAGGTTGGAATTGGCAATCAGAACCCGTGGGGCGTCTGCATGGGTGCGAAAGACGGCCACGGGCTTGCCGGACTGCACCAGCAGGGTTTCGTCGTCCTCCAGGGCTTGCAGGGCGGCCAGGATCGCATCGAAGGCTTCCCAACTGCGCGCCGCCTGGCCGCGCCCCCCATAGACCACCAGGTTGTCCGGTTTTTCCGCCACCTCGGGGTCAAGATTGTTCTGGATCATGCGATAGGCAGCCTCGCTGAGCCACGATTTGCAGTGTAATTGAGCGCCGCGCGGGGCGCGAACGAGGCGCGCTCCGCTGGTTTGGGTATTGGTCATAACAACCTCCTGAAGTGAACTCAATTTAAAAAAATCCTCCCGGCGATTATACGTCAGGAGGAAAGGTTCTTGGGAGAGGGGAAGGGAAAGCGCAGACCCATTAATCGGTGTGGATCAACTGCGCAAAGTTTGTCCCTCTTAAGCGTTTCACCAGATCGGTTTGCGCCTCGCACCAGATCGGTTTGATGGGGCATTCACTGCCGAAAGAACAGGAGTTATGATCGCCCACGCAGTCGTTGAGCAGAAGCGGCCCATCAATAGCTTCTACCACATCCAGCAGGCTGATTGATTCTGGGTCTTTTGCCAATGAGACACCCCCATGCGCGCCGCGCGAGGTTTGCAACAGACCGGCCACAGATAATTGGGAGACGATCTTAGCCAGGAAGGAAGGCGGAATTTGTTTTTCTTGCGCGATTTGGCTGGTTGCAGCGCGTTGATCGGGGCCAAGCTTGGCCAGGTAAATCATCGCCCTCACCGCATAATCTGCTTGCCGTGTGATTTGCATAACTCTCTCCATTGTAATCAGGATATTGTTGCTATTTTAGAGTATCTTTGGCAAATTTACAAGTGACAGAGGTCATTTGGGATGGATGACGCTTTTCTTTCTGTCAGAGCAAATCCGGAGCGCCTCTTTGCATAGATCGCGTAGGGCAATCGTAGGGCAATCGTCAAGCATTCTTTTTCCCCCTCTGGTATGATCAATCTCGAAGGGCGATTTCTCTTCTCCTCCTCCTTAAGAGAGAGCCGGGACTGGCGTACCCGGCTCTCGCCTGTTAAAGCCCGCTCTGTTGGCGTATCAGCAAGTGGTTTTGGATTTTTGCGACGACTGCCCGCACCCCTGGCAGGTCGCTGTGGGCGTAGGCTTCGGTCATGCGGGCAATCTCTGCCAGGCTGTCGTCGTCCGCCACATTAATCAGCCGCAGGCAGCTTTCCAGGATAGCTTTGGTCAAAATGGGGATTGCGGTTAGCGC
>CAIQJJ010000771.1 GCA_903872065.1 uncultured Anaerolineales bacterium | reverse complement strand
GCTTGTCGAAGCGTGAGCTTGTCGAAACGCCTCGTCCGTCCGGCAATCCTTCGACAGGCTCAGGATGCCTACCTATCGGACAGGCGCGCTGAGCCTGTCGAAGCGTGAGCTTGTCGAAACGCCTCTTCCGTCCGGCAATCCTTCGACAGGCTCAGGATGCCTACCTATCTGACAGGCGCGCTGAGCCTGTCGAAGCGTGAGCTTGTCGAAGCGCCTCTTCCGTCCGGCAATCCTTCGACAGGCTCAGGATGCCTACCTATCTGACAGGCGCGCTGAACCTGTCGAAGCGTGAGCCTGTCGCACCGTTATCCTTCGACAAGCTCAGGATGCCTCGAACGCCAGGCGCGCTGAGCCTGTCGAAGCGCAGCCTTTAATCAATCCGCCTCGAGTAGTATAGTAACCGGCCCATCATTGACAATTTGCACCACCATGTGCGCGCCAAATTCGCCGCACTGCGTTGGCGCGCCCAAACTGGCAAGCTGTTGGGCGAAAAAATCCACCAGAGGGCGGGCAACGGCTGGCAAAGCCGCATCCGTAAAAGATGGCCGGCGTCCCTTACGCGCATCTGCATACAAAGTGAACTGTGAAACGACCAGCGCCGCCCCTTTGACATCCAACAAAGAGAGATTCATCTTACCTTGTTGATCCTCAAAGATGCGCAGGTTGGCCGTCTTTTCTGCCAACAGACGCGCCTGAGCTTCACCGTCAGTCGGCGCAATCCCTGTCAGGATCACCAATCCTTGCCCGATCGAGGCAATCACCTTTCCATCTACACTCACACTCCCTGAAGAAACTCGCTGGATTACAATTCGCATCGTATCTTTGCCTGTACCTGTTTTGAGATGTACAATTGCTTAACCTGGATGAGATAACAGGCGCAAAATTTCCCCAGGCTCAGCGTGCCGGCCAGTTTTCAGCTTTGAATAAATCAACTGATCATTGACAGTCACCTCAAAGCGCCCACCATCTGAAGGGATAAGCGTAAGCATCTCGATCGCGGCTTCATGCTCTTTCAACAATTCGGCCGCCAAACTGACGGCGCGCGGCGTATAATGTCAAACAGCACAATATTGGATCTGGATTTTGAGCGACATAATAACCTCCACCAGGAAATTAGACCATCTCTTGCCTATGATAGGAGAAGACATTTGTCTGTCATGCGACAAGACAAAGCAAAGTATATCATAAACCAGGTAGAGAAAAAAGTATCCCCCAACAAAGAAACAGGCGTTCCCTGCTCGCCTGTTTCTTTCTAGCCTGCGTCTTCCCTTACGCTCAGCTTCACACTGCATCTTTACACTGATAGTATAGCGATCATTGCGCCAAGAATAAATAGACGCCAATCATTACCCTATAGGCATTTGTACTATTTTGGCCTATTACTCTATTGCATATTCACCAAAACTGATGTATGCTAAAAGCAGCTAAACAAACCATCAGGAGGAAATATGTCTGACCTCATTCATGTTGCTATTCTGGACGACCATCAATCCATTATTGATGGTTATTTGTATCGCCTGGCAAAAGATCCAGGGATCGAGGTTGTCGCCACCATGCACTACGGCGAAGAACTGGAGTCTGTGCTTGCCCAGCATACAATAGACGCCTTGTTGTTGGATATTCAGGTACCAACCAGTGAAGCCAACACCAATCCTTACCCCATTTTGTATTTAATTCCCAAACTCGTCCACGTTTATCCTAAATTGAACATTCTGGTGATTTCCATGCACAACCAGAACTCTTTAATCCGCGCCGTGATGGACGCCGGCGCCAGCGGCTATATCCTCAAAGACGACCAATCTGCCATTAAAACGCTGCCGTCTCTCATCCGCACCGTGACCGGGGGCGGCATTTACTTGAGCCAACATATCTACCAACAATTGCGCAAACGAGAAAAAGACCCCTCATCCCCAACCCTGACCGTCCGCCAGCTTGAGGCGCTGTCACTCTGCGCCGCCTATCCAAATGCCAGCACGGCTGATCTGGCGCGGATTATGAACATTGAGGGGTCAACCATTCGCAACTTGCTTTCAAACATTTACATCAAATTGCAGGTCAACACGCGGGCGGCTGCAATTGCCAAGGCGCGCCAGATGTCCCTCATCGCAGCCGAAACACCCCCCTTCGATTTTGAACAAACTCTGCCTCAAGCATAATTCTCCAGCCCTTCAAAAATGCGTAAACCATCCCTGCGTCTGATTATCTTTCTAGCAATCCTGGTCTTTTTTCTATTGAACCTGGGACTTTACGTTTACGGGCATTTCTTTCTTCCTCCTTATCCTGGCTTCCACATTTCCCTATCCACCTACCAGGCGGCTGCTCATATCCATTGGATTGCCTTGCCCTATTTGTGCTGGCTGGTCGGCACCCTCGCCTTTCTGCTGCTGCCGCTCCCAAATATCCAACGGCGCTTAATCATTGCCGTTAATTACCTGGCAGCGTTCTACTTACTCACCAAAGTCATCATGCTGAATGATCCCTGGCAAGGCGAGGTCTTCCAGCGAATCATCATCTGGCTTTCACTGCCCATCTACCTTCACCTGCAATGGGTGTTTCCCAAACCGTTAAGCTCGCTGCCTCCGTCTGTAACGCGAGGAATTTATGCCCTGGCTGCCATCATGGCAATCGCGGAGGGCCTGGGATGGCTGCCAACCGATGCTCACCGGTTTGGCCTGGCCGGCGCAATCCTGATCAATATAAATTTGCTCATCATCCATTTTGCTTTCCATCCTGCGCATCGCCGGGACATCAAACTCCTGGCCGGCTTCGCAATTAGCGCCACCTTGCCATTCCTCGCATTTGAAACCAGCGCCAGGTTAGGGCAAATCCCCTGGGACACCGGGATCAACGCCATTACCTTGCCAATGATCCCTGTCGGCTACTTTTACGCCATTTACCGCGCCCAATTGGGCAGAGCCGAACTGCGCGCCAATCGTTGGGTCGCAATGCTCTTTTATGCCAATCTCCTGCTGGCAATCTCCATCATATCCCTCTCTTTCATCAACACTGCCTTCGCTGCTCCCATTAACGATCTTTTCATGGAAGCAGCCATCTGTTTCCTGGCCGGGATTGGCTCGCTGCTGATCTATCCACATTTCAGAAATTGGGTCACAAAATATATTCTGGGAATGCCGCCGCCGCCCATCGCTTTAACGGAAAACTACCGCGAAGCGATCACCACCAGCCTGAACATCTCTTCTTTGGTGCTTTTGCTGCAAAACGAAATTCTGCCCGCCCTTGCCATTCGCCAATCTGCCCTGCTGCAAACAAACCTGAAGCAGCAAACCGAGGTTATCCATCGAATCGGTGTGGAGAAAGATGAGATTCCCAAAGATTGTCTTGACCCAAACTTGCTCCCTCTGCTCGGACAATACCGCCCCCTTGCCGACTCATCCCAAGAAGATCAGCCATGCCCCTGGATACGGCTGGCGCTGCCGCTCAAACTTTCACACAAACAAATTGGCGTCTGGATGTTTGGGCAGCGTGAGCCGAATCAAGATGGGACCGATCGTCCTTACACTTATGCGGAGATCGAGACTTTAGAAGCGATTGCCACGCAGGTTGCGATTGCCCTCCACAACATCATGGAATACGGGGAATTGTACACCCCACAAATCGAGTATCTTCAAGATCGTTATCTGGCCGTCTCCATCACCAATCTTCTGCAAACGGAACGCTTGCAGACCCTCTACCAGATGAACGTCGAGCGACAAGAGTTTGAACGCAAGGCGCTGGCGCTCGAACTGCACGATGATGTCCTCAATCAACTGGCGGTGCTGGCGATGCAGGTCGAAGAAACATTTGAATCATCCCAGTTTGACGAAGCATATCAGACCGCCGCGCAGACCGTGCGAAATATGATCAGCGGCTTGCGCCCACCCACCCTGGAAAAAGGCCTGGGCATGGGGCTTTACGACCTTGCAGATGACATCGAAAACCAGTCAAGCGATCAACTACCGGTCAAGATTAAATTGCAACCAGAGATGGATTGGAGTACTGCTCAAGTCCCCCGCTATCCCCCCAATGTTGAACTCAACATTTTCCGCATCGCCCAACAGGCCTGCCAAAATGCTTTAAAGCATGCCCAGGCGCGCCAGATCCAAATTCAAGGCCTATTAGAGCCAAATTTTGTTTCACTGACCATCCAAGATGACGGCGTAGGGTTTGCTGGCAGTGACAAAATCGATCTCACCTGGCTGCTGACCAACAAACATTTTGGCCTGGTGGGAATGCAAGAGCGCGGCGCGCTGATCGGCGCCAATGTTCAAATTACTTCAAAACCCGGCCACGGTACCCAGATCAAAGTGGTCTGGAACGCGCCTGAGGGCGGCTAGCCACGCACCCCCTCAATAATCTCCGCCGCCAGGTCGTAGCGGCTGAATTGCGGCATGACATAGACGCCGGCGGCCCACGAACGCATCTGCGCGATCAATTCCAAGGCAATCCGCACCCCCTCTTGCGGCGCGTCGCTGCCGGCGGCTTCCAGGCGTTGGAACATTTCCGTCGAAATGGAGATGCCCGGCACTTCATTGTTCAAAAAAGTTGCATGGCGCAGCCCATACAACGGCAGCACTCCAACCAAAACCGGCGTCGTCAATGGCCCATGGGCTTCCTGGTAACGCGCCAGAAAAGCCGCTGCCGCCTCGGGCTGGTAAACCGGCTGCGTGAGCAGAAAGTCCACCCCGGCCTTCACTTTGCGCCTCAAATTCTTGATCTCACCCTCCACATCCTGGGCGGTCAGATTCAACGCCCCACCCACAAAGAAGTTCGTCGGTTGGCCGATCTCGCCGCCGGCATGGTCGCGCCCGGCGTTGAAATTCTGCTTGATCAGTTTGATCAAGCCCGAAGGCGCCAGATCATAATTATCCATTGCATCCGGGTAATCGCCCACCGCGGTTGGGTCCCCCATCACCACAAACACATTGCGAATCCCCAGCGCGTGCGCCGCCAGCAAATCTCCTTGCACACGCAGCAAATTGCGCCCGCGGGTTGGAAAGTGCAGCACGGTTTCAATGTTGAACTCGCGCTGGATCAAATGGCACACCGCCCAGGGAGACATGCGCATGCGCGCCATCGGGCTGTCAGCGATATTGATCACATCCGCCCCGGCCTCGGCCAACAGGTTTGCTCCAGCGATCAGCTTGTGCGTCGAAAGGCCGCGCGGCGGATCCATCTCCACTGAGACGATGAACTTCCCCTCCGCCAGCTTTTGCGCTAACTGCGAAGGTGGAATGCTGGACGCCTCGCCCGGCTCAGCAACTTCGACCGATTCCATGACCAGCGAACTGCAGCCGCGCGGTTCGCGATCCAAAGCAGCGCGCATCGCGGCAATATGCTGAGGTGTCGTGCCACAACAGCCGCCGATCAACTGCGCGCCAAGTTCACAAAAGGCCAGGGCATACTCGCCAAAATACTCCGGGTTGGCCGGGTACATTATTCGCCCCCCGACCTGCTCCGGCCAACCGGCGTTTGGCATGGCTGAAAAATAAGGCTGCGCCTTCCCCTCAGGAGCAGTCGCCTCCGCAGCCGCCTGGCGCATCTGCTTGAGAATGCGGAAAATTTGCGCCGGCCCGCCAGAGCAGTTGACCCCGATCACATCCACCCCCGCTTCCAACAAAGCACGCGCCGCCTTGTACGGCGAATCGCCCAGCAGGGTGCGATCATCGCGCGTGAAGGTCATCGAAGCCACGACCGGCAGGTTTTTCGCCGCTTCGCCCGCGGCAGCGACCGCTTCCAGAATTTCTTGCACATCGCTGAAGGTTTCCAAGATCAGCAGATCAACCCCGGCTTCAACCAGCGCGGTGATTTGCTCACGAAAAGCAGCCCGCGCCTCGGTCGCCTGCACCCGACCAAAAGGGGCCAGGCGCACACCCAATGGCCCCACATCGCCGGCGACAAAAACCTCTTTGAACGAAGCCGAGATCACCCGCCGCGCCAGTTCCACCCCGGCGCGGTTAATCGCCGCGGCCTTATCTTCCAATCCATGCAACTGCAATTTATAGCGATTCGCCCCAAAAGTATTCGTCTGAATCACATTAGCCCCGGCCTCGATATACCCACGATGAACCTCGGCAATCAGCGCCGGCTGACTCAAATTCAGCGCATCCAGGCACTGCGCATAACCCACCCCGCGCGCATTCAACATACTCCCCATGGCGCCGTCTGAAAGCAGAGGGACAGGAGAAGAGGCAAGCACAGAAAGAAAAGTGGATGTCATAGAAAAACCTTGCAAAAACAAATAGCCTGCATCAACGCAGCAGTTGCTCGACCCGCCCTTCGCCAAGTGAATAGTACTTCGCTTCCGGGTGATGGACGATAATGGCAGCAGTGGACTGTTCAGGGATGAGCTGATAGGCCGGAGAAAGGCTCATCCCCAGTTCCACCTCTGCCGCCAGCAGATCAAAGACAAGCCGATGGTCTTCGAGGTCTGGGATGGCCGGGTAGCCCCATGAATAGCGTTTGCCCTGTCCTTCGGGGATCGCCAATTCACGGCAAAGATGGCGATGCAAATACTCCGCGGCTGCCTCCGCCGTCTGCACTGCCAGCCCATGCAAGTAATAAGCTTCAGCATAGTTCCCCGCGGCTTGCAACTGATCGAAGCGTTCGGTAGCTTCCGATCCCACCGTCACTACCTGCAAGCCAACCACATCCATTTGCCCCGAATCCACCGCAGCAAAGTAATCCGCCAGGCACAGATGCTCCCCGGCCGGCTGGCGAGGAAAATGAAAACGGGCAATCTCCTGCCCTGGCCGCCCATCCCCTTGCGCCGCCTGCGGCGCATAGAGGATCAGATCATCCCCATCCGCCTGGCACGGCCAAAAGCCATAGACCGCCTGCGGCTTCAACCACGGTTCACGCAGCGCCTCGCGCTTCATCCGCTCCAGGCGAGCGTCAAACTCTGCTTTCAGCCGGTTCCATTCCTCGCCGTGGGTATTCTTGGCCCCCCAAGACAAACGGTAAAGCTCATTCACTGCCAGGCAGTCAAAAACCAGTTCAAGCGGCATGGAGCGCACCACACGCCGCCCAAAAGAGACCTGCCGCGCCCCCTGCGCCTGATCCGCTTGCGCCAACAACGGCCTGGAGACCACTTTCGAGCGGCGAGGCGCGCCAACCGCCTCTTTTTTCGGCGTCGTTCGCCCCACCTCACGCGCCGCGTCTGCGTAAAGCTGCGTCAATAAGGCAGCCCGCGCCTCAGGTTTGATCAGCGCTTCCATCACACTCAGCCCTTCAAAGGCATCTTTGCAATAAAAGACGCCCGGCTCATAAACGGCATTCACCACCTGGGAGGGTTTAGCGGCCTCGTCAGGATACAAAATGCGCCAACCAAAGCGGCGGTTGATCGCCGCGCCGCCCACCAAGACCGGGAACTTCAAGCCACGGCGATGCAGTTCATTGACAATCAACGGCATCTGTTTTGAAGTGCTTACCAGCAGCGCCGAGAGGCCAATCGCGGTCGCGGTCACCTCCACCGCCTTGTTGATAATCACCTCCGCCGGGGTCTGCTTGCCCAGGTCAATCACCGTGTAGCCGTTATTAACCAGGATCGTCTTCACCAGGTTCTTGCCAATATCATGCACATCCCCATACACCGTCGCCAGCACAACCGTGCCTTTGGTCACACCTTCCTGCCGCTCCAAATAGCCTTCCAGATGCCCAACAGCCTTCTTCATCACTTCCGCCGACTGCAATACAAAGGGCAGGATCAGCTCGCCGGCGCCGAACTTATCCCCCACTTCTTTCATCGCCGGCAAAAGCACATTGTTCAACACCTTAATCGCGCTCGCATGCCGGGCGCGAACCAGGTCAGCCACTTCACCGGCTTGCTCTTTCACCCCCTCCTCAATCAGCGCGTCAATCTCCGCCTCCACCCCATCCTTATGACGATGCAAGACGCGCCAATGCAGCCGCGCCGCGGCGCTTAACTGGCTCAAATTTTGCCCGGCCAGTGATTCGGCCGACCCGCGCGCCTCGCCTCGCGCCGGGGCGCCGAGCTTTTCAAAATGTTCGATATAACGCTGCAAAGCGTCGCCGCGACGGTTGAAAATCAAATCTTCGGCCAGGTCACGTTCCTCCGCAGCAATATCGGCGTAGGGTGTCACATGCGCCGGGTTGACAATCGCCATATCCAACCCGGCCTGCACCGCGTGATACAGCATCACCGAATTGAGCACGGGACGGGCGTGCGCCGCCAGCCCAAACGAAAGATTAGAGACCCCCAGAGAGCACAAGACGCCTGGCAAAGCCGCCTTAATTTGGCGGATTCCTTCCAGAGTTTCCACCGCGCTTTGCGAAAACTCAGCATCGCCAGTCGCCAGCGTAAACGTCAGGGCGTCAAAAACCAGGTCTGCCGGGCGCAAGGCATACTCATTGACCGCAATAGCGTAGATGCGCTGCGCCACTTCCAGCTTGCGGGCGGCAGTTTTCGCCATGCCCACCTCGTCAATGGTCAGGCACAGCACAGCCGCATTGTATTTCTTCGCCAGGGCAAAGACTTTATCGGCTTTGGCGCGCCCGGCTTCAAGGTTAATCGAGTTGATCAAACAGCGGCCCGGCGCGGTCTGCAAAGCAATCTCCATCACCTCTGGTTCGGTAGTGTCAATCACCAGCGGCGTCTCAATCCCGGAAGACAATTTCTTGACCACGCGGCGCATCAACTCGCCCTCATCGGGACGCTCTGTCACCGCCGTAGAGATATCAATTCCATGCGCGCCGAAATCCACCTGCTGGCGCGCGATTTGCAAAATGGCGTCGTAATCCTCGGCCAGCAGCAGCTTCTTAAACGCGCGGCTGCCCTGCGCATTGCAGCGTTCGCCGATCAGAAAAGGCGCCGGCTGCTGCTGCATGGCAGCCGATCGGGTGGCCGAGGCCAACTGACCGCCGGCCGCTGGTTGAAGCGGACGCGGCCAGGCGGGTTGGCGGCCTTCGCGCGACAACTGCCTGATTTTCTCCACCAAAAGCTGGATGTGCGCCGGCGTACTGCCGCAGCAGCCGCCTACCACCCGCACCCCATATTGTTCAACGAACTCCGTCAGCGCAGCGGCAAAAGGCTCTGGCTGCAGCGGATAAACCGCCTCGCCATCCACATTCAGGGGCAGGCCGGCGTTGGGGATACAAGAAACTGGCAAACGTGAATTCTCGCCCAGGTAAGCAATTGGGACGCGCATATACTCTGGCCCGGTAGAGCAGTTCAAGCCAATGACATCAATCGCCAGGCCATCCAAAATCGCCAGCGCCGCAGCGATATCCGTTCCCAATAACATGCGTCCAGTGGTGTCCAAAGTGACTTGAACTTGAATCGGCAGGGCGATCTCTTTTTGCCGCAAAGCCTGGTGAATGCCAACGACCGCCGCCTTCACTTCGAGAATGTCCTGCGAAGTCTCGATCAATAACACATCTACGCCGCCCTCGATCAAGCCCAGGGCCTGCTCACGAAACACATCCGCCAAAGCATCGAAGGTGATCGCCGAAAGCTCTGGATCATCCGCTGAGGGCAGTTTGCCCGAAGGGCCGATCGAACCTGCGACCAACTTGCCCCCGTACTCATCCGCCAGGCGCCGCGCCAGGCTGGCCGCCGCCCGATTAATCTCTACCGTGCGTTCAGCCAGGCCATATTCCCCCAGGGTCAGCCGGTTTGAACGAAAGGTACAGGTTTCAATCACATCCACCCCCACCTCAAGAAACGAACGATGCACTGCTTCTACCGCCTGAGGATAAGTGATCACCAAATAGTCATTGCAACCGTTCGTGCGCTCGCCGCCAAAATGTTCTGCCGTCAGCTTTTGTTTTTGCAAATTCGTCCCCATCGCCCCATCATATACCAACACGCGTTCCTGCAAAGCATCCAGATACCGGCTGCGGCGGTTCAAACTACCATCACGGTCAAGACCATCACTGTTGTAAATTCGAGACATAAGAAACTTTTCCTATCATTTACTGTATCTGGCGCACCGCAAACCAGGTTTTATCTTCGCGCCTGGCTTCTGCGCCACGCGAGTATATTGTACCAAACCCTCCTAACAAATTTATTGGAAGTCTCTTGATTAGCTTTGCCGAACTGCACAGAAATGGTAAACTCAAAAGACCCTCTCCATCTATTGATAGGAAACCGTCTATGGAAGTTCAATTAAAATCTACGCATAGGCCAGTCAATACCTCATTGGCTGAGGATAAACTCGCAGGAGACTCTTCCAACGCCGCAAACGTTTATCATCATCTTTTTGACAGCATGCCTCTGTATGTCTCCATCTTTCGGCCTGATGGAGCCATTCTTTTTGCGAACCGGCCCCTGGCAGGAGTCACTGGTCTGACGCCGGCCCAATTGACTGAAAGAAACTTCTACGAATTCCTTTCTGAACCGGATGCAGCCCTTGTCAAAGCAAAACTTGCCGCATTATCCCCTCAATCTCCTAGCGAAACTCACGAACAACCTTATGTGAATTCGGATGGTACGCTCTCCTGGCAAGAATGGACCAATACCGCCTTTTTCGATGAAAACGGGCAGCTCAGCCATTTTCATGCATTCGGCCAGGATATCACGGCGCGCAAACAGGCGGAAATGGATTTGAAAGCCGCTTATGTCAAACTGGAAGCCTTATGGAGCGTCACATCCCTCGAACAAGCGAACATCAAAACCATTTCCGATCATATCCTGGCCACAATCGCCCGCATGACTGGCAGCGCGTATGGATTCTATGGCTTTATTAACGAAGATGAAACTGTCATGACCATCCATTCCTGGTCTGGCGAGGCGATGAAGGATTGTTCGATGGTAAATAAACCCCAGCACTATCCAATCAGCGAGGCCGGCGTCTGGGCCGAAGCTATCCGTCGCCGCGAGACATTCATTCTCAACCATTACCAGGATGCGTACCCCGCCAAAAAAGGGCTGCCAGAAGGCCACGTCCCCCTGACCAATCTCCTGGTCGTTCCCTTCTTTTCCCATCACAAAATCACCGCCGTGGCCGCGGTAGCCAATCGCGCAACCCCTTATGGGGCCGACGACGTCAGCCAGATTACCGCTTTTCTCGCCAGCATCCAAACCATTGTAGAGAGCAAACGGATCGAAGAAGCATTGCGCGAAAGTGAAGAGCGCTTCTCCAATGCCTTCGAATACGCCCCGATTGGTGTGGCGCTGGTTGCCCTGGACGGGCGTTGGCTCAAAGTCAATCGGGCGGTCTGTGAGATCCTGGGATACTCAAAAACCGAGATACAAACGAAAACCTTTCAGGAACTTACCCACCCCGACGATCTGGAAGCCGATCTGGAGAATGTTCAACAGATTCTGTCAAGCAAAATCCAGGCTTACCAGATGGAAAAGCGTTACTTTCACAAGTCTCGCCAGGTCATCTACGCCCTCTTGAGCGTTTCCCTGGTGCGCGACGAACAAGGCAGCCCACTCTATTTTGTCTCACAAATTCAGGATATCACGACGCGCAAACAAGCTGAAATGCAGATTCACGAACAACTCGACGAACTCCGCCGCTGGCAAGCAATTACTTTGGGACGCGAGAGTCGCATCCTTGAGCTAAAGCTTGAAATAAACCAACTTCTGACCGAAGCCGGCAAACCGCCGCGCTACTCCAGCGTCGAGGGAATGGAATCCAGATGAATGATCCATCTTATCTTGGGCTGCTCCATAACGCGGCACTGCTGCTGGCGACGGCGCTGATCTGCGATATCGCCAGGCTTTACCGCCCCCGCGCCAACTGGCAATCCCAGATGGTTTTAGGCGTCATCATCGGCTGCATGGGGTTGATCGTCATGAAAACGCCCTGGGTCTTAGTTCCAGGCGTCATCTTCGACACGCGTTCTGTCTTGCTCAGTATTTCCGGCCTTTTCTGGGGGCCAATGCCCACCGCCATCGCCATCCTCATCACTGCAGCTTACCGCATTCTGCTAGGAGGGACGGGCGTCTATACTGGCGTATCAGTCATTCTCATCACCGGTTTAATAGGCATCCTCTGGCGCAGACTTCGTCGCGGCGACCTGGTCCAAATCTCCTGGAAAGAGCTGTATGTCTTCGGGCTTGTAACCACATTAACCATGCTGGCGCTGATGCTCACCCTGCCTAAGGAAACCGCCCAGCAAACGCTCAGTCAGCTCAGCCTGCCTGTCTTGCTGATCTATCCGTTTGGAAGCGCTCTGTTGGGAAAACTGTTGACAAACCCGCTGCGGCGCGAGCAAGTCACCAACGAACTGCTGCAAAGCCAGGAGCGCCTGCGTTTGACCACGGACGACTTGCGCAAAAGAGAGGAGCAGTACCGCATCTTGAATGAAAAACTGGAACTGCTCTTCGACTTAATGCCGGTCGGTCTCTCGGTGCTCAACCGGGAGCGTCAAATTGTTAAGGCCAACTCCGCCCTTGCCGACATCCTGCGCATTTCTCCGCAAGGCCTGGCAAACGGCGATCACCTCAAACGGCGCTATTTCAGACCGGATGGGTCCTTGATGCCAGCCGAAGAATATGCCAGCACACGTGTCTTCCAAGGCGCAACCAGCGCGCTGAACATTGAAACTGGCGTTGAAACCGAGGCAGGAGAGATGATCTGGGCCAGCGTCAGCGCAGTGGCCAGCCCGCTGCCAGATTGGAGCGCGGTTGTAATCATCTCAGATATCACAAAACGCAAACAGGCAGAAGATGAACTTGCCCTGTTTAAATCTATCATCGAAGCTTCGCAAGAAGCCATTGCCATCAGCGATGTGAACGGACAATTGATTTATATTAACCCCGCCCACGCCAGGCTCTTTGGTCGCAGCCTGGCAGAGGCGCAGAAAATCAACTATCGCCAACTCTATCCGCCTGGATCGATTGAGGTCCTCAATCAAGAAGTGTCTCCAGCGCTGGCGCAGGGGATGTCGTGGGAAGGCGTGTTAGAGGCTTACGACGCCAGTGGAAAGCTTTTCCCGCTCTGGGAACGAGCCGACACGGTGCGCGGGGCAAACGGCGAAATGAAATTCGCCTTTGGCATCATGCACGACAATACCGAA
Source organism: uncultured Anaerolineales bacterium (assembly GCA_903872065.1). GTDB lineage: Bacteria > Chloroflexota > Anaerolineae > Anaerolineales > UBA4823 > CAIQJJ01. Next base: position 3,603 of record CAIQJJ010000771.1, on the reverse strand, counting down.
AACATCCAGGCGCGCGAGAAAATGCGAACCAATCAAGCCAGGTTGCAGCAATTATTGGGCGAGGCGGAACAAGCGCGGCGCATTTTGCTCAGCGTCATCGAAGACCAAAAAGCGGCTGAGGAAGAAGTGCGGACGCTCAACGCTGAACTGGAACAGCGCGTCGCCCAACGCACTGATCAGCTTGCCGCAGCAAACCAAGAGTTAGAGGCCTTCTCTTATTCCGTATCCCACGATCTGCGCGCCCCCTTGCGCTCTCTGAATGGATTTACCAATATCTTATTGAACGACTACCTGACCTGCCTGGATGATCAAGGCCGTATCTACCTTTTACGGATTCAAGACGCGGCGCAGCGCATGGAGCAGTTAATCAACGATCTACTCAATTTGTCCCGGATCACCCGCGCCGAACTGACTCGCCAGCCGGTGAACTTAAGCGCCATAGCGCAAGAGATCGCCAGAGAGCTAAAAGCACAAAATCCACAGCGCCAGCTCGAATTTGAAATCGCCGCCAATCTGTTGGCCGAAGGAGACGCGCGCCTGCTGCGCATTATGCTGGAAAACCTGCTCAACAACGCCTGCAAATTCACCAGTCAGCGCGAGACGGCGCGGATCGAGTTCGGCGCTCTTCAGCCAGGCGAGTCGCCCACCTATTTTGTGCGCGACAATGGGGTCGGATTCGATATGGCCTACGCCTCCAAGCTTTTTGCCCCTTTCCAACGCCTGCACAGTGCAAAAGAATTTCCCGGCACAGGCATTGGATTGGTCATCGTCCAACGCATCATCACCCGGCATGGCGGGCGCATCTGGCCTGAAGCAGAGGCCAACCAGGGGGCAGTGTTTTACTTTACACTGGGCGCCAGTGCAGCATAGTCAGCCTGTGCGCCCACACACCGCCAATCAGTTGGGAAACATCTGCTCAAAAATTTCCGGCGTATACTTGGCGACCACCTCAGATGAGATGGCATTGTCGCGACAGATCGTGGCAAACAGGTCGGCGGATGGACGCTTGCGGCGCGCCTGGGTTTCCGGGTCCAATTCCCATAAGCCAAAACGCTGCGTCCAGCCGCGTTCCCACTCAAAATTATCCACCAGCGTCCAGTGAAAATAACCCTTCACCGGCCAATTGAAATTGATCGCCCGCCAAATTTGGTGTAAATGCTGGATGGTATAGCGCGGGCGCAAACGATCATCGGGATCCTCCATCCCATTCTCGGTCACGATCATGGGGACATTAAACTGCAAGCCCCATTTGAACGCATCGAACATCCCCTCAGGCTGGTTGGCAAGGAATTTGGTGCTGCTGAGTTCGGCTTTGGGATCGTAACGCCGCTCCCCAAACAACTCGCCCGGGCGAAACAAGTTGAAACGCACCAGATCGCGCGTGTAATAATTAACGCCCAGGAAATCTTGCGCCCCCTTCGCCTCAGGAATCTTGACATTGCCCAACAGGGTGCGCACCACCCCTTGCTTTACAGCCTGCGGAAAAAGATCGTTGTATTGATAGGCCAACGCATTGCGCACCCAATGATCCAGCGGCGACCAATTGAGCATAGGGATCATCGAACGATAATTCAAGGCCATGCCGGCGCGCGCCTGCGGCTGGATGGCGTGAATGGCGCGGTAAGCCGCGGCGTGGCCGCGCGTCAGATTGACCATCACGCGATAGGCAGCGCGCAGGTCTCTTTTCCCCGGTGGAAAAACACCGAGCATATAGCCCATGGTCGTGTACAAATTCGGCTCGTTAATCGTACACCACAAGCTCACATATTCCTTCAGAGCTTCCACCACCTTGCGGGTAAACTTCTCGAAATGCGCCGCCGACTCTGCATTTTCCCAGCCCCCTTTCTCCTCCAACCACAAAGGATTGCTGAAATGATGCAGCGTCACCATCGGCGTCATCCCGCGCTTTTGCAGCCCGCGCAGCATTTCACGATACCGATCGAGAGCGTCTTCATCCCACCGATCGGGCGCCGGCTGAATGCGGCTCCACTCGATGGATAAGCGGTGCGCGTTCTGGCTGCTTTCTGCGGCGCGGTCAAAATCCTCCCGCCAGCGGCCGCCCCACCAATCGCAGGCCAGGCCAGCCTTAGCGCCGTTTAAAATATGCCGACTGTCCTGCTCCCAGGCATACCATTGGCTGTTCACATTGTTCCCCTCTACTTGATAGGAAGCAGTCGCCGCGCCCCATAAAAACCCACGGGGAAAAGAGAAGGTTGCTTGCGCCATAAAATTCCCAAGTTAATAGATTTGCGGCACAAAGGTTTGATCGGTGATCGGAGGCCGCACATAGCCGCCATCCACCTGGCGCGGCGGCAGCACGATCGGCTGAGGCGTCAGGTCTTCGTAAGGCACAGTGCTCAACAAATGATGGATGCAATTCAAGCGCGCCCGCTTTTTATCATCCGAATGCACCACCCACCAGGGAGCTTGCTTGATGTCGGTGTACTTGAACATCTCATCCTTGGCCTTGGAATATTCCACCCAACGCGCCCGCGATTCCAGATCCATCGGGCTTAACTTCCAACGCTTGGTGGGGTCATCAATCCGATCCTGGAAGCGGCGCTCCTGTTCCTGGTCGCTTACCGAGAACCAGTATTTCACCACAATAACGCCCGAACGCACCAACATCCGCTCAAATTCGGGACACGAACGTAAGAATTCGCTGTACTCATCCGTGGTGCAAAAGCCCATCACCCGCTCCACACCAGCGCGGTTATACCAGGAGCGGTCGAACAAGACGATCTCGCCGGCCGCCGGCAAATGCGCCACATAGCGTTGAAAGTACCACTGCGTCCGTTCGCGCTCGGTTGGGGCGGTCAAGGCCACCACGCGGCAGTAGCGTGGATTCAGGCACTCGGTGATGCGACTGATGCAGCCCCCTTTGCCGGCCGCATCACGTCCCTCAAAGATGACCACCATCTTGAGCGCCTTGTATTTCACCCACTCTTGCAGCTTCACCAACTCGATCTGCAATTTGCCCAGTTCTTTTTCATATTCTTGCGTACTCATCTTCTTGGGAGGGTCTTTCTTCGGCTCTTCAGCCCCGCCAGAAGTCCCTTTGGCTTCACCGCCGGCGGCTGGCGCATTCGCTTTCATCTCCGCGCCGTTCTGGGCGGTCGCATTGGGCTCGGCTTCTGCGGCTTTCTTTTTCCCCTTCTCCTTGCGATCCTTTTTGCCATTATCTTCAGCTTTTTTCTTTCCTTTATCCTTTGCCATAGAACGCTCCTTTCAATGACAAATCTCTTGTTTGCTGCTCACTGCATGCGACTCTCTTTTCAGCATGCACTTAAAAGATTGTAGCACGAAGCCCCAAGAATCCACAACCGTTTATTCATCCCAATCGCGCCACTCGACGCCATGCACCGCCAGGTAGCGATCGACCGCCTGCCCCAGGGTTGGAAAGAAGTTTTCCACGCCCAATTTGGTAAAGATTCCATAACGCTTCAAACGGTCTTTTACCGGGTCTTTCATCTCAGCAAAACACAACTCGATCCCGGCGTCCTGCAGCTCGCGATCCAATTCCGCCAGGGCGTCCGCCGCAGTAATATCTATATCCGTCACCGGTTCCGCCGCCACCACCACCCACCGCGTCCGCGTCGGCGC
>CAIQJJ010000770.1 GCA_903872065.1 uncultured Anaerolineales bacterium | reverse complement strand
GCCAGGGTTGGCGGATGGGGGTGGTTTCCATGTTTTTTCTCCTTTTCTGCAAAAACTCATCAAAGATTGAGAAAACCTGCTGCGTATTATACCAACAAACGCCGCTTCGTGCGCCGGGGGGGACGAAATCAATTTCGTCGTACTTTCGGGTAAGCGGCGGGAGTGGCAGCGCAAATGCGCTTGAGGATATGCTTGCTTAGGACAAGCAAAACCAGAGAATGTTAAGATGGTACCGGACCGTAGTGCCTCCCTGACGCGCTTCCTTCACTCGGAGAAGGCACTCCACTTTGGGTATCCGTGGCGGTTAAATCATAGACCTGCGGCGTGATCCAGGCCTGGCGGGTGGGTTGGGTTTGGGGAGTAGTTTCCATGTTTTTTTGTCCTTTTCTGCAAAAGCTCGTTGAATATTGAGAAAACCTGCTGCGTATTATACCAACAAACGCCGCCTGAAAGACCCGAAAGGTTTCTCAGGCTGACAGGTACCTTTGCCGGCGAGACGCCTTTGCCAGACATGGCCCCGGCTGGCGTAGGAGGTCTGCCAAAGCCTTCAGCGCGGCCGCGAACGGAACACGCTACACGCAACACGCCTCATCCCGACGCGCTCTCAAACTGGCTGTTATACAGATCAGCATAGAAGCCGCCGCGCTGCAGCAGTTCCTCGTGCTTGCCCTGCTCAACAATGTCGCCGTTGTTCATCACCAAAATCCAGTCCGCGTCGCGGATGGTGGACAGGCGGTGGGCGATGATGAAGCTGGTGCGGTTGTGCATCAGGCTGCTCATGGCGCGCTGAATCAACACCTCGGTGCGCGTGTCTACCGAACTGGTGGCCTCGTCCAGGATCAAAATCCTGGGATCGGCCAGCACGGCGCGGGCGATGGTCAAAAGCTGCTTCTGCCCCTGCGAGACGTTGGAAGCTTCCTCGTTCAAGACCATCTGGTAGCTGTCGGGCAGCGTGCGCACAAAATGATCGACGTGAGCGGCTTTGGCGGCGGCGATCACTTCCTCGTCCGTGGCGTCGGCGCGCCCGTAGCGGATGTTCTCCATAATCGTACCGTTGTAGAGCCAGGTATCCTGCAAGACCATGGCAAAGATTTTGCGCAGGTCGCTGCGGCTGAAGTCACGGATGTCGTGGCCGTCCACCAGGATGGCCCCGCGGTTGACATCGTAGAAGCGCATCAGCAGCTTGACCATTGTCGTCTTGCCGGCGCCGGTCGGGCCGACGATGGCAATGCGCTGCCCCGGCAGGACCTCGGCGCAGAAATCGTTGATGATGATCTTCTCTTCGCTGTAGCCGAAATGCACATCTTTGAACTCGACATGTCCCTGGATGGTTTCCAGCTTGAGCGGGTCGGCCGCCTCGGCGACCTCTTCCTTCTCATTGAGAAATTCGAAGACGCGCTCGGCGGAAGCCGCCGTCTGCTGCAGAATGTTGGAAATGTTGGCGATCTGTGTGATGGGCTGCGTAAACGAGCGCACATATTGAATGAAGGCCTGCACGTCGCCCAGGGAGATCGCCTCCTGGATGACCAGGTAGCCGCCCAGGATACAAATCCCCACGTAGCCCAGGTTGCCGACGAAGTTCATGATCGGCATCATCAGGCCAGAGAGGAACTGCGACTTCCAGGCCGCGTTGTACAGGGTGCGGTTGAGCGCGTCGAAGCGCTGGACGCTGTCGGCCTCGCCGTTAAAGGCTTTCATGACGACATGCCCGCCGTACATCTCCTCGACATGCCCGTTGACATGCCCCAGGTAATCCTGCTGCTGCTTAAAGTATTTTTGCGACTGTCCGATCACCACCACAATGACCAGCATCGAGAGCGGCACAGTCAGCAAAGCCACCAGCGTCATCTGCCAACTGATCGAGAGCATCATGATCAGCACCCCGATCACGGTCGTCACCGAGGTGATGATCTGCGATAGGCTCTGGTTCAAGGTCTGGTTGACGGTGTCCACGTCATTGGTGACGCGCGAAAGCACCTCGCCGTGATTGGTGCCGTCGAAGTACCTGAGCGGCATACGGTTGATCTTGGCGGCAATGTCGCGGCGGAAGCGGTAGGTGATGTCCGCCGACACGCTGGACATGATCCAGCCCTGGATGTAGGCAAAGAACGACGAGACGGCGTACAAACCGAGCGTGAGCAAAATGATCTGGCCGATGTAGTCGAAGTCAATCCCCTGGCCGCTGCCCGAAATCTGTCCCATCACCCCTTCAAACAATTTGGTGGTCGCCTTGCCCAAGATTTTCGGGCCGAAAATGGTAAAGACGGTGGAGGCGGCGGCGAACAGCATCATGATCAGGATCGAAATCTTATACGCTCCCAGGTATTCGATCAACTTTAACATTGTGCCTTTAAAATCGCGCGCCTTCTCGCCTTTCATCATCGCCATCGGGCCGCCGCCGCGCCCGCCGCCCATCGGGCCCCTGGACGAGCCTCGGGCCGGGCCGCGTTGTGAACCTGGATTGTGCATCATGCCAATTCCTCCTTGCTCAACTGCGAGAGCGCAATTTCACGATACGTTTCGCAAGTTTGCATTAATTCGTGATGTTTGCCTTTGCCGACCAGCCCGCCTTCTTCCAGCACAATGATCTGGTCTGCATTTTTAATCGTCGCCACGCGCTGCGTCACAATCAAGACCGTACTGTCGCCGGTCTTTTCTTTCAAGGCGCGGCGCAGAGCGGCGTCGGTCTTGAAATCCAGCGCGGAAAAACTGTCATCGAAGATGTAGATGGGCGGTTTCTTGACCAGCGCCCGCGCAATGGCCAGGCGCTGCTTTTGCCCGCCGGAGACATTGCCGCCGCCCTGGGCGATCTCGGCGCTCAGCCCCTCCGGGCGGGAGAAAATGAACTCGCTGGCCTGGGCGATCTCGGCCGCCTCTTGCAAGGCCGGCGGGCCGGCGTTTTTATCGGCGTAGAGCAGGTTGCTCTCGATCGTGCCGGAGAACAGAAGGCCTTTTTGCGGGATATAGCCGATCTTGTCGCGCAGATCGGTCTGGCGCACCTGGCGGACGTCGCAGCCGTCCACGTAGATCGCCCCGCCGGTCACATCGTAAAAGCGCGGGATGAGGTTGATCAGGGTGGACTTGCCGCAGCCGGTGGAGCCGATAATAGCCGTGGTCTGGCCTGGCTCGGCGGTGAAAGAGATGCTGCACAGCACGTCATCTTGCGCATGAGGGTAGCGGAAGGAGACGTCGCGAAACTCGATCCGCCCGACGAAAGGCTGCGGAAAAGCGCGCGGCGACTCAGGATCGTGGATGGCGAGGCCGGTTTCCAGGACATCGGCGATGCGGTCGCCCGAAACCGCGGCGCGCGGCAGGAAGATGAACATCATGGACAGCATCAGGAAGGAGAAGACGATCTGCATGGCGTACTGCATGAAGGCCATCATATCGCCTACCTGCATGGTGGATTCAGCCACCTGGTGCGCCCCGACCCAGATGATGAGCAGCGAAATGCCATTCATGATCAGCATCATCACCGGCATCATTGTCGCCATGACGCGGGCGATGAACAGGCCAGTGTCGGTCAGGTCGCGGTTGGCCTTGTCGAAGCGCTGCGTCTCAAATTCCTGCTTGTTGAAGGCGCGGATGACCATCATGCCAGAGAGATTCTCGCGCGTGACCAGGTTGAGGCGATCGACCAGGCTTTGCATGATCTTGAAGCGGGGCAGCGAGATGGAGAAGACGATCAAGATCAGGCCGAGCAGGGCGGCCACCGCCACAGCGATAATCCACCACATGGAGGCGCCCTTGCCCAGCGCCCGCAGGATGCCGCCGACGCCGATAATGGGGGCAAAGAAGACCATGCGCAGGATCATAAACGTGACCATTTGCACCTGGGTCACATCGTTGGTCGAGCGCGTGATCAGCGAGGCGGTGGAGAATTTGTCGAACTCGGCGCTGGAGAAGCTTTCGACCTTCTTAAAGACATCCTGGCGGAGATCGCGGGCCATGCCGGCCGCGGTGCGCGCCGCCAACCAACCGGTGATCACCGTACACACCCCGCCCAGGAGCGAGATCAAGAGCATCATCCCGCCCATGCGCAAAATGTAGTCATTTTGCACGGCGGCTTCGTCCACGCCCAGGACGGTGTATTCGGCGCGCACTGCGCCGACCGCCATCTGGTTCAACATGCTCTCGCCCAGGCTGGCGAACTTCTCATCGAAAGCGCCGGTCATCTGGGTCAACTGCGCCGCCGGCATCCGCCCTAGCAGGGCAAACAGGTCTGCGCCGGGCGGCAGGCGCGAGAAGTCGAAACTCTGTCCCATCTGGGCGGCTTTGGCCGGGTCGGCCAGCGCCTGCTCCAAGGTGTAGACGATCAACAGCGGTTTGGCAATCGCCGTATTCAGCTTGTCCAATTGCGCCTGGTCGAGCGCTTTCAAGAGATAGACCGGGCCCTTCTCCAGGGCGGGGTACCTCTTGAGAGAAGAGGCGTAATCGGCGGATTGGCTGTCCACCAGGGTATAACTCTCGGTCAGCAGGGTTTTGGTCTCGGCGCTGGCAAAGAGGAACACCCGCTCCATCTCACTCTGACGGATGGCCTGGGGGGTCGCATTCTCCACCCCGCCCTGCTGGATGCCGACATTGACGATCTTCGAGAGATAGTCGGGCAGCGCCAGGTCGGCGTTGGCCTGCACAAAAAGCAGCAGGATATTGAGCAAGATTAACAACCAGTAAGGTTTTAAATAGCGCCACAATCGCAGCATAGAAACACTTTCCTTTCCAAACTATTTTGAGTCCGCCGTTTCTTCCAGGCGGTTGATTTTTTCCAACAGAATGCCCAGGGCGGCGATCACCTGCGCCTTTTCTTCCGCCGAGAGCATAGCAGCCAGGTCGTTCAACCAACCCTGGCGGGCGTGGATGCTCTCCTGCACAACCTGGCGGCCCTTCTCGGTCAAGACCAACTGCTTGGCGCGGCGATCGTTGGGGGCCTCCGAGCGCAAGATCAGCCCCTGCTGCACCAGGCGCTCCAACATCTGGCTGGCGGCGGCGCTGCTTACGCCCAGGTTATCCCCCAGGTCACTCACCCCGCAGTTTTCCTCGCGGTGAATATGGAAGAGCGCCCCGACCTGCGACATGGAAAGGCCGCTCTCTCTGGAATAGCGCATGAAGTGGCGCATCGAGCGGCGCATGAAGGCTTCCACCCAGGTCTCCAGGGCAGCGACAAATGGATCAGCAGAGTGCATATTTTGTCTTTCTAAAATTTTTGTCTTTCTAAATATTTAAGCTCACTTAACTATACAGCTTGCTTCGAGAATTGTCAAGGTCAAAACCTGAGGGGCTCGCCTTACAAAAATGATATATACTTGCCCCTAACAAGACGAAAGGAAATAAGATGCAACTGCTCCCTCTCATTTACCAACCCCTGCCAACCGGGCAGGTCAAACCGCGCGGCTGGCTGCTGCGCCAACTGCGCATCCAGGCAGATGGCTTAAGCGGCCGCCTGGATGAATTCTGGCCGGATGTGCGCGACAGCCGCTGGTTCGGCGGCCAGGCAGATGGCTGGGAACGCGCTCCCTATTGGCTGGATGGCTTCATCCCGCTGGCCTTTTTGCTGGAAGACGAGGCGCTGATCGGCAAAGCGCGCCGCTATGTGGACGAGATCCTGGCGCGCCAGCAGGCGGACGGATGGCTCGGGCCGGTGGAAGAAGACGCACACAGCGGCCGGCGGATCCCGCCGGCGCATTACGATCTGTGGGCGGAACTGCTGGTCTTGAAGGCCCTGGTGGAATATCATCGCGCCACGGGCGAAGCGCGCCTGCTGCTGGCGATTGAGCAGGCGCTGCGCTATCTCGACCGCCTGGTGGATACCCGCCCACTCTTCAACTGGGGCCAGTTCCGCTGGTTCGAAGGGCTGATCGCCATTTATTATTTGCATGAACACCGTCCACAAGACTGGCTGCTGGAGCTGGCGGTGAAAATCCAGGCGCAGGGCTTCGATTGGGGCGGCTTCTTTCAGCGCTGGCCGTACACCGAGGCCACGCCGCACGGGCGCTGGAGCTACATGAGTCACGTGGTCAACAATGCGATGGCGGTCAAGGCGCAAGCCCTGTGGCGGCGGATCAGCGCCGCGGAGGCCGAGCGGGCGGCGACCTTCGACATGCTGGAGAAGCTGGATCGTTTCCACGGCATGCCGACAGGCATGTTCACCGGCGACGAATGCCTGGCGGGGACCAGCCCCACGCAAGGCACAGAGCTGTGCGCGGTGAATGAGTTCGCCTATTCGTTGGAGTGGCTGGCGGCGCTGCTCGGCGAGGCCTCTTGCGGCGACCGGCTGGAGAGCGTCATCTACAACGCCCTGCCGGCCACCTTTTCGCCGAATATGTGGGCGCACCAATACGATCAGCAGGTCAACCAGGTGGAATGTTCGCTGCACGGGCGCGAGTGGAACACCAACGGCCCTGAATCGAACTTATTTGGCCTGCAGCCCAATTTCGGCTGCTGCACCGCCAACCTGAGCCAGGGCTGGCCGAAGTTCGCATCCCACTTGTGGATGGGCGCGGCGCAGGGCCTGGCGGCGGTCGCTTACGCCCCCTGCCGCGTCGAGACCCAGATCAACGGGGCGGCGGTTGTGGTCGAGGTCGAGACGGATTACCCGTTCAGCGAGACGATCACGCTGCGCCTGTCCACCTCGGCGCCGGTCGCCTTTTCGCTGCACCTGCGCATCCCGGCCTGGGCCAGCGCCGCGACCCTGCAGGTTGGGCAAGAGCCGGCGCTGGCCGCCGCGGCGGGCAGCTTCCTGCGCCTGGAGCGGGAATGGGCCGGCGCAACAACCCTCCAGTTAGTCTTCCCCATGCCGGCGCGGCTGATCGCCGGCGCGCACGGGACGGCGGTGGGGCGCGGGCCGCTGGTCTATGCCCTGCGCATCGCCGAGGAGTGGCGGCAGATCAACCAGGATGTCCCCGGGCGCGAACCCCCGCACGCCGATTACGAGGTTCTCCCCCGCTCCGCCTGGAATTACGGTCTGCGCCTGCACGCCGGCAAGCTGGAAGAGGAACTGACCTTCACGCAGCACGCGGTGGGCGAGACGCCCTTCTCCCCGGCCGGCGCGCCGGTGACAGCGACGGTGCGCGGGCGCAAGCTGGCGGAGTGGCAGATGGAGAATGGTTCAGCCGGCCGGCCGCCGCGTTCGCCGGCCCATTCGGACGAACCGCTCGAAGAACTGACGCTCATCCCCTACGGCTGCACCAATTTGCGCATCACCGAGTTTCCCCTGCTGGACGAAGATTAATGTATGAGCCATTCCCAACTTTCTTATCGTGAACGTTTTGCGCGGAGCCTCTCCCATCAAGAGGTCGATCGCCCGCCGATGGATCTCAACGCCACCGATATGACCACCATGGAGGGCAATCCGCGCCGCCTGGCGGGCCTCCTGGGACTGCCAACCGGCGGCGACGGCGAAGCGCTGGACGAGGCGGTGTTGCAAGCGCTGGATATTGACGTCCGCTGCGTGGGCGGCATCCTCAGCCCCCCCAACGTATTGCAGCGCAGCATTTCGGCCACGGAATACGCCGATACCTGGGGCATCATCTACCAGCACAACGGCCATCACTGGGAAGCGGTCGGCCGCCCGCTGGCCGGGGCGACGCTGGACGACCTGGAGCGCTATCCCTGGCCCGATCCCGCCCGCCTGCCGGCGCAGGAGATCGCCGCCCTGGGCGAGCGGGCGCGCTATCTCTACGAAGAGACGCCCTACGTGGTTTGCGGGCGACACCCCTACTATGGCATCTTCGAACTGGGCTGCTGGATGTGCGGTTTCGATGATTTCCTTTACCGCCTGGCCGGCGAACCGGAATTCGTCGCCCGCTTTTTCGAGATCATCCTGAACTACCAGAAGCGCCTCGACGAAATCTACTACGGGGCGGTCGGGCGCTACATCCACTACACCACCTCCGGCGACGACTTCGGCACGCAGACCGGGCCGTTCCTCTCGTTGAAGATGTTCGAGCGCCTGATCAAGCCCTATTTTGCCGCCCGCATCGCCCATATCCGCACTTTCACCGAGGCGGCATTCTTCCACCATTCCTGCGGCAGCATTTACACCCTGATCCCCTCGCTGATTGAGGCCGGGGTGCAGATTTTAAACCCCATCCAGCCGCGCGCCTTTGCCATGGAGCCAGAGCGCCTGAAGGCTGAATTTGGCGACCGGCTGACCTTTTACGGCGGGGTGGACACGCAGGAAATCTTGCCCAACGGCGCGCCGCAAGACGTGGCGCGGGAAGTGCGCCGGCTGATCGGCATCCTGGGCCAAAAGGGCGGGTACATCCTTTCGCCGGCGCATGTCTTTCAAGAAGATGTGCCGCTGGAGAATATCCTGGCGCTTTACCGCGCCGGCGTGGCTCTTGGTGAATAAGATGGACGCTTCTTTCTGACTCGAAAATAGGTTCCTTGTAGTGGCGACTTCAGTCTCACGGCACGGGGCGCACAAATTGTAAATGCGCAGCGAGCTCGAAAATAGGTTCCTTGTAGTGGCGACTTCAGTCGCCTGTCCTG
>CAIQJJ010000769.1 GCA_903872065.1 uncultured Anaerolineales bacterium | reverse complement strand
CTCCTGGCAGAATGGCAGGCGCTTGAGAACGTTGTTGCAGGTCTCGGCTGCTTCAACGTTTTGCCCGTCGTGGAAGTAGACGCGGGCCATCAGCACCTGCAGATCGAGGCGATCAGGTTCTTCTACCAGTGCGGCGCGCAGCTCGGCGATGGCCTGGTTCACCAGGTCGCCGCGAAAGTACATGCGGGCCAGTGCGCCGCGAGTCAGGCGGATCTTCTGGGGCTCGACGCCGTCGCGCCGGTTGTACAAGCGGCGCAGCTCAGACTGGATCTCGGTATTGGCTGGCTGCAGCTCGAAGGCGCGCTCCATGTGGGAGATGGCCTCCTCCAGGTTGCCCTCGTCCTCGCGAATCACGCTCATCCCTACATGGGAAATAAAGTCCTCGGGGATGGAGGACAGCACGCGCTGAAAAATATCCGCCGCCTCGCCGTAGCGCTGGCTTTCCAGGAAGGCTTTGCCCATCAAGCGATAGGTATCGATATGCTTGGGATAGAAGATCAGGACATGACGGCAGTGGTCGAGCGCCTCAGTAATCTGGTCTGCATTGATCAGCCGCTCAATTTCACGATTGTAAGACCGAAGCGAAATTTTTGCCATAGTTGAGTGCTCCCTACCCTTTAGTATGCCTTAATCTTTCAAAACATGCAAGGAAAAAAATAGATCCTGTCACGAAATTCACATGGGGATGAGAACCTTGATCACAATCAGCGCGGCAAGATGAAAAAGAAAAGGGTTACCCCTGGCGCAGCTGCTGCCAGGGGTAACCCTGTGTTTTTACCGTGCAGACCGGATCAGTCGCCGGATGAAGTGGAGGCGATCGGCTTGGAGGGTTTCTTGCTGGTCATGATACCCCAGCCAACGGCGGCGAAGAGCACCAGGATCACCACGATCACGCCAACATTCAGCTGGCTGTACTTGACGATGATGGGGGCAATGAGCAGGCTGACCAGGTTGACCACTTTGATCATCGGGTTGAGTGCCGGGCCAGCGGTGTCTTTCAAAGGATCGCCGACCGTATCGCCGACCACACCGGCTTTGTGGCGTTCGGAGCCCTTGCCGGTGTTCTTGGCCAGGTCGCGCGGCTCATCTTCGATGGCTTTCTTGGCGTTATCCCAGGCGCCGCCGGCGTTGGACATGAACACTGCCAGGAGCTGGCCGCACAAGATGATGCCTGCCAGGAAGCCGCCCAGGGCCTCCACGCCCAGCAGCAGGCCGAGGGCGATGGGGGTGAGCACCGAGATGACCGCCAGGGGGATAAGCTCCTTCTGTGCAGCGCTGGTGGAGATTGACACCACGCGGGCGTAATCCGGCGGGACTTTACCTTCCATCAAGCCGGGGATGCGGAACTGGCGGCGTACTTCTTCCACGATCAAGCCAGCCGCACGGCTGACGGCGCGGATGGAAAGCGAACTGAACAGCCAGGGCAGGGCGCCGCCCAGCAGCAGGCCAATGAACACACCGGTGCTGGAGACACGGATCGAGTCCATGACCGGCATGCCGAGCTGAGCCTGCACGCGACCAACATCCGTAATATAGGAAGCAAACAGGCTGACCGCAGCGATGACGGCCGAAGCGATGGCCACGCCCTTGGTGATGGCCTTGGTGGTGTTGCCCACGGCGTCCAGGTCCGCCATGATCTGGCGGGCGCGCAGGGTGGTCTCGTCGTTCATATCGTGCCAGGCCATCTCGCCG
>CAIQJJ010000768.1 GCA_903872065.1 uncultured Anaerolineales bacterium | reverse complement strand
CGACCAGGAGGAAGGCATAGGGGATTGAAAGAGATTAATCTGCATGACAGGGTAAATAACGGATTGACTCTGAAAAATAAGGCGATCGACGTTTAGCAAAAGGATACACGGGTTAGGGCGGGATGTCAACTATTACGCGTAAGAAGAATGTTTGCTACAATATCATTAACCAATCTATCCGATTTTAGTTCCTTCCGAATTAGCTTATGAATCACCTTTGGTCACCCTGGCGTATGGCATACATTCAAAAAAACGTTAAAGAAGATGGCTGTGTATTCTGCGAGCGGCCTAAGGCCCTCGATGGCCCGGAGAATCTGATTGTACATCGTGGGAAACGGGCTTTTGTCATTTTAAACCGCTATCCATATACGAGCGGGCATTTGATGGTGGTGCCGTTTGAGCACCAACCTTCTTTAGAACTGCTGGATGCTCCAACACGCGCGGAACTCATGGAGTTAATGACTCAAGCAGTGGAGGTGCTGCGAGTTGTTTATCAGCCATCCGGTTTCAATTTAGGAGCCAATATTGGCGAGGCCGGCGGGGCGGGGATCGCCGCGCATGTGCATTTGCATATCGTGCCGCGCTGGTTTGGCGATACGAATTTTATGTCCGCGGTGGGGGAGACGCGGGTACTGCCGGAAGATCTGAGCGAAAGTTATCGCCGGATATTGAATGCCTGGCTGCAAACGAAATCATGAAATCACATACCATCAAAATAGATTTGCATGTCCATTCCAGTGAACGTTCTAACTGCGCGGTCGCTACAGCCGAAGAGCAGGTGCGCGCGGCGGTTGCGGCTGGCCTGGACGCCATTGTTTTTACTGATCACCATCGTTTGGTGGATGCGAACCAATTGAATGATCTTAATGCGCGTTACGCTCCTTTTCGTATCTTTGGTGGGATTGAGATCACTGCCCAGGGAGAGGATTTTATTCTGTGTGGGTTGAACGATGCAGCGCTGGAAAATCGAGCCTGGAATTATGCCGATTTATGGCAATTTGTTCAGCAAAAAAATGGTTTTCTGGCGTTGGCGCACCCATTTCGCTATCACCAGCAGATTGCTGCAGATATTGCGCGTTTTCCTCCACACGCGATAGAGATTTGTTCTACGAATACCCCGCCTCGCGCTGCTCCTGAGATTCAGGAGATCGCGGCGTCCTTGAAAATATCGCTTTTGTGTAATTCTGATGCCCACGCGCCTGAGCGCCTGGGCAGTTATTACAATATTTTCGATGAACTGCCGCCGGATGACGCGAGTCTGGCCGCTGCGCTCAAGGCCGGCCGTTTTCAGTGTGGCAGCGGGTTTAAGAACATTGGAGTTAAGAATACCGCATGACTCTGGCAGCGCACCGTTTTATCGAGGAAGCGATTGAGGTGATTTTCGATCAACCTCCATTGCTTGAGAAAAAACCTTGTTGTCCCAACGCTTTTGTCTGGCGCGGGGAAACCTATCGGGTGACAGAACTGTTGGCCGAATGGCATGACTATGCTCGTCGCGGACGAATGTCCAAGAATATGCGCCCCTCGCATGCAGCGGCGGCGGGACGCGGGTCTTGGGGAGTGGGGGTTTTTCATTTCCAGGTGCGCACCGATGACGGTAGGTTTTACGAGATTTATTACGATCGCGCCCCTCAGGATGCGGATCACCGTAAGGGAAACTGGTTTTTGTATCGTGAAATGGTTGAAGCAAAGGATGCTACCTAACCAATCCAATCCTCGTAGATTAAGTTGGAGGTCCTATGGCAAATAACAAATCCCCACAAAAAGTTCCGTTCTCTGGCGGAATCCTGCAAAGCACGGCAGATTATTTCAAGCTTGTCTTGCGCCTGATGGGCGACCCGCGGGTAAGTTCGTGGATCAAGCTGCTGCCGATCGGCGCGGTCATTTATATGATTAATCCCTTTGATATTCCTGGCCCCTTAGATGACGCCGGGATTTTTGGCCTGACAGTCTATATGTTTGTCGAACTGTGCCCACCAGATGTGGTGGAAGAGCATCGCCAGATGATCCGGCGCAGCGTGAACGCGACCTGGAGTCAGGGTGAGAGTAAATCAGTGGATGGAGATGTAATAGACGGTGAATTTCGTGAAGAAAAGTGAACATTTTCCTCTTGACAGGGGAGGGGAAGTGCATATAATCATTGGGCGCAGAAGAAGCAAGGTTTCGCTGGCTGGAGCGGCAAACCGATAAAAACCGAGAGCAGGGCGACCTGGAGTTGAGGGAAAGAGGGGGGAAGGTGAGGCCGATGTCGAGGGGAGAGGGACATCGGTATTTTGGTCTGTAAAAACAGACT
>CAIQJJ010000767.1 GCA_903872065.1 uncultured Anaerolineales bacterium | reverse complement strand
TGGGAATTTTGACGCGCATTCCTTTTCGTTCACAAATTTTAAATCATTGGGATTCGGTTAATTTCGCCCTGGCGCTCGATCATTATGATTTGCGCCTGCATCAGCCGCACCCCCCTGGCCCATTCGTGATCTATATTATGCTAGGGCGTTTATTTAATTATTTTCTCCATGAAAATAACGCCGCGCTTGTCTGGTTGAGCATTGTCTTAAGCGGCCTGGGCATTGCCGCGTTATACCTGTTGGCCGAGGAGATGTTTGATCGCCGCGTCGCGCTGACCACTGGCTTATTAGCGCTGACCAGCCCAATGGTGTGGTTCCACGGGGAAGTGGCGCTCTCTTATATATTGGAATTTTTCTGGGTGCCGCCGATCCTTTACGCCTGTTACCGGATGCAAAAGCGCTCCTCAGGAGCGCTGCTGGCTTCAGCTTTGCTGCTCGGCCTGGCGGGCGGTGTACGACCCAATACACCTGTCTTTCTCTTTCCTGTATGGCTGCTGGCCGTATTCTTCAACCGCTATCCGTGGAAAAAGGTTCTCCTGTCATTCGTTTTCATGGGGGTTGGCGTCCTCTTCTGGGCCATCCCTATGGTGGTTTGGACGGGCGGGGTGCGCGCCTACATCGAACAATTCATCTGGTGGCAAAATCAGCACACCGAAGAGTCAGGCAGCCTGTTTGGAGTAATGGAATTCGTGGTTCGTTTTGGCGCTTATCTCACCTATACCCTGGGGCCTGGTCTGCTTGCCCTGGCCTGGGCCGGCTGGCGCGCTTTGCCAGGCGGCTGGCGCACGCTGCAAAACAGGCTTGCGCCTTTGGTGAATAGAACTGCACCGGCTCCTGGCTGGAGGCAACGTCTGAACGCTTTTTGGAAGCAGGATTGGGATTGGCGTTGGCTGGTTATGGCAGCCTGGATTCTGCCGGGCAGCTTTTACCTGACGGTGATCCACATCCGGCAGCCGGGGCATACCTTCACCGTCCTGCCAGGGTATATCCTTCTCACCGGAGCGGCGCTGGCCTCTCTTACGCGCACCCGGCGCGCCTGGCTTGGATTGAGCGGGCTGATTGTGGCGGTCAATGGGGTGTTTTTTCTGGCCGCGCCGGAATACTTGTTTGGCGATCAGCGCATGCTGTTTACAACCCCTTCCTGGAACGCCATTCACAACTACGATCAAGATATCTCAATGCGCCTGGAGTCTATCCGGGCAAACTTTCCATCTGCTGAAACCACCATCCTTGCCAATGGGCGCAATTTTCGCCTGCCCAGTTATTATCTTAAAGACTATGCGTTCCCGGCGTTATCCTACCAAATTGACAGCGAAACGGTTCGCCTCGCGGCGCCGATTCACTACCTGGTGCTGTTCGACGATGTCGCGCTTCCGCCAGGCGCAAGCGATCTCAAACTGCAATCTATCCCCTTGCCCAATGGAACGCCAATGCGTTATCTAGCCTGGGGCAGTGAGCAGGTGGTGGAGATCAGCCGCCAGGCGCTGACGATTAAATGATTTATCACCAATTGTCGTTTTGCTTCAGTGTTATCGTATCCAGCAAGTTTCTTTAACTTCAGGAAAGTATCCATGGACACCATCATCGAACCCCGCGAGGGACGCTTTGTAACCTGGGTGATTGCCATTATTTTGACGCTCACAACGCTGCCTTATGCTTATGCCTGGTTTTCAGCGCCGGCCGATCAGCAATTTATCGGGTTTATCTTGAATTCTTCGGATCATGCCCAATATTTGAGCTGGTATAAAGCGTTCCAGTCTCAAGCCTTGATATCGAATCTGCAAACCTCTGAGCCAAATCCGCCAGTGTTTTTCAATTTGCTGTGGTGGGGGCTGGCGCAAATTGGACGCATCAGCGGACTGGATTATACGATTGTGTACCAGATGTTCCGTTGGATATCCGGGACTTTCTTCTTGAGCATGACCTATGCCTTTATCGCCCTGTTTTTCTCATCGATCACCCAAAGACGCATCGCCTTTCTGTTGATCGCCAGCGGCGCAGGGTTTGGCTGGGTGCTGGTAGTGTTAAAATACGCGCTGCGCCAACCCGACGTGATGTTCTCAGCAGACTTATATGTCGCCGAGGGCAACTCCTTTCTGTGCATTCTCGGCTACCCGCATTTTAGCGAAGCAGCCGGCTTGATCCTGGCGGTGATCGCCCTGCTGCTGCTCGGCGAACGGCGCGGCCAATTGCGCTATGCAGTCTATGCAGGCTTAACCGCCCTGTTCCTGGGCTGGCAGCATGGTTACGACCTGTTGATCGTCTGGATCGTTCCGACCGCTTACGCCGGGGTTTTGTGGTTGATCACCCGCCGTTGGCCGCAGTACTGGTTTAAAGCCATGTTGATCACTGGCTTAATCTCATGGCCGCCGGCTTTATATTCTGTCCTGTTGACGCAGTTGAACCCGATTTGGAAACAAGTGTTGGCGCAATTTACCAACGCCGGCGTTTACAGCCCCGATTTGCTGCACAGTCTGATCTTAATGGGCGCGCCGCTGCTGTTCGCATTAACAACCTTTGTCTTGCTGCTGCGTGATGGTTTGCGCGGCGGAAAACCAGAGCGCATCCAACAAAACCTGTTCTTGATGACCTGGCTCATTGTCGGCTGGGTCTTGATCTACATCCCCACCGATTTTCAGATTCACATGATTAATAGTTGGCAGGTACCGATCAGCATGTTGGCCGCCCTCGGGTTGAGCGGTTATTTCATCCCAGAAATCAAACAACGCTGGCCGAACCTCAAAATACGCCACATTTTAACTGCTGTGGCAGTGTTTTGCGCGCTGACCAATCTTTATTTGTTCGCATGGCGTTTTCTGGATTTAAGTCGCTATCAATACCCCTATTATCTCTACCGGGATGAAATTGCCGCCATGGAATGGCTGGAAAAGAATACACCGGCTGACTCAGTGGTCTTTAGTTCTTACGATGTGGGCAGGTACATTCCAGGCTTGAGTGGGCGAATCGGTTTTCTGAGCCATTGGGCGCAAACGGTAGATTTCTTTAACAAACGCGACCTGGCGGCGCGTTATTATGGGGGGCAGCTAAACGAGGCGGAAATACGGCAAGCGCTGCAAAACTATGGGATAGATTATCTCTTTTATGGGCCTGCCGAGCGCGCTTTGGCCAGCCAGGCATCAGGCAGCCAAGACCCAATCCAAAATAACTTTCTCATCCTGCGCTATTCATCTGCCAAAGTGCAGATTTATCAGGTGCAACTACCATAAAAAATTCATCAGGATATAGCACCTATGAACACCATTGCACGCCTTGTCATCATTGGGGTATTGTTGCTCAATCTCGTTCCAGTCCACAGCCTGGCCGCCGCGCCAGCAAGCCCCGCGCCAGCAGAAGCAACGCCCACTGACTTGGAATCCGCCGGCGATTGGCCCATGTACCAACATGATGCAAGCCACAGCGGACGCGCCTCTGCAACGGTGGTTAACACGGGGCCGCTGTATGTCCAATGGGCTTATTCCTTTGGCGAACGAGTCGAGGTAGAGGTGCAGCCTGTCATCGCGGACGGAGTTGCCTATATCGGGGCGATGAATGGCAATCTCCACGCGATTAATTTGATCACCGGGCAAGATCAATGGCTGCCCAAACGCCCCGGTGGGCCGATTGCGCACACCGCGGCGGTCGCCGATGGGCGGATCATTTTTGGCTCGCTGGACGGCAAGGTGTACGCATTGTCTAAAATCAGCGGCAGCACCTTATGGCAATATCAAACTGGAGGAGCAGTGGTGTCTGCGCCAACCGTGGTCAATGGGATAGTCTACATCGGTTCTAATGATGGCAATCTGTACGCGCTGAACGCCGCGGATGGCAGCAAACGTTGGAATATCCAGACTGGCGCGCCTGTCGTTTCGTCGCCGGCGGTCAGCAATGGGCAGGTCTATTTCGGCAGCGAGGATTTAATGGCGCGAGCGGCTAACGCCGACACCGGGGCGCTGATCTGGAGCGCCAAACTGAACGGCGCGGGGATGCGCAACACCCACCCGGTTGTCTCCGACGATGGAAAAGTAGTGATCTTTGTGACTGTGAAAGCCGGGGTGACCAGTTATGTACCGGTGGAAGATTATCCCGACGCGGCAGCGAGCGCCAATCCAGTGGACACGTGGAACTCTTACTACAGCGTCCATCCTACCTATCGCACTCTGTATTATTTGAATACAACCAATGGCGCAGACTTATGGGATAAAACCAACAAAAAATATGTTCCCCTGCCGATCCCCTATTGGGGGTTGATCGAACCCGTGCTGCACCCAGATGGCAGCGCCTGGTTCCCAGCCGCCGCTGGAACTGTGGATCATAACTACGGTTTGGATCATGACGATCGTCTGTTACGGATCGACCTGACGACGGGACTGACCACGCAGCAAGCTGGGGGCGGCGCGGCTGAATTTCAAAAACGGACGGATGAAGTTGGGCGGGCCATTTTTTCGGGCAGCGACTATTACTATACCATTAGCGAAGATGTAGCGGTCTACCGGCCAACAAACAGCTCTCTGGCAGCCATCTTCAGCAATGGCGACGCAACCGGATATAATTTTGGTTCGCACATGGACCCACACAGCCCACTGCCCAGCCGTCACCTGTGGCGCTATGGCGGCGCAGTAACCATGGGAGGCGTCCCCGGCGCCAGCACGCCGGTTGTGGTGAACAACCGGCTGTATTTCATTTCTTACGGCTGGCTCTACGCCTTAGGCCCAACGGATCAGGGTAAAAACGCCGCGACCGATTTTACATCCTACGACCGCCGGCGGTACGAATTGACTTACCCTCGCCAGAGTTTGCACACGCTGACTTCGTTACGCACGGAGGTGGATCAGCGCGTGGCGGATATGATTGCTGCTGGCCCCGACAACCCCCCGATTACCGCCCGTTGGGATCAGGCCGACTCGGATGGAAATGGAATGCTCGAAAATGAATTTCGCCTGGAGGTGTATGGTTATGAGGCCGACCTGGTGCGCGTGTTGGCGGAGGCTTATCCTTACCTTTCCAGCGAACGCCAGACGCAGTTGAAAACCTATCTGGCGCAGCTGGTTGATCGCACCTTGTTGACGGCGCGTTACTATACCAACAGCGTAGTGCAATGCCTGGTATTCGGTGAAACGGGTGTTCAAGAGGGCGCTGCGAACTGCCAGCAGCCAGAAGAGGTTACGGATATTTGGTCTTCACGCAATCCGAACCTGGTGGGGATGCGCCTTTATGCTGTGTGGGCTTATGCCAACGCGACCGGGGATTGGACGCGCATCCAAAACAACTGGAGTATGTTGTGGGGCGTCTTCAATACTACTTATCTGGACGCCGCGTACTGCAAGCCATCGCCGATGGGGTTCTGTGTGTACGAAAGTTGGCGGGTGGGGCGACTGAACATCGGCGCACAGATTGAAGCCGCCCAGGCGATGCGCGATATCGCCGCGCAGTTTGGGAAAACCAGCGAGCAGACCCAGGCGCAGCAATTTCTCGATCGAGCGCTTGATGCGCGTGTGCAAATGAACCAGTTTGTCTCAGACCTGTATACATCCGGTAAGCGCAAGCCGGCGTTCATTCGCCTGAACAAAGAAATGCCAAATTGCGACCCGTGCGACGCTCGCATCTATCACAAGGATATCATTGGCGTCAGCAGCCCTTATAATAATGAGTTGGTGCCCTACCATGCCGAACTGCGAAATGCCAGTACAGATCCCAGCCAATTGAACTGGTGGTATTCGGACGCCGCCTTTCAAGTAGATTCGGGCGTCGGATTTATGACTTACCAGGCATTGTCGGGCGACTATCCGCTATCTACCTCGCTGATCAACCTGCTGCACGATCAGCTTTACGCACAAACGCTGAACGCGGTGAACTCGTATGAGGTCAACATGCCGTGGTGGTGGCTGACCGACCTGGCGCATCATACTACCGGCAGCGGCGAACATTTGTATACCAGCCCAACGCTTTCGTGGACCATGTTTCAAGTGAAAGCCTGGGTTTTAAAAGAGTCGTGGGGGGCACTGGCGCGCCAACTGCCCGAACCGATCAGCTTCTACTCCAAATACGACCTGTTCCGCTTGCAAAATGTGGTCACACTACTTGCCCTGGCGCCCACGGATTCTCCTGACTTCAGCGCCAGCGCATTCTCGGCGCTTCCCCAAAACGCCAGGTTCGGGCAAACCATCCATTTTCAGGTTGATCTCAACAATGTGGGCAGCAGCAGTGCAGCGCAGTTGGATACAACGCTGGCGAGCGAGCTAACTTATGTCCCAGGCAGCCTGCAGGCAACATGCGGCGTGGTGGACGCCAGCCATGCTCCACAACTGCAATGGTCGGGAAACTTAGAAACCGGCGCAGAATGTACCATGACCTACGATGCACAAGTGACCACAACCACTATGGGAGTGATTACCAACAATGCCAGTATTTTGGTTTCCGGCGCTGTCAAGTTAACCCTGGATTCCACGTTTTATCTTAACCCGTTCACTTGTTTCATTCCATCCATCTATCGCTAAACTCTGGATTTCACTAAACGCGAACTTATGAACAATGATACAATTTAATAGTCAAGTGGTCAAACCAAATGCTGACAAAATCATCATCTATTGTAGAAAGGGTATCTCTATGAAACGTTCATGGTTTCTTGTATTTAGCGCGCTCCTGTTAGCAGTTTTTTGGGCCAGCCAAACGGCGTGGCCCGCTTATGCAGCCGACTGTACCTGGACTGGAACATCCAGTATAGACTGGACCGATGCGGCCAACTGGAGTTGCGGCAGTGCGCCATCTGCAAGCGACAATGTCATTATTCCGAATGGGACAAACTTTTCTCCATTGATCGGCAGCTCAACCAGCATCGTGGGAGTGACGATTAACGCCAACGCGACGCTAACGCTTAATGCAAACAGCACTTTGACGATCACCGGAAACTTGATCAGCAATGGGAACTTCAGCGCAGATAACAGCAGCACAGTTGTTTTTGCCGGCGCAAGCAACCAAACCGTGAGCGGAAGTGGTTGGACCACTTTTGGCGCCATCCACGTTGCAAACAGCGGTGGAGACTCGAATAATATTGTTGAGGTCATGCCAGCAAACTTTTCGGCAAACTCGTCGAAAGATTCGGAAGGGGGATTTTTAACCCTGGGGAGCGGAATTTTCAAACTCTCAGGGAATTTCGCGGTTTCTAGCCCTGTCCTTACTGTAGATAATTATACTATTCCAGCAGGAACTGGGTTCTGGCTGAACAACCCAAATTTCACCGTCACCAAACGAGAGACGCCCGCGAATGATAATGTCCTCAACCCAATGTATGGTTTGCTGCACATCAGCAAGGGAAATTATTTCTTAGGTCTTGATCAAAACGACTCGTTGGTCTATTACAATGGAGCACACCTGGTCATTGATGGCGGTACACTGACCATTTCCGGGGGGTTTTATTATGATGTTGCCATCAATCCCATTCCCGCTGTCCAGTTTGAAATGAGCGGGGGAACGCTAACCGTGGCCGATCAAGGTCTAGGCTCGGGACGCGCCTGTTTCGACATCCGCTCCACCTCTTCGATCTTCAATATGAGCGGCGGCAGGATTATTATTAAAACCGCTAACTCGCAAGGGCCATCCTATCGCAACCTGGCAGCCTCAACCATCACGGGTGGGGTAGTGCAATTCGGCGTCCCCGATAATGCGCCGGCAACCTTTTACATTGGAACAGCAAGCAGCGGCACGGTCACTCACAAACTGCCCTCCCTGCAGGTGACATCAGGAATTACCGTCACCAGCAGCAGCGACCAAAACAATCTGATGATCCAGGGCGACCTCATCCTTGATCAAGGCGGCGTCCTGGTTAACACGACGGCAAATCAGATCTCGGTAAGCGGGAGCTGGATCAACAACGGTGAATTCATTGCCGGAAGTGGACGGGTCGCTTTCAAACCCGCCACACCGCCCTCCACCCAGAACATCGGTGGAACTACTCCGACAGTTTTCTACAACCTGACCATTGGCGATTCAGCTGCTACTACGCCGGTTACGGTGGCATTGACCACAGATATTACTGTCACCAATATGACAGGCGCAGGGAATGAAATAGGGTTATGGATCTATGGCAAGGGAGCTTTACTCACCAGCGATCACATTATCCACGGGCCAGGTCGTTTTGCGATGGGAGCAGATGCGAGCCTGGGCATCGGCTCTCCGGATGGAATTGCAGTTCTTCCGGCAGACACGTCTGTTCTCACGGGCAGCGTCCAGATGACCGGCGTCCGGGTTTTCCCAACAACCGCGAACTATATTTACGATGGCAGCACGGAGCAGGTAACCGGGAATGGCTTGCCAGCCACGGTCAACAAGCTGATCATTGACAATTCTGTGGGGGTCACGTTGCAAAAAAACCTCGCGATTGCGGCCAATGGAGAAGCAAGGGTAAATGGGGTCTTATCCCTCAACGGCCATGATATTACAGTGGCGCTCAATGGCAAGGCGAGGGTGTTTGGCGTTTTATTCCTTGGCAACAACATGATCTCTGGCAACGGTGGATTCAGCCTGGAGCCTGGCGGGACCATAGGAATCGGGTCTTCTAAGGGAATCACTATCCCTGGAACGCTAACTGGAAACATCCAGACAACCATGCGCACGTATGACCAAGCAGCCACTTATCTATATAACGGCGCTGCTCTCCAGGTAACGGGGAATGGCTTACCAGCGGTGATCAAAGACTTGATCATTGACAATACAATTGGTGTGACCTTAAGCAACAGTGTTGACATTACAGGACTCTCGACGCTGGCGTGCGATCTGGGCGTTGATGCGTATGATTTGACCATCCAGAACGGCGGAAGTTTCAACCCCGGCGTGCATGTTGTGAGTGGCAGCGGCGGCTTCACCCTGGCCAACGGCGCGACCCTCTTCATCGGTTCCCCCGAGGGGATTACTATGCCGCCGGCCAACCAGGGCAATATCCAAACCCAAAACCGCTACTTTGACCCGGGCGCAACTTATGTCTACAGCGGCGACGTTCCCCAGGAAACTGGCAACACCCTGCCTGACCCGGTGCAAAACCTGCGGATCGAAAACAAGAGTGGGGTGACTTTAACCAACAATATTATCGTGAATGGAAGTGTGGTAGTCAACGGGACTCTACTCACCAGCGATAAAGTCATCATTGGCGCAGGCAGTTTCGAGTTAAAAGACGGCGCTACGCTGGGCATTGGCTCGTCAGATGGCATCACAGCCTCTGGCGCAAGCGGCAATATCCAAACCAGTACGCGCAGCTTCAGCTCTGCCGCAAGTTACACTTACAATGGCAGCGCGGCCCAGGTTGTTGGAAACGGGCTGCCAGCTACAGTCGTCAAGTTGACGATTAGCAATCCGCAAGGCGTGACCATCAACAGTGATTTAGCGGTTACGAGCGCGGCAACCGTCAATGGGAAGCTGGTTTTGGGTACTTCCACACTCAGTGGGACAGGCAGTTTCACCCTGGCCAATGGAGCCACGCTGGTGATCGGTTCACCGGACGGCATCGCCGCTTCCGGGACGACGGGCAATATCCAGGTCAGCGGCGGACGCACTTTCAATTCCGGCGCGAACTACACTTATACCGGCGGCAGCGCGCAATCCACTGGCAGCGGCCTGCCGGCAGCGGTTAACAATCTGACGATTGACAACCCGAATGGAGTTACACTGAGCGCCAATGTGGCAGTCGCCGGCGCGGCCACCGTGAACGGTCGGCTGAACACTGGCAGCAAGATCATCAGCGGGGCGGGCAGTTTCAGCTTGTCCAGCGGGGCCACCCTGGAAATCGGCGCAGCCGGCGGAATCGCGGCCTCGGGCGCAAGCGGCAGCATTCAGACTGCCGGGCGCAGTTTCAATAATGGGGCCAACTATATCTACAAGAGCAATGCAGCCCAGGTAACCGGCAGTGGACTGCCAGTCATCGTTAATGATTTGACGATTGACAATCCAGCAAACGTTACCCTGAGCAATGATCTCACCGTTAATGGCGTCCTGACCCTTCTGAACGGCGATCTCATCGTCAACAGCGCGACCTTGCGCGACAGCCTGGCGGGTTATACTCTGACGATCAATGGGACACTAAACACCAATGGGCATGCGATCAAGGGCAGCGGCAACTTTACACTTGCTTCAGGAGGTGTGTTAAAGATCACTTCGGCGAACGGACTCGCCGGCGATATTCAAGTGACTGGCACGCGCACCTTCAGCAGCGGGGCAAGTTATATCTACAGTGGCAATGGGTCTCAGATCACTGGCGACATCCTGCCTGACAGCGTTGAAAGCCTGGTGATTGAAAGCGCGGCCGATGTAACCTTAAGCAAAAATCTGATTGTGAATGGAAGCGCGCTGGTCCATGGCGTTTTGCGCACTGGCGACAAGATCGTCAGCGGAGCGGGCAGCTTTACCCTGGCAGATGGCGCTGCACTTAGCGTCGGCGCAGCGGGTGGGCTGGCAGCCTCTGGTGCAAGCGGCAACATCCAAACCGACGGGACGCGCACCTTCAGCAGCAGTGCAAGCTATATTTACAACGGCAGCGTCGCCCAGGCGGCTGGGAATGGCCTGCCAACCACAATGGCAAACCTGACGATCAACACGCCGCAAGGTGTCACGATCGGCAAGAATATCTCCGTCAGCGGCGCGGCGGCGGTCAATGGAAAGCTCGTTTTGGGCGCGTTCACGCTCGGTGGAACGGGCAGTTTCACCCTGGCCAACAAAGCGACGTTAGTCATCGGTTCGCCGGCTGGCATCACCGCCTCTGGAACAACGGGCAATATCCAGGTCAGCGGCGATCGCAGTTTCAACGCCGGCGCGAACTATCTCTATAACGGCGGCAGCGCCCAAGTCACTGGCAGTGGGCTGCCACAAACAGTCAACAACCTGGAAATTGACAATCTGAGTGGTGTGACGTTGAGCAGCAATGTCACGGTCAATGGGGCGCTTGCGCTAACCAATGGCGATCTAAACACAGCAGCTCTCACGCTGACCCTGGCCGGCGATGGCGAGGCTTGCAGCGGGAGCGGCGATGTGATCGGCTCGGTGGCGCGCGCCGGCTTTACGGCGGGCGTGTCTTATTGCTTTGGCAACCCCTATACCACAATCAGGTTTACCCAGGGCGCGCCGAACGCGGTCACTGTGCGCATGGCAAAAGACCAACCGGCCGGCTTCAGCACGGCAATCAACCGCAGCTATGCGATCACTGCCAACGGCGGCGGCAGTTTTGTAGCCACCTTGCGCCTGCATTACAAGGATGAGGAATTGAACGGCCTGGCTGAAGACCAGCTCCTCATCTATCGCAGAGACGCGCAATGGACAAAAATAGATGTAACCGGCCGCGATACAACGAACAACTGGGTTGAAAATTCCAATGTGACGGCATTCTCGACCTGGACGATCGCGGAAGAGAGCATTCCCAATTTGTATCTTTTCCTGCCGCTGGTTTCTAAATAGTAGCTAGAATGAAATTACGCGGCTTTTTTTTCGGCATACTCCTGGCAGGATTATGCCTGAACATGGCGATTTCCCGCACTTCCGCAGCCAAAACGGGAGTGTGGGAAACGCCTGTGCAGTTTCCGGTGGCGGGATGGTTCCCGGATCTGGTGGTGGACGCTTACGGAAAAGTTCACCTGGCCTGGTCGCAAAGTAGATATGTGTATGAGGGTTGGATCAGCCTTCCAACCCTGGCGCCAACCTTAACCCCCAGCATCACGCCCAGTCCAACCATCACACCGACCATTACCGCCACCCGTTCTTTCGCCGCAACGTTCACCGCGACGCCAAGCCAAACGCTGACCCCCTCGATAACCCCCGGCGGGCCAACCCGGACGCCAACGATCACACTAAGCCCAACGATCGCGCCCATCTACGGTTTCGATGTCGTCTTTTATACGACCAGCCAGGACGGTAAAAACTGGGCTGAGGTCAATGACATTCTGGCGCTGCAAGCCAGTTCTGGGGTAGAAGTCACCCGTCCAAAGATGCTGATTGACAATGCCGGTTTCTTTCACATGACCTTCCGCGGGCGGTATGTCTATTACTCCCGCAGCACGATCAGCAGTTCTGATTCGGCGCGCCAATGGCAAGAACCGCTGCGCATCTCCACCTTAAACATGGGGTATTTTTCAACCCTGATCCAGGATAACAACAAACGGCTGCATTTGTTTTACACTGAAAATGTGCAGTTGTCCGAATGTTGGATTTGCTATCATCTTTATCATCGTTATTCGGACGATCACGGAGAAACCTGGGCCGATCAACAAGATGTGTCGGTCGTCAATGCCGGCGCCGCCAAGCCAGATGTCTTGGTGGATGAAGACAATACTGTGCATGTTGTTTGGGAGTCGGGACCTGGGGGAACGCTCGGTGGAGTAGAACTGCCAGTGGAAATCCTGTACACACGCTCCACCGACGGCGGAACAACCTGGGAGACCCCCCTCCAACTTACCAACGCCGAAATCCTCCAGGCGCGCAACCCCTCGATTGCCCTGGATGGACAGGGACGGCTGCTTGCGGTGTGGGTAAATCTGATCGACGATCGCTATTACAGTATCACTTCTGATGACAAGGGCAAAACCTGGAGCGCTCCCAGTCTTATTCCAAATGTGTGGGGTGAGCAAAGGGTGCGCGACACGCGGCAAGACGCTTCAGCGATGAAGACAGATAGCAAAGGGGCAGTGCATCTGATCTTCACGGGAAGGCTCGCCGAGACTGACCCCAGTTTAAGTTTGCTCCATGTAACCTGGAATCAAGGCCGTTGGACAGAGGTGGAGAGGATTGTCAATTATCCTAATGGCGACGCCCCTGAATGGCCACGCGTGGCGATTAGCAATGGAAATAAGCTGCACGTCGCCTGGTTTGTCCGCCCACGCAGCCATCTGTGGGATGCCAACCCGGCCTACTACACCATCTGGTATACAAACCGGATGTTAGATGCTCCACCGCGGGAAGATAAACTGTATCAAACAGAAACTTTAGCGCCTTCGCCTTTACCAGCATCCCCAACCTTCACCCCTTCCTCAACCCCAAAGCTGGCGCGCACCCCTACCGCGCCCAACGCCATGGAGCTTGCGAACAATGAAGAGGATGACCTCGGCGCGATTGCTAAAAGTGTTCTTCCATCGGTCGGTCTGGTAGCAGTTGTTTTATTGGTGACTCTTCTACGACGAAAAAGATAGTATCCGAAAAGCTTTTTCAAAGAATATATGGAATAGCAATCATGAAATTGAAAGACTTTATTGCTCCTCTGTTTAAGTGGTGGTGGCTGATCATTCTCTCTACAATCATCGCCGGCGGCATCAGTTATATTGTCACGCGCCCGATGGCTCTGATTTACCAATCTTCGGCCATGCTGCTGGTCGGACACAGTCTGGATGAACGCAACCCCAGCGGCAGCGATCTGGCATTGAGCCGCCAACTGGCCCAGGCTTATACCATGCTTGTCTGGCACCAGGAATTGCAGCAGGCCGCGCTGGACGAGTTGAATAAGATTTATCCCGACGTTCACGCGCTACCCAATTACAACGCGACCAATCCTGTGGAGGGGCCATTCATCCAAATTGATGTGCTGGATACGAATCCAAAGCGCGCCCAAGACGCTGCGAATATCCTGGCTGAACAACTGATTAAGCAAAGCCCCGCATCTGATCAAGATCAGATGGCTTTCATTCAATCGGAGATGAACGCCGCACAAGAAGGGATTGGGAAGGCTAACGAAGAAATCCGCATCAAACAAGATGAATTGGGCAAATTAACCAGCGCGGTGCAAATTGCCAATGCCCAAAGCGATCTTTTGGCGGTGCAAAATAAACTGGCTTCTTTGCAAAGCTATTACAGCAGTCTGCTAAACAATCGAAGACCAGTGAATACTTTAAGCTTTTTCAACAAAGCAACCTTCTCTAGTGAGCCGGTCAGCCCCAATAAAAAACTGATTATCCTGGTTGCCACCGCCGCTGGCCTGATACTGTCCACTGGCATGGTCTATCTGATGGAATTTTGGGATCGTTCAATTAAGACAGAGGAAGACGCACGGCGCATCTTTGAGGCGCCTGTGCTGGGCTTCATTGCTCGCATCCCCAAGACAAGCCCCAACCCTTACACTTATACGGTCGAGCAGCCGCGTTCGCCGATTTCGGATGCTTTCCGCAGCCTGCGGGCGAATCTGGATTTTGTGAGCATTGATGAACCGATTCGCACCGTGTTGATCACCAGTGTGGATATGGCCGATGGGAAAACCACCATTTCTACAAACCTCGCCCTAAGCTTGAGCCAGGTAGAAAAGAAAGTGGTTTTGGTAGATGGCGATTTACGCCAATCCAATATTTACAGCGCCCTGGAAATTGAGGAACATCCCGGTTTGTGCGATGCGCTGCGCGATCGCCTGGCAGCTTCAGAAGTGGTTCAAACCTACAAAAATACGCCGTTAAAGGTGATTTCGGCTGGCAGCCCGCCGCCCAACCCAACGGAACTCCTGGCTTCCAAACGTTTGACGCAAATGCTGGAAGACCTTAAGCTAGAACACGATATCATCCTGGTAGATGGCTCCCCTTACCTGGTAGCAGATAGCACCGTCTTGGGATCCAAGGTAGATGGCGTCATTCTGATTGTGCGTCCAGGGCGCACACGCGAAGACGCAGCGCGGGCAGTAAGGGATCAGATGCGACGCAGCGGGGCGCGCCTGATAGGAGTGGTCTTCAACCGGGTCAGCGGCAAGGGGCTGCAATATCGTTATGGGCAGTACAATTATTCGCCGCCCGAAAAACCGACCGAGCAAAATGCTCAAAGCGATCCTAAAGAAGCAACAGACGTATAGTGAGGGCAAGCAGGTGAAACGGTACGTCGAGGCGCAATCCCAAAGCTCATCCCAACATCCGCCACGTTCCTGGCGGATGTTTTGATTTAGCCAAAAATGAGCGAAACTTTCCGCATCCGGCGGCATTTCGGTTATGATTAACGATTATTTCAACCTTTCTGCAACCCTTTGGATAGGAGTATCTTGATGCAACACACACAAGTAAAAATAAATGTCCTAAAATGGGTCGCTTTGTTGACGCCCTTGATTCTGCTGGCCGGCTGGCTCATGCAAACCTATCAGCCAGTGCAGGCAGGTGTATTTGGCGCGGTGGTGATCAGTGAAATTATGTATAAACCGGTCGGGGAAGTGGATGAATGGATCGAACTCTACAACCCGACCGTCAATGCGATTGACCTCAGTGGGTGGACGCTGACGGACGATGATTCTTTTCCCTTCTTGAGCGGCGAAGGACAATGCGTCCTGCCAGCCGGAAGCAGTATCGCTCCGAAAGGGTATGCGATTGTCTCTAAGAATGACATCAACCTGCCAGGCGTCACCGAGATCAATTGCGAGGCAAATCCGAATACTATTGCTTTCGACCTGGACAACACCGGCGATAACCTGGCGCTGTACGCGGGAAGCAGCGGCGCGGCGGAATTGATTTATGGCGTCCTTGGCCTCAATCCGGTGACGCTCACGGGCGACAGCCGCTACAATTTTCCTATCCTCTCCAACGGCCCTTACGGGCGTTCCATTGGTTTGAAAAATCCCATGGCCGGGTGGAGCGGCAATCGCACCAACGGCGATGGCGTCACTTACGACTGGGCGCTCGAAGTCAGCAGCAGCCCGGGCGCGGCGAACACTGGCTGGCAAGGTTATTTGACCACCCCTCACACGATTGATTTGGATGGGAACGTCACCCTCGACACTGAATGGCAGGCCGGCGAAGTGCTTGGCGGCGCAGATGGCGTCTTGACTTACACTCAATACGCCGACACGGTGAAATATTACGCTACCTGGGACGCCGATAATCTTTACATCGGCGTTAATTATCCTTTGACGGCGACGGTAACGCAGTATGTGGTAATGGTAGATACAGATCCTCTGGATACAGGCGACAATAACGCCGGCGTCGCGACTGTTGACCTGAACTACTGCAACGCATCTTTTGATAGCAATGGCAAACCCGATTACGCGTTTCGCATGAATCCATCCGATGGGTTTCACAGCAGTGTGGCTGCCGCGGGCAGTTGGTCGAGTTGGTCGCCCATTACTTCGACTGCCCTGCTCAATACCAGCAAGACCAATGTTGAATTTCGCATCAACAAACAAGAAATCGGCGCAGCCGGCAGCGCCTCGCCGGTCGGTTTATACCTTTACGCCTGTAATACTGCCAATCAAAATGTGATCGCAGCCTGGCCGCCCGAAAACAGCGCCCTTTTTACAGATGTGGTCTCACCAACATTGACCTCTTTGACTACACGCATCGTATTTGATGCGATGGACGATTTGCGCTCGCCACGCGATGAATCCTCGCGGATTGGCTACCAGATGCATCAGATTGGCGCGATCAGCAGCAGCATGTTTTATTACTTTGATGAAGGGGGCTACACGGATACAACCGGTACGCGGCAAAACTGGTACGCCAAGCTGACTGTATCCACGCCATCTACCAATTCAAACTGCCAGATTACCATGAAAGTGCATGGCAATGACCAGGTCGTCGAAGCCAGCGACCGCGTCCGGCGTATGTATGAAGTCATACCAGGAGAAGTCCCCTACGATTGCCCAGGACTGGGATATCGGGTAAACCTGCGCTACGAAGACGGTACTCGTTACAGCCCTGTAAACAAAACCGAAAACGATGTCAGCCAGACGGTCAGCGAGCTCAGAAGTATGGACGAAAACGCCCTGTATGTGTATCACTACACTGGCGGCGACTGGGAGGTACTGGTATCCAACCGCTCCATTCCGCATAACCGTGTGACCATGATGAGCAGCACATCCGCTTTCTCGTTCTTTGGATTCGGCTACTATTATGTCCCCCCGCCGACGGAGACCCCCACCATCACAGAGACTCCCACTGAAACACTCACGCCCACCATCACCCAAACCCCCACTGAAACGCTCACACCCACCATCACCCGCACGCCTACCATTACCTTAACTCCTACTCCAAGTCCGACGAAGAGTTCTACCCCCACCGAAACGCTCACACCCACCATCACCACCGCCCCAACAAAGACGCCCGCCATTACCAGTACCCCGACGGAAATCGAATCCCCTACGATTACCAACACCCCAACAGAGACGCCTACCAATGGCCCAACGAAAACCGAAACTCCCACCCCCACCGCCACGAATAGCCCAACAGCGACTCACACCCATACCCCTACCCAATCGCTCACCCCTAAACTATCCCCAACGAACACCCCCAGCGTGACCCCTACCAGCAGCATTCAGGTAGAGATTCACGAGGTATTGCCCAGGCAGGGGACAGGCGGCGCGCCCAACAGAATTTCCATCCGGGGCAGCAATTTCCTGGATGGAGTTAAGGCTCAATTGGGGGATGCGGATCTGCCGACGCGCCGTTTTAGCAACAGCCAACTGTACGTCACCATCCCATCAGGTTTGCCCAGCGGCGAATATCGCTTGAAGGTGATCAATTTGGATGGCTCCAATGCAGAGATCGCTCAGGGGTATACAATCCTGCCTGAGACGGTTGACGATCTGTATGCCTACGCCTATGAAATGTGGAGCGTTCCTTCCACACTGCGCGCCAATGAGTTTGGACGGATAGCGCTGACACTTCACCGCCAGGGCGGAAGCGACCTGATCAATGAGGTCTTCGTCAGTTTCTACCTGGGCAATCCGCAAAATGGCGGCGTCAAACTGGGAGATGACCGGCTCTCGATGGTCAAGCCATCCAGCACGCAAGACAGCAATGGGGTTTATTGGACGACGCCCAACGAGCCAGGAGACTACCTGATCTATGCGGTGATCGACTCGTTTAAACAAATCAATGAAACAGTCGAAAACAACAATGTGATCAGCCGCACGCTGACCATCTTGCCGCGCAGTTCTGATGAGGCTGCGCCGGTTGTAGACAGTTTTACCATCAATGGCGGCGACAATTCGACCGATCATCTGGTCGTTTCACTGGATACTACTGCATCTGATGCAGGCGAAGGCAAAATAGCGTTCATTCAGTTTATTCAATATGAATACAGCAAAGCCAGCGACCTGTGGATACCTTTGCAGACCTCCGGTTGGCTGGATTACGATTCCAGTCGCAGCGAGTACCTGTGGCGACTGGCGCCCACCAATGGGACGATTTACCTGCAAGCCTGGGCCATGGATGGGGTTGGGAATATTTCGCTTGAGCCAAAGAGCGCTTTAATCAACTACCTGCCAGCGCCTGAAACGATAGCCGCCAACCATGCCTATATCTACCGGTATGCGCTAACTGCAGGGCAGCAAATCACGGTTCAAGTTACCCCAATGAATGGCAATCCCGATCTGGCGATCTGGTCGCCCGATTCCCCGGCTACCCCACCCTGGATCAGCAATCAAAGCGATGGGAATGAGGTGATTCGTTTTCAGGCGGCGATCAGCGGCGTTTACCAGATTGAAGTGTATGGAAGTACCGCGGCGAGCTATACGATTGATGTAATTATTACCGACCAGGCGATAGGGCAAACGAGCGCGCAGAGAGCGCCCATTCCGAGTCAGCCTTATGTGAGCCTGGAAAGCGAGCCTGTCCAACACTATGCTTTGCGGCCGCAGTCGTCGCTTCTCCGATTCTATGTCTATTTGCCGATGATGCGCCGCACGTCAAAGCATTAATCAATAGAGGCTATAATCCGTTTATAATAGGCGCAGGCGGAAATTGTGTTTTCTGCTGAGAAAAGAGCGCAATTTTTCGCCGCGCCGGGATCACTGTTTATAAAGGAAAATATTATGATCAAAATTGCTGAAGTTTTATCGCCCCACCCATCGCCACTGTGGCGCATGGTGAAACAATGCGGCATTGAACACGTCGTCGGTGGGATGGAATTCCGCCCTGGATGGGAAAAAGCCAGCAAAGATGACAAGCCCTGGGCTTACATGCCCTTAGTGCGCATTAAAACCGCCTACGAAGACGCAGGGTTCAAATTTGCGGTATTGGAAAGCCGTCCGCCGTTGACAAAGGCCAAGCTGGGCTTGCCGGGACGCGATGAGGAGATCGAAACCGCCATCGAGCTGATCCGCAACCTGGGCAAATTGGGCGTCCCGGTATGGTGCTATGAGTGGATGCCGGTGATGAACTGGATGCGCACTTCCACCACCGCGCCGGCGCGCGGCGGGGCGCTGGCGACCAGCTACGACCACGAATTGATGAAAAACGCGCCGCTGACCGAATATGGCATCGTGACCGAAGAAGAACTATGGACCAACCTGGAATACTTCTTGAAAGCGGTTGTACCAGCGGCAGAAGAAGCCGGCGTCCAACTGGCGATGCACCCGGATGATCCCCCCCTCTCCCCAATTCGCGGCCTGGGGCGGATCATGCGCAGCATTGAGAACTATCAACGCCTGCTCGACCTGTATCCCAGCCCGGTAAATGGCATCGCCTTATGCCAGGGCAACTTCACACTGATGACCGATGACCTGCCCGGCGTGATCCGCAACTTTGGCAAGCAAGGGAAAATCTTCTTCGCCCATTTCCGCGATGTGCGCGGCACGCCGGAGAAATTTGTCGAAACCTTCCACGATGACGGCAAGACGGATATGCTCGCCTGCATGGAAGCTTATCGCGATATCGGCTTTGAGGGGGTGCTGCGCCCCGATCACGTGCCAACCATGGAAGGCGATAGCAACGACAACCCATCCTACTCCTCCATCGGGCGCTTGTTCGCTATTGGCTACATCAAGGGACTGCGCGAGGCCGTCTACCGGCAGAAATAAAGCTCATGCCCTCGATTGTCTCTCTTGATCTCGAAACCACCGGCCTGGATCCCCAGACAGACACGATTCTGGAAATTGGGGCTGTGCGCTTCAACGGGCGGCGGGTTGAAGAAGAGTTTCAAACTCTGATCAACCCCGGCCGCCCGATCCCGCCTTTCATCACCCAACTGACCGGCATCAGCGATCAGATGGTGCGGGAGGCGCCGCCGATCCGCGCCGTGTTGGCCAATTTGAAAACCTTTATCGGGGATGCGCCAGTGTTGGGCCACAATGTGCGCTTTGATCTCGCCTTTTTGAAGAAGCACAACCTGGCCGGCCTGAACGATTACATTGACACGTATGAGCTGGCGTCAATCTTGATGCCGTCGGCGGAGCGTTATAACCTGGGGGCGCTGGGCCAGGCGATGGGCGTCCCGCTGCCGGCCACGCACCGCGCCCTGGATGACGCGCGGGTGACGCGCGCCATCTACCAGGTTCTCCTTGACGAAGCCCTGAAACTGCCGCTGCACATCCTGGCGGAAATTGTGCGCCTGGGGGATCATGTGGCGAATTGGGGCGGCTACTACCCGTTTTATGAAGCGCTGCGCGCCCGCTCCAAAGAGACAATCAGCGCCCGCCAAACGAGCAAAGGGTTCTTTGGCCCTTTGTTCGAGCAGCAAAACGGGAACGGCGCGACGCCGCTGCAAGCCAACAAAACCCTGTACGCGTTGAATGAGGATGAGGCTGCTTCTGTTTTGGAACATGGCGGCCCGTTTTCACGCCTGCCCCAATATGAATACCGCCCACAGCAGGTGGAAATGCTGCGGGCGGTGACGCGGGCGCTCTCCAACAGCCATCACTTGTTGGTGGAGGCTGGCACCGGCACGGGCAAATCGCGCGCCTATCTGATCCCGGCCGCGTTGTGGGCGATGCAAAACAAGGCGCGCGTGGTGGTCTCAACCAACACGATCAACCTGCAAGACCAACTGATCAACAAAGACATTCCCGACATCCGCCAGGCGCTGGGCGTCGATCTGCGGGCGGCGGTGATGAAAGGCCGCTCGAATTATCTCTGCCCGCGGCGGCTGGAAAACCTGCGCAAGCGCGGCCCCGAAACCCCGGACGAACTGCGCGTGCTGGCGAAGACGATCGTCTGGCTGCAGCAAGGCGGGACGGGCGACCGCTCGAAGATCAACCTGAACGGGCCGGCCGAAGGCGAAGCCTGGATGCGCATCTCTGCCGAGGACGACCAATGCACCGGCGAGAACTGCCTGAAGCACACTGGCGGCAACTGTCCCTTTTACCGCGCCCGCCAGGCGGCGCAGTCGGCGCACATCCTGGTGGTCAATCACGCCCTGCTGCTTTCAGATGTCTCCGTCGGAGGGCGAGTGCTGCCCGAATATGAGTACTTGATCGTAGATGAAGCGCATCACCTGGAGGATGCCACGACCAACGCCCTCAGCTTCCACGCGACGCAAAACGATATCGATCGCGCCATGCGGGAGCTGGGCGGCCCCAACGCCGGCGTCTTGGGGCGCATGCTGACGATGCTGCAAGACATCCTGGCGCCGAGCGATTTTGCCGCGGTCAACCAACTGGTGCAGCAGGCCACCGACGTCGCTTTTCACTTTGAAAACCTGGCCAAAGACTTTTTTAACGCGGTGGACAATTTCTTGCTCGAACTGCGCGAGGGCCGCCCGATGGGGTCTTATGCGCAGCAAGAACGGATTTTGTCAGCGACGCGCTCGCTGCCGATCTGGAACCAGGTGGAAGTCGCCTGGGATGAGGCCAGCAAGAGCCTGAAGCCGCTGGTGGAGTACCTGGGGCAAATTCAGGAGGGGCTGGGCAACCTGGCCAACGAGGGCGTGCTGCCAGAAGAAGGCCAGGAGGTGATCAGCAACACCGGCAGTCTCTACCGCCGCCTGGCAGAACTGCTGGCCAACCTGGAGGGGCTGGTCTTCAAGCCCAATCCCAATTTGATCTATTGGGCGGAGGTCAATCCCAACGGCAAACGCCTGGCGCTGCACGCCGCCCCGCTGCATGTTGGGCCTCTGATGCAAGAGCATCTCTGGAATCAAAAGTCGGCGGTGATCTTGACCTCGGCCACGCTGACCGCCAACGGCGAGTTCAACTACGTGCGCGGGCGGCTGGCGGCGGAAGACGCCGATGAACTGGCGCTCGGCTCGCCCTTCGATTATGAAAGCGCCTCGCTGCTCTACATCGCCAACGACATCCCAGAGCCATCCGACCGGCAGGGACACCAAAAAGCCATCGAGCATGGGCTGATCCAGCTTTGCAGCGCCACCGGCGGGCGCACCCTGGCGCTCTTTACCTCTTATGACCAACTCAAGCGCAGCGCGCAGGCTATTGCGCCGGTGCTGGCGCGCAAGGACATCCGCGTCTATGAGCAAGGCGAGGGGGCTTCGGCCTCGGCCTTGCTGGAAAGCTTCAAGACGACCGAGCGGGCGGTGCTGCTAGGGACGCGCTCTTTCTGGGAGGGGGTGGATGTGCCGGGCGAGGCGCTCTCGGTGCTGGTGATTACCAAGCTGCCCTTCGACGTGCCATCCGACCCGATCGTCGCGGCGCGATCAGAAACCTTTGAGGACCCATTCAACGAGTATTCGCTGCCCGAGGCCATCCTGCGCATTCGCCAGGGCTTTGGCCGTCTGATCCGCACCCAATATGACCGTGGGGTGGTGGCGATCCTGGACCGGCGCGTGTTGACCAAACGCTACGGGCGGATGTTCATCGAGTCGCTGCCGGGCTGCACGGCGCGCCAGGGGCCGCTGGCCGAACTGCCGCGCCAGGCAACCAAATGGCTGAATCTTTGAAAAAATCGTTGACAAAACAAGAATTTCAGGTAAAATTCAGCCCGCATCAATTACACCCGCCGAAGTGGTGGAATTGGCAGACACGCTAGGTTCAGGGCTTAGTGACCGCAAGGTTGTGAGGGTTCAAATCCCTCCTTCGGCACAGGATCGCTCCTCTTTCGAGGGGCGATTTTGTTTAATCGCCTCCTTGCAGAAATTTACAGCCCGCGGTAAGATGACTCTATGCACAATTGGAAAGGTCTCTGGAAAGAAAGTTGGAAATACCTGGCGGCGATCATCGGCATTGCGGTGGTGATCCTGATGGTCAGCGATTTCAACCGGCGCACGGCTGAGGCGCGCCGCCTGGCGGCGGAACGCGACCGGGTCAGCGCGGTGGTGACGCATCTGGTAGCCACCAACCAGGCCTTAAAGACGCAGATCGCGTATGTGACTTCGGACGCGGCGGTGGTGGAATGGGCGCGGGAAAGGCAGCGCTGGGTGAAAGAGGGCGATCACGCGGCGGTGATTCTGCCGCCGGCCAACAGCACCCCCATGCCGACGCTGGCGCCGCTGACCACGCCGGTGGTGGTTGAAAACTGGCAGGTCTGGCAGTCCTTGTTCTTCGATTCCCCGACCGATACCCCTTAATTTTTTTGTTTCGATGGAGATTTTTATGGAAATGATCTATGCAATCGTTTTAACCCTGCACAACCTGATCCGCTGGGTGGTCTTGATCCTGAGCATTGCCGCGGCGGCCCTGGCCTGGAAAGGCTGGCTGCGCAAAGAGGAATGGCAAGAGAAAAACCGCAAGCTCGGCGCGTGGGTGGGGATGGCGATTGATGCGCAGCTTTTGCTAGGGCTGCTGCTCTACTTTGTGGTCAGCCCGTTGATGACGCAGACGATCCTGCCCAATTTTGGCAGCGCCATGCAAAACAGCAGTTTGCGCTTCTTTGCGGTTGAGCATGGGTTTATGATGGCTGCGGCGCTCGTCTTCGCCCACCTGGGAAGTGTGTTCGCCAAACGCGCCCAAGACTCGGCAGGTAAATTTAAGGCGGCGGCGATCTGGTTCAGCCTGGCGACGGTTGTGATCCTGGCGGGCATTCCGTGGTTCCGGCCTTTACTCCGTATAGGGCTGTAAGCATCCCTCGGCTATCCTTCGACAAGCTCAGGATGCCTATGCCGGATGCTTACGGCGCTCAAGGAGCGCGGTCGTACAACTGGCGGTAGATGTCGTACATCTCGTAGATGGCTTTGATGTAGCGGCGCGGCTCTTCGAGGCGGATGACTTCAAGCAGCAGGTCGGAGTCGCCTTTGGACATGCCCTGCCAGATGGCGGCGTTGCCGGGGCCGGCGTTGTAGGCGGCCAGGGCGGCGTAGTAATCGCCTCCCAGGTAATCGCTCTGCTGGTCGAGGTACTCGATGCCCAGGCGAATGCTGACCAACGGGCGATACAGGTCTTGAGTGGTGAAGTTCGGCGGCCAGGCGTACTGCTCGGCCAGGGTTTGACCGGTGGCCGGCATGATCTGCATCAGGCCGCGGGCGCCGGCGGAGGAGCCGATGAACGGCTCGAAGAAGCTCTCCTGGCGCATCATGCTCCAGGCAAAGAGGGGATTGAAGCCATTTTGCTCGGCGTAGGGAATGACCAATTCGCTGAAATAAGCGCCAAAACGGATGTGGTTAAAATAGCGCGGCGCGTTCAGACTGGCAGCGTCGTCCATGCCGGCCAGGGTTAACACCTGGCGGGAGGCAAGGATGGCCGACCGGTACAGGCCAATGTCGTGAAAATAGCCCGCCAGTTTGTAGGTATCCACCACATTCTGGGCGACCAGTTGGCGCAGCTCTTCAAATTCCTCGCTGGCCTGGCGATAAAGACCCAAACGCCACAGCTCATGACCGCGAATGAAACGCCCATCCTCCCCCAGGCCGCCCAGCGAGGTCAGGTCCAGGGCGGCATCCAGGCTGAAGGCCTGGCGCAGCCAGGCGTCGGCTTCGGCGCGCTCGGCCGGCCAATCAATGCTCAAATCCAGGCGCTCAGGCGGGGCAAAGGGAGGGCGCTCATCCAGCACATCGCGAGCGCGTTCTGTGTAATAGCCGGTGGGGTCCATGGCGGCGGCCTGCTCCCAGGTCTGGCGGGCGAGTTTCCCCTCGCCGAGGGCCAGATAGGTCTTGCCCAGCCAGAAATAGACGGCGGCGCGATCGCTGATCGTGGGGCTGTATTCACGGGCGCGGATAAAAGCCTCTTTAGCGGAAGAATAAACGCCCTGGCGATAGTAGGTCACTGCGGCCAGGAACAAAGAGCGGTAGCCATACTCACTGGCGGCGTACTCCGCCGCCACCCGCTCCCACAAGCGCGCCGCGCCGGACAGATCGCCGCTGCGCTCCGCCACGCGCGCCGCATCGAAGAGAAACTCGGCGGCGCGGGCGTGATTGGAATTCAAGGCGACGAAATCCACCAAAACCTGGCGCGCCTGCTCATACTGATCCAGGTAAGCCCACAGGATATACGCCTTCTGCTCCCAGGCCTTATCCCAGGAGGCGCTGGTGGGGTATTCCTGGATGACCACATCCCAGGCGTCAATCGCCGAATAATAATTGCTCATGGCAAAATAGCACTGCCCTTTGTAGTAATAGGCCGAGCCGGGGTCGGACGGCGCGCCGTCCAGGTAGCGGTCAAAAGCGTCTACAGCTACGCCGTATTCGCCGGCGTAGTAATCGGTCAGACCGCGGGCAAATTCATCCACCGGATAGCCATCGTTGACCAACAGGATCAGGCTTTGATAAGCATCGTAGGCGTAAGGATAATGCAGCACAGCATCCAGGTAAGCACTGTATGCCTGATCCACCTGGCCGGAGGCGGCGTAAGCCTGGCCGAGCAAAAAGTCCAACTGCGCCTTGCGATACCCATCGGCGGCAACGCCATACAAATCCTGGTACATCAAGATGGCGGTAGGATAATCGCCAGTGATGGCGTAGGCGCGGGCCAGCTTGATCTCAATCGTCAGCGGGGCGGCGCGGTGCGGGCTGTTGTAAGCCGCCAGGTACTCACGCAGGGCGGAAGCGTAATCGCCGGCGGCCATCAGCGCGTCCCCACGGCGCTCGTAGAGATAGGCGTCAATCTGGCCGGGGCGCATGGCCAGGTAGACCAGGTAAGCGTCCGCGGCATCCAGATAGCGCTCCAGCGCCATGTAAATCTCGCCGATGTAAAATGAGGCGTCAGCCGCCTGCGGCGCATCCGGGAACTTGGTGGTCAGATCGCGCAGGGTGTTCAACGCGGTCGCATAATCGCCCATGAGGAAATAGGCGCGCCCAATGCCCAGTTGGGCGGCATTGCTGACCTGCAAATCGCCCTCCGAGGCGCTCCAGGCCTGCTGATAGGCCGCCAGGGCCGTCTCCCAATCGCCATCGAACAAGGCGCGGTCGCCATCCAGGATACGCACCGCCGGGACGGGCGTGGGCGGAACAGGGGTCAAGGTGGGCGTAGGGGTCTCGGTGGGCGGCGGCGGCGTGGGCGAAACCGGCGGCGGCGTGGCGGAAGGAGGGAAGGGCGGGGTCGAGGTGGGGGCGGGCAGCAGGCTGAAATTGCAGGCCAGAGCAACGAAAGCAAACACGGCGCCCACGAACAAGACGCCTGGAAAAAGAACCTGGTGTGGCCGTGGAAGAATATTCATGGGAATCTATCAAGGGGTAGACTGGACGCAGCGAAAGCCGGCGTCATTGCCGATCTCTTTGAAGGCGAGGGGGTCTGAGGAGCGGCGGTTGGTCAGGCGCAAATCATAATCTGGGCTGGCCCATGATCCGCCGCGCAGCACGCGCGGGGTGCGCATCCCGGAGCGCGGGCCGAGGGGGTTTTCAATCGGCCCAATGGCGTAATAAATCTCGTCATAAGCATCCGCCACCCATTCCCATACCCCGCCGGCCATGCCCAAGACGCCAAAGAAACTGGCCCCCTCGGGCAGAGCGTCTACAGATTGCAGGGCGTTGAAATCGGCGGCGAAGATGGCGCGGCCGGGATTGGGCTTCTCATCGCCCCAGGGATAGATACGCTTGAGGGCGCGTTCGATCTTGTAACCAGAGGCGGCGTACTCCCATTCGGCCTCGGTGGGCAGGCGCGCCCCCATGCGCTCGCAGTAGGTCTCCGCCCCATACCAGGTGACATTGTTGACCGGCCAATTGTCGTAGCCATCTTCAACCCAATAAACCGACCCGCCAGCCCACAAGATATGGCTCTCAAACAACTCCGATTTGGTCAAGACGCAGGTAAAGCCCTGGCAGGCATCCGGGGCGTGTTTGCCGATCAGGTTGAGAAAGGCGACATATTGGGCGACAGTCACTTCGTGCTGATCCATGGCGAAGGCTTCCAGCTTCACCAGGTGCGCCGGGCGCTCATCCGTTTCGGCCAGAGTGTCGCGATCCATGGCGCCCATGACAAAAGCGCCGGCCGGGATCAAGACCATCGGCATCTGATCAACGCGGCGCAGGGCCAGGCTGAGCGGCGTGCGGGTGATGGTAGGCGTCTCCAGAGGGTTCGTCGTCGCCGAGGGGGTCGAGGTGGGCAAGGGAGAGGCCGGCGGAGGCGGGGCGACCGTCGCCGCGGCTTCAGGGGTAGCCAGCGCGGTAGGGGAGGGAAGGGTAGCGGAGGGCGAGACGCGGGTAGAGATAGGGCGGGTCGAGGTATGGACGGCGGAGGGCGTCGCGGTTGCCGGCGAGGGCGTAGCAGACGAACGCAGCCAGGCGGTGGGCGACAGGGCAGGGCCAGGACTGGCGGTCAGCAAGGGTAAGTAGCCGGCGACGAAAAACTGGGCGGAGGTCAAGACCTGCCGGACGATCAGCGAACTGGCCAACAGACAAACCACGAGCAGCGCATAGAGGGCGCGCGGCGGCAGGCGGCGGAGCGCCGAGAGGGGCGAGGGCGGCGCAGCAGGATCAGGTTTGGGCGGGACGGGCAGCGTGCGCGATGAAGCGGCGCTGAGTGTCATCCCATCCGGCTCGCCCAGGGCCAGCGCCAGTTCACGCGCCAGGGCCGCCCCATTGGCCGGCCGATCTTTGGGATCTTTGGCCATGGCCCGTAAAATCAGGCTGTCCACCTCAGGAGAAATACCCGGATGCACCTGGCTGGGCGGGACAGGCGTCTGGATCATGTGCAGCAGCGCCACTTCCATCGGTTGAGGGGAATCAAACGGCACCTGGCCGGTAAACATCTGGTAGAGGATGACGCCCAAGGCATAAATATCGCTCTGCGGCACGGCCTTGGCGGAGGAGATGGCCTGTTCGGGAGCGATGTAGTAGGGCGAGCCGAAAATCTCGCCGGCGGTGCCCTGCTCGGTGAGCAGCGCCAGGCCAAAATCGGTCAGAATGGCGCGCCCGGTTTCGTCCAGGATGACATTGGCGGGGGTCAGATCGCGATGGATGACGCCGCTGACGTGCAGGTAATCGAGCGCCGCGCACAGATCGCGCGTGATGCGCAGAATCTCCTGCGGCGGCAAAGCGCCGCGCTGCAGGCGGGTGCGCAAATCTTCGCCTTCCACATACTGCATGGCAATGAACAGCAGCCCATCGGCCTCGCCGTAGCGATACAAGCGGACGATGTTGGGATGTTCCAGGCGGGCAATGGTCTGGGCCTCGCGCTCGAAGCGGTGGGCGTAGGAATCGTCTGCCTGGTACGAGGGG
The DNA here is from genome assembly GCA_903872065.1 of uncultured Anaerolineales bacterium. Classification (GTDB taxonomy): domain Bacteria; phylum Chloroflexota; class Anaerolineae; order Anaerolineales; family UBA4823; genus CAIQJJ01. Next base: position 3,595 of record CAIQJJ010000767.1, on the reverse strand, counting down.
TCAATGATCTTGATCGCCACCGAACGGTTGAGGCGCGTGTCGCGCCCCAGGTAGACGCGCGCCATGCCGCCGCGCCCAAGCATCCGCTCGAGGACAAATTCGTAAATCTGCCGCCCGATCAGCGGGTCCGCCGGGGCGGCGGCCAGTTCGCCGGCCTCGGGCGGGAGCGGAGGCAGCTCGACCACCTCCGCCGGGCGTTGGATGGCGTCGGCCAGAGCAGACATCAAGGCCTCGCCGGAGGCGTAGCGCAGGGCGGGGTCTTTGCTGAGCGCCTTGAGCAGCACCGCCTCGGTGCGGGCGTTGATGGCGGGGTTGATGGCGCGCGGCGAGGGCGGCGGCAGGATCAAATGCTGCACCGCCAGCGAGGTGGGCGAGGGATCGTCGAACGGCAGGCTGCCGGTCAACATCTGGTATAGGATAATCCCCAGGGAATACAGGTCGCTCTGCGGCACGGCTTCGGAGGAGCGGCGCGCCTGTTCGGGGGCGATGTAATGCGCTGAGCCCAGCACCTCGCCCTGCGAGCCAAGAGAGGCGTCCAACGCCAGGCCAAAATCCATCAAGACCACCCGCCCGCCGGCCAGCAAGATATTGGCAGGTTTGATGTCGCGATGGATCACGCCGCGATGATGGGCGTAATCCAGGGCATGCGCCAGCGAGAGGCCAATGCGGATGATCTCATCGTGCGGCAAAAGCGCCCCCTGGGCGGCGTAGCGATTCAGCAGATCGCGCAGGGTATCGCCCTGCAAATACTCCATGACAAAATAGGAAAGCCCATCTTGCTCACCGGCCTCATAGATCTGGATGATATTGGGATGGCTCCAGGCGGCGATGGAACGGGCCTCACGGGCAAAGCGTTCATGGTAGGCAGTGTTTTCGCGCAGGCGGGATTCAATGACTTTGATGGCGACGACGCGGCCCAGGTGGAGGTCGCGCGCCAGGTACACCTGGCCCATCCCCCCGCGCCCGAGGAGGCGTTCGAGGCGATAACTGCCAAGCGTCTGGCCGAGAAGTGGATCGGAAGAGGTCATAGGGATACCGCGTTGGAAGCCAGGGGGCGGTGGCCGGCGATGGCGATCTGGTATAACTCGACCACATACCGGTTCAACCCCTGGGCGTAAGTATTGAGGTAGTCACTGGTGATTTGCTGCGCCAGGTCGAAATGGCCGATGGCGGCCAGGGCAGCCACGTGCGGGCGAAAATCGCGCAGGGAAATGTGCATCACGCCGCGCTCATCGGTCAGCACTCCCCAAACCAGGGTTTTCTGTTGGTTATCATCCTTGGCCGATTGGAAACGCAGCAGGGTGCTGCCAGGGGCGACCGCGCCGATGTTGGAAAACACCTCGCGCCCCTTGAGCAAATCATTGAGCGGCTCCAACGCAACGGGAAGCTGCTCGAACAAACGCTGGACAGGCGGGGGCAGGTGCGCCAGGGCCTTGATGGCGCCGGCGCTAGGACTTTGTCCCTGGCCGGCCAGTTCTTTGGCGCGGCTCAAGACCTCGCCAAAGCCCGCCAGGGCCGCCAGGTAGGTCTTGCGGCAGGTCTCGAACTCCCCATAAACCTCCGGCGAATAGCCCGAGGCGAGGGAGGCGAGGTAAGCCACGGAGCGCTGGTGCAGGTTGAGCAAATCCAGTTCGACCAGAGGGACCGAAAAGCTGAAGGGATAGACGCGCTCGCGCGGCAAATGCTGGCTGGCGTCAATTGGGATGAGCAGGGCGGGGTTTTGCCTGGAAGCGCCCAACACTTCCAGCGCCAGGCGGGCGGCCTGGCGACTCTCTTTGTCCTTCGCCAGTTCTTCCAGCCGCGCCAGCAAGGCCGGCGCGGGCTGGTAAAGACAGGCGTGGATGGCGCGGTACAAGACCAGCAGGTCGTTAATCGTCAGGCCGAGCAGATCGGAGCGCTGCTTGAAGACGCGCCGCAGGTGCATGATCGAGTTCATCTTAACCGCCTCGGTCTCGGCGGACGATTCGGGGGGAAGCTGCGGCAGGGTGCGCAGCAAGGCCTGGTCGGAGGGCTGAAAGGGCAGGGAGAGGCGCAGCGGCGGCTGGCGCGACGGCGGCGGCGCGGAGGCGGCGCTCTGGGCAAGGTACACCGCCCAGGAAAGCGCCTCGTTGGTCATGATCTCGGCCAGGGCCGCGCCCCAGCCGCCGTCAAAAAAGATGTGCGACTCATCGAAGACGAAGGAACTGCCGGTATCAAAGATCGTCAGGGCGTGATCGCCCACGCCGCGCTCGGCCTGGCGGATTTCGGCCAGCGAGAGGGTGCGCGGGCGGAGGTCGTTGTTGAGCAGGATCGAGGCGTGGCGCAGGGCGTTCAGTTCGTGCAGCAGCGGGGCGCTCAGGTGGGTGCGCAAATCGGCGGCCACGGCGCGCGGGGCGCGGGTCAGCGTGACCAACGAAGCGGGGGCCATCACGGCGGTGGCCTCCAGGCAGGCGGCGGCAAAGCGGCGGGCGGTGAGCGCATCCAGCGGGCCGATCCGGTCGGGCGGCGAGGCCGGGATGAGGTAATAATAGCCGCGGCAGACGACCCCAATATGGGCTTGCGTAAAAGGATAGCGGAAGATGGTCTCGTTGTAGCCGCCGGGCTGCAAATAAGCCAGGATGGTCATCTGGCGCTGATAGCTGCGCAGATCGGCGGCTTCCAGGGCCTGCAAGCGCTGGCGAAATTCCTGCTGGAGCGAAGCGTCCAACTGCGCCAGGACGGTGGATAGAAAGGCGTTAAAGCGGGCGCGGCGGAACTGGGCGTAGGTCTGCCCGGCGGCATCCACAGAACGCCGGTAGGGAATTTGCTTTTGCCAGGCGCGATAAGCCTGCAGTTTCTCCTGGGTCAGCTCGCGCAGCAAATTGCAGGCCGCCCGCTCGCGCCACTCGTTCGCCAGCAGGTCGTCATATTGGTACAAAACCTGGCTGGCGGCAATGATCCAGGCCGCCAGGCGGTCGGCGGGCGAGAGGCGCAAATTGTGCTGGCGCAGGGCGGTATCGAAGCCGTGCGTCTCGCTGGCGTGGCGGGCGGCGTCCTCGCGCAGGGCGTATTCGACATAAAACTGCCAGACGCCCTGCGGGAAAGCCGTCTCAGGCGATTTGCCGGCCAGTTTGAGCAGGTTTTGGTAGCCCCACAAGATAGCGCCGGGCCCGGCGTAAGCGGCGGTGTAGAAAGCCCGTCCCACGGTTTGCTCCACGCCGCGAAAAAGCAGGTGAATATCGCGCTCCACCGTTTTGGCCGGCACCCTGGAATCACCCAGGTGCTTCAGGGCGGTGAGGATGATGCCCGGCACATTGCCGGCCGGCACCATGCGCGACACCAGGTCGGAAACCGCCTCGACCTCGGGCAGGGAAAGCCGCGAGACGCCGCGCAGTTCGGGACTGGCGGCAATCGAGCGCAAGTTTTCAGCGGTATGCAGGGAGGCCTGCTGGTAGCGGTTGGAATCGTCCATCCTAAAAAATGAGGGTCAATGAATTTCAATGCTATTTGATGACAGCATTTGCAAACGCGAGTAAGATTATACCAGTGTTCTTAATGAATAAAATCTTGGTGAATCTCGTATTATTGAATGAGACGCCATTGTCTATCTGACGCCCCGAAGGATGAAAGTGAGACC
>CAIQJJ010000766.1 GCA_903872065.1 uncultured Anaerolineales bacterium | reverse complement strand
GGTCAAAAGGCATCGCATACCTCTCCGGCAGAGATCAAGCATGACTCAGCGCCGCCGGCCGGCGGCGTACACAGGTTGATTGTACCGCTAATTATGGGGAAAACCAGGTTTAATGCCGGGCGCGGCTCGGTAATCCGAACCTAAGCCCCATGGATGAAGCGCGGCTCTTTAGCCAGGCGATTGATCGCCTGGCGTCCCCGGCCTGTACCGGCGGACGGTCTGGCGGACGGTCTGGGCTGGTGGACGTGGCCTGAGCTGGCCGGGGATCCCTGGCATGAATGCCCAGGGCTAAGACAGCGCCGGATGAATCCGGCTGAATGGAACGGGCGCGGCTCGATAGTTCGAGCCCCCTCCCCCATCGGTGGTTTTCCGATGGGGGAGCAGCGACAAAGAGCGTCGCGGGGAGGGGGTTTCGCTGGCGCGCGCCGAGAAACTACCCATGGACGAGCAGCCATCCGTTCAATCCGATCTGGAAATCCGTTGGACAGCTCTAGCCGCGCCAGGCCTGGCGGCCGTGCGTGCGGTAGTAGGCGAAGCCCTCGACCAGGGTTTGCAGATTCTCCCAGGGGACGCCGGGGGTGATGCTGCTGGAGCAGCCCAAGACCAGGCCGCGCCGCGGGCCGTGCTGCACCAGCCAGGCCATTTCGTCGCGCACGTCGCACGGCGTTCCCATCGGCAAGGTGCGCGTGACCGAGACGCCGGCGATGATGAACAGGTCTGCGCCGTCTTTGGCCTTCATGCGGCAGATGCGTTCGTAATCCATGCCGTCTTCATATTGAAAGCCCTGGAAGCCGCGCAGCCCCACCTCCAGCAGGCGCGGAACCATTTGCGAGAGGTTGCCGTCGCAGTGCCAGATCAGTTTGACGGGGGTGTCCAAAACCGGCTGCAGGCAGCGGGCGAAGTGCGGGAACCAGCGCCGGTCGAGCCAGGCGATCTTGGTCAGCGTGCCGCGCGAGTCGGCCATGTCGTGATCCAGGCGGTAGAGCGGCGGCAGATGGCCGACCTGATAGGCGCGGGCGGCGGCGCGGTTTTGGCGCAGGGCGAGATCGGCCTGCAGCGCGAAGTGGCGCTCGATCACCTCCGGGTAGAGGGCGCAGGCCATGAAGTAGTTCTCGTAGCCATACGTCCCGTAGGCGAAGCACGGGAAGCCGATGAAGCCGTAGCCGCTCTTGAGCATATTGGGCCCGATCAAGGCCTGGATCTCGGCCTCTTGCTGCAGGATGCGCTGCACAGCCGCCGCCTCGTCGAAGTTTTGAGCGGCGGCCTGCAGGCGGGGGAACTCAATCCGCTCCAGGTGTTCAAGCGCCGCCTCGGGCGAGTCGATCCGCATCCCATCGCAGACGATCTGCGCCGCGCCGGTGGTGGCGCTGCGCGGCGCATCGCTGGTGAAGCCCTGGCTGCTCATGCTGAGCGGGTTGTCGGGAATCCATTGATCCACCAGGCAGATGCCGGTCTGCTCAAACATGCGGTGGTAGGTGGGGATGGGGTCGCGCCGGTAGGAACCTTCCGGCAGGCCGGCCAGGCGGTCAATCATGCGCCATTCCATCGGGTTGATGAGCCAGGTGGGGATGCCCGCCGGCGGGCCGCCCTCGCGCTCCAGGATCGTGTCCAGCGCCAGGCGGGCGCGTTCGCCCAGCAATTCCGGCGCGGCGGGTTCAAGCGGAGGCATTGGCATCTTCGGCCTCGACATACCCCTGCTGCGCCCAGACCTGGCGGGCGTGGGCCACCGCCTCGGGCGAGGGTTCGACCAGGCCGCGGATGGAGGGCGGCGGCTGGCCGGGCCCGGCGTGCTGCGGCCAGGGCGACCAGTGATCGTTCTCGTAGGCGGCGCGGGCGCTCTCAGAGCGAAAATCGGGCATGGCAAACGGCGCGCCGTCCGCCAGGGCGCTCTTCCAGGCCAGGATGCCCACGCTGCTCATCGTCACGCCGCGGTAGACATCCAGGTAGGGCTGCTCCCCCTGGCGGATGGCGTTGGCAAAGAGGAAGTTCGTCCAAAAGTCGCCGCCGCCGTGGCCGGCCTTGGCCGCCAGGTCGGCGTGCTCAGGCCACTGCGGGACATACGTGCGCTCGGTGGGCGTCCCTGGCGGGCAGTTCCACTCGTCATGCCAGACGCGCACCTGCTCTGGCCCAAAATAGCCCGGCCCGCGCGTGATCTCCATCGCTCCGCGCGTGCCGTGCAGGCGGTACCAATTGCTGTGGCCGGGCAGCCCCAGGCCAAAGATGCGGAAGACCGACCCGTTATCCATGCGGCACAGGATGACCGAGCCGGGATCGTTGTAGCGCGGCAGGGGGGCGGTCAGATCGGGGGCGGCGATGGCCAGGGCGTTGACCGAGAGCGGCATCGTGTCGGTGATGTACATCAAGGGGGCCAGGGCATGGGTGCAGTAATAGGTCGAGGGAATCCAGTTGCGCCAATGCTTGCGCCCCGGCGAGATGCGGTTGACCGCGTCGCCGTCCATCGGGTGATTGTATTCGCCCTCGGCGTAGGTCACGCGCCCGACCTCGCCCGCCTGGTAGAGGCGGCGCATCTCCATGTTAAAGCGCGTGAAGGGGTAGTTTTCGGCGAGCATGTAGATCAGGCCGGTTTCCTCGACGGCGCGGCACAGCGCCACGCCCTCGGCCAGGGTCGTGTTGCTGGCGCATTCACTCATCACATGCTTGCCGGCGCGCAGCGCCTTGACGGCGAAGGGGGCGTGTTCGTTGAAATAATTGGCCAGGATCACGGCGTCCATCTCGTGTTCGAGGAAGCGGTCGTAATCGGTGTAGGCGGTCACGCCGTATTGGGCGCTGACGGCGCGCAGCTTTTCCTCCCAAATATCGCACAGGGCGACCAGCTTCATGCCGACAAGCTCGGTAGCGCCGGCGGCGAAATTTTGCCCGCGCCCGACGCCGATCACGCCGACGCGGATGGGGTTGTGGGAATTGTTCATAAGGTTGCCTTTCCTGTCAGAAATTTGTCTTCAAGGCTTCGTCCGGCGGCGGGGAACGCGCCTCGCGCCGGCGTCCGCCGGCCTCACGTTTCGCGGTTGTTCTTGCGCGTCACCAACACCTGGCTGTCGTCAGCGATTACCCACGCTCCTTGGACATTGCCGCGCAGATCGTTGTCCTCGAACATCCCCCCACCCTTGTCATGGATATAAATCGCCTGGTAAGTATTTTTGGTAATGGTGTTGCCGCGCACGGTGGGCGCGGCGCCGGTCCTGATCTCGATACCAGAATAGGCATTGCCCCAAATCTCGTTCTCCTGGATCAGGCCCTGGGCGTTCTCGTTCACAAGAATGCCGTTCTGCTTGCCCTCATGGATTTTGTTGCCGCGCACGGTGGGCGCTGCGCCGGTTGTGATTGTGATGCCGCCCAGGGCATTGCCCCAAATCTCATTCTCCTGGATCAGGCCCTGGGCGTTCTCGTAGACCGCAATCCCGCCATCTTTGCCATCATGAATTTTGTTGCCGCGCACGGTGGGCGCTGCGCCGGCCGTGATTTGGATGCCGGTCAGGGCATTGCCCCAAATCTCGTTCTCCTGGATCAGGCCCTGGCCGTTCTCGGTCACAAGAATGCCGGCTGATTTGCCATCATGGATTTTGTTGCCGCGCACGGTGGGCATTGCGCCGGTTGTGATTGTGATGCCGACCAGGGCATTGCCCCAAATCTCGTTCTCCTGGATCAGGCCCTGGGCGTTCTCGTAGACCGCAATCCCGC
>CAIQJJ010000765.1 GCA_903872065.1 uncultured Anaerolineales bacterium | reverse complement strand
CCTGTAAATCGGATAAAAGCTCCAGGCGCGCCTCAAGAATTTTATCGTCTTCTTCATGGATCACCGCCGCGATACGCAGGGCGCGATGCCAGGCCAGCAGTTCCATCCAGTCGGCGATTTTCCCCTGCACACACAAGTCTTGCAGCAAGGCGTCCACATGCGCCGGCTTCAGTTGGCGGCGATCGCCGCGCAGCAGCTTGCCAAACGCCGAGGCATCCATGCCAGCGGATTCGGCTGCTTCCAGTTGGCTGAGGTGAAAATCCGCCAGCAATTTTTCCAATAAGGGGATCAAGCGCCGGCCTTCAATCTCTCGCTGCAGCCGGTCGAAGCGGCTCTGATCGGCTTGAGGCAGTTGAGCAAAGTTCTCTTCCAAACAGGCAATGACGTTTTTAATATCGAAAGCCGCCCAGGCGGCGCGCACCTGCGCCATGCAAGCAGATTCAGCAGACTCCGCCGCCTGCCTGTCAAGGACATTTTTGTCTTTGGAATCGGTCGCCATATTTGCTATCCTACAAGCGCAACAAAAAACTTTCACCCCCAAACAAGGAGTGCTGTCATGAAAACTCTTTCTTCCAATCCCGCCAAACCCGCAGCGCGACCATCCCTGCGCCTGACCGATAACCGCCTGCGGCTGGCAGCGATCATTGCTGCCCTAATTGTAGCATCAATTGCGATTATCTTGCGTGTCGAAGCGCCTGCAGTTTGGACATTCCTGGGCCTGGTGGTCACGGCTATCCTCGGCCAGGGACGCGGACAGGAATGAGCCACCGGACGCCTGGCGCGGCCATTCGCAGCGTTTCCCGCTGGAGGGACAGGCCCCATCCATCGTCGCGCCAGGCGCAGCCGCATCCAATCCCAAAAACCTCGCCGCGAAGCAGGACAATCGCGGGTAGAATCGGGGGAAACCTACGAAAGGATGCAACCATGACTCTCACAATCAATGAACTCGCCCGGCAATATCGCCAGGCGCTGCTCGACGACGTCCTCCCCTTCTGGCAGCGCCATTCGCCGGATACGCAATACGGCGGCTACTACACCTGCCTGGAACGCGACGGCGCGGTCTTCGATACGGATAAGTTCACCTGGCTGCAAGCGCGCCAGGTGTGGATGTTCTCGATGCTCTATAACCGCCTGGAGGCGCGCCCCGAGTGGCTGGAAATGGCCGCCCTGGGAGCAAACTTCCTGCAGCAGCACGGCATGGACGACCACGGGGATTGGTATTTCTCCTTGACGCGCCAGGGCCGCCCGCTGGTGCAGCCCTACAGCATCTTCTCCGACTGCTTCGCCGCCATCGCCTTCAGCCAGTACGCCCTGGCCTGCGGCGCAGAGACGGAGACCGGCCTGGCCGCTCGCAAACTGGCGGCGCAGACCTATCAGCATATCCTGCAGCGCAAGCCCAATCCCAAAGGTAGCTACACCAAAGCCTACCCCGGCACGCGCCCGCTCATCTCGCTCTCCCTGCCAATGATCCTGGCCAATGTCTCGATGGAGTTGGAGTGGATGCTGGAGGCGGAACTCTTCCAGCAGGCGGTCGAGACCTGCCTGCACGAAGTCTTCTCGCTCTTCCTGGATGCAGAGCGCATGATCCTGCGCGAGCAGGTCGCCCCGGACGGCCGCGCGGTGGACTGTTTCGAGGGGCGGGTGATCAACCCTGGGCATGGCATCGAGGCGATGTGGTTCTTGATGGACATCGCCGAGCGCCGCCAGGACGCAGAAATGATCGAAAAGGCGGTCAGCGTCGTCTTGCACACGCTCGAATTTGGCTGGGATCCGCAGCAGGAGGGCATTTTCTACTTCCTGGACGCGCAGGGCCATCCGCCGCAGCAGTTGGAGTGGGATCAAAAACTGTGGTGGGTGCATGCGGAGACGTTGGTGGCGCTGCTCAAGGCCTATCGCTTGACCGGCAGCGCCGCCTGCTGGCAGTGGTTCGAGCGCGTCCACACCTACACCTGGGCGCATTTCCCTGACCCGCAGCATGGGGAATGGTACGGCTACCTGAACCGCGCCGGCGCGCCGCTCCTGCCTCTGAAGGGCGGCAAGTGGAAGGGCTGCTTCCACGTCCCGCGGGCGCTCTACCTGTGCATGCGTGAACTGGAAAAATTGCAGCAAAAAGGCTAACCAAAGATGACCACACTTGATTTATCCCGTTTGAAGACTTATCCCCTGGCGCAGCGGCGCAACCTGGTGCATTACAAAGATTTGATCCAACCGGAGGCGGCGGCCGCCATCCCTGACCCGGCGGACGTGACCGAACTGGAGGAAGTGGCGCAGCGCGTCCTGGCGGCGCGCCAGGCCGGGCGGCCGGTGATCTGGATGATGGGCGCCCACGTGATCAAATGCGGCCTCTCGCCGCTGCTGGTGGATTTGATGGCGCGCGGCCTGGTCAGCCACATCGCCGGCAATGGAGCGGTCTCGATCCACGATTTTGAGCTGTGCCTGATCGGCGAGACGAGCGAAGACGTGCCGCATGGGCTGGAAGACGGTTCGTTCGGCATGGCCGAGGAGACGAGCGCCCTGATGCACCGCGCGATCCGCAGCGGGGCGCGGGACGGGCTGGGCTACGCCGCCGCACTGGGCAGGTTCATCCACGAAAACGCCGAGTTGTTCCCCTACCGGCAGGTGGGCGTGCTGTACAACGCCTACCGCCTGGGCATCCCGGCCAGCATTCACGTCACGATCGGGGCGGACATTATCCACCAACACCCCGCGGCGGATTTCGCTGCACTGGGGGCCGCCAGCGGCAGCGACTTCAAGCGCTTCACCGAGTCGGTCAGCGAGCTGGGTGGGGGGGTCTTTTTGAATTTCGGCTCGGCGGTGACCGGGCCGGAGGTCTTCCTCAAGGCGCTGACCATGGTGCGCAACCTGGGCTGCCCGGCATTTCAGATCACGACCGCCAATTTCGATCTGCGACCTTTGCCGGATTACCGCGCCCCGGTGAATGATGCGCAGCCGGATTATTATTACCGCCCGCGCAAGAATATTATCAATCGCCCGACGATGCGCGGTGGGAAGGGTTTCCATATCCAGGCGGCGCACCAGGAGACGATTCCGTATTTGTATCGGAGGTTGAGGGAGTACCCCACGCAGGAGAACCCCACCCCAACCCTCCCCAACGGAAGATCACCGTTGGGGAGGGAGAGGGGGAGGCATTTGGCAGAGGTGGCTACACGCAATGAGGCGATGGCAGGGGTGGTGGAGGAGTTGCAGCGCGCCTACCAGGTGATCGCCCTCAGCCTTAAAAGCGGTGGGACGCTCTTCCTGGCCGGCAATGGCGGCAGTATGGCGGACGCGCTGCACATTTCGGGCGAGCTGCTTAAGTCATTCGCGCGGGCGCGCCCGCTGCCTGAGCATCTGCAACAAAAGCTGTCCGCTCAGCCGGAGGGGGCGCTGCTGGCGCGCAATCTGCAAAGCGGGCTGCGGGCAGTGGTGCTGGGGGCCAATCCCGCCCTGGCCAGCGCGGTGGCTAACGATATGCCCGATCGCGATGTGAACCTGGCGCAGGAACTGCTGGCGCTGGCGCGGCCGGGCGATGTGCTGTTGGGGATCAGCACCAGCGGCAACGCTCGCAATGTGGCCCTGGCAATGCAGACCGCCGCCGCCTTGGGCCTCAGGACGATCGGTATGAGCGGGCAAGGCGGCGGACGCCTGGCGCAGCTGGCAGAGGTCATGCTGCGCGTCCCGGCGCAAGAAACCGCCCGCGTGCAAGAACTGCACATCCAATGCTATCATGCCCTGTGCGCGCAGCTGGAAGAGGACCTGACATGAAAACAATCGCCGAGATATTAACCAGGGAACGCCTGGAACAGATTTTGCGCCAGTTTGGACGGCTGCGGATAGGGGTGATCGGCGATATTGCGCTCGACGCCTACTGGCAGGTGGACATGACACGCGCCCATCTCTCACGCGAGACACCGCTCTTCCCGCGCCCGGTGGTCGGCGAGGCCTATTCGCCGGGTGCGGGCGGCAACGCGGCGCAAGACCTGGTCGCCCTGGGCGTCGGCGAAGTATCGGTCTTTTCGGTGTTCGGCGAGGATACCTGGGGCAGCCGCCTGCGCAGCGAACTGGCGCAGCGCGGCATCCGCCCGGAGGCGATCCTCACCCAGGCGGAGCGCCGCACGGTGGCCTACATCAAGCCGATTCTGCATGGCTACAACTCGCAGCAAGAAGACTCGCGCCTGGACTTCGAGAACACCGCCCCTCTCTCGGCAGAGACCGAGGCGCAGTTGGTCGCCGCGCTGGAGGCGCGCCTGGGGCAGTTGGACGCCGTGCTGGTCGCCGATCAGTTCGAACTGTATGGGGTGATCACGCCGGTGGTGCGCCAGCGCCTGGGAGAACTGGCCGAGCGCTTCCCGGCGCTGTTCGTGGTGGACTCGCGCCAGCGCATCGGCTCGTTCACCCACATGGCGCTCAAGCCGAACTGGCTGGAGGCAGCCGCGGTTCTCAAGCCGCAGGGCGACCCGCGCCAGATCGGCTGGGAAGAGCTGGCCCAAGGCGGGCAGCGGTTGGCGCAGCAAAACGGGCGGCCGGTCTTCATCACGCTCAGCGAGAAGGGAGTGCTGGTCTGCACGCCGGAGGCGCACGAAGAGATCGCCGCCGCCCACGTGCGTCCGCCCTTAGACCCGGTGGGAGCGGGCGACGCGTTCATGGCGGCGCTGGCGGCGGCGCTTTCGGCCGGCGCGTCGCCGTGGGAGGCGGGGGCGCTGGCTAACCTGGCGGCCGGCGTAACAGTGGAGAAGTTAAACCAAACCGGCAGCGCCGCGCCTGAGGAAATTTTGGCGCGCTATGCGTTATGACGGCGCGTTCGGAACGGCGCGGTTACAACGCGCGGGAGAAGCGATAAACTATGGAACTATCCAACAATCATCCGACGACCAGCGACTGGCTGGAGGTTTTGCGGGCGGAGGCGCGCCTGGGGGAGGTGCGCTACGCCCTGTTCGATTTCGACGGGACGATCTCGGTCATCCGGCACGGCTGGGAGCAGATCATGCTCGCGGTTATGGTGGAGAGCATCTGCGGCGGCCGCCCTCCGACGCCCGAACTGGAGGCCGAGGTGGCGCGCTACGTGGATCAATCCACCGGCATTTTGACCATCAAGCAAATGAAGTGGCTGGCCGAGACGGTGCAGCGTTATGGATTCACTGAGGCGCGCCCGGCAATGGAGTACAAACGCATCTACAACGAGCGCCTGCTCAAGCCGGTCTATGCGCGGCTGGCGCAACTGGACGGCAGCCAGGCAGCGCGGGACGGCTGGACGATCGCCGGAGTGCGCCAATTTCTCCAGGAGTTGATCGCCCGCGGGGTGGTTCTCTTTCTCGCCAGCGGCACCGACCAGGAATACGTCCTGCAGGAGGCGGCGGCCCTGGGCGTGGCGGAACTGTTCGGCGGGCGCATTTACGGCGCCAAGGGCAGTTCGGAGGACGATTCCAAAGAGATG
>CAIQJJ010000764.1 GCA_903872065.1 uncultured Anaerolineales bacterium | reverse complement strand
TGCCGATGTGCAATGCAAGCTGATGCTGACTGATGCCCCACGGAATGAGGAATTCTTGCAGTAGCACTTCTCCGGGATGTACGGGAGGAATTTTTTCATCTATGACTGTTATAGCACACCTTATTTATGATAATCAACAATTTCAACATTATAAGCATCTTGATCTCGCCATTCAAAACAAATACGCCAGCGTTCGTTAATACGGATGGAATATTGCCCGGCTCGGTCGCCTTGCAGCTTTTCAAGTCGGTTGCCTGGCGGGGATTTTAAGTTGAACAAAGCATTTGCCGCGTGCAACATTGCCAATTTGCGGTAAGCAATCGGTTGAATTTCTTTTGGCAGTTTGGCAGATCACTGGCGATTGAAGATTTTGCGGGTTTCGCCATCTTTGAATGAGCAGATCATAATTTGATAATACACCGTTTTTCGGGAAACGGGAAGAATGAATATGAGAGTTTCTGAAACATGTCAGTTCCTGCGAACTGATCCGTACAACTGCGCCTGAACCAGTTCACGCCCCTCAGCCTCCAGCATCACAATGCCCTCGGCCTGCAGCCGGGCGCGGTACTCATCGCCCAGGTCTTGCGAAGCGGTAAAGACACTCAAGATCATCTGACTGTCATCATCCGCCGCCAGGCGGTTGATCGAAATCTTGCCGCACCCCTGGCACTCATGGATCAGCATCAGCTCGCCGCCTTGCGCCGCGCGGTATTTGCTGCGGCTCTTTTTCAGCGTCAGCCCGATTGGAGCCATCTGCGCCCGGCAGGCCGAAAGCCGGTCGCCGGCCTCCGCCAGGTCAACATGCTTCGACCACAGGCAGTAGGGACAGTGATTCCGGTTCTGCACGCCTGACAGCAGGCGTTCGGTAGTCACCAGCCCGCGGCAGTGCAGGCAGCCGAAAACCCCACCCTCCGTCTCGACCCCGCTTTGCCCGTAACGTGAATGACCCCAAAAAGAATTGTTTTTCCCTTTCGCTTTTTTGAGCGCAGTCCGCGCCCGCTCAGCGTGTTTTTGAGCCTGGCGGCTTTCTTCAAGTGCATCCAATAAAAATACAAAATCGTCGTTCAAAGTATCCATTGCAAATCATCTATCACAAAACTTCCAACCGCCGGCAGCGCCGGCCCAATAAAAAAACATCCAGCAACAGGCCCTTGCCCGTGGCTGGATGAAAACAGGCGCATCATTTCTGCCTGGCGTTGCCAACGCCCAGGCGAAATGCCCGCCTATGCAAAACAAAACCACGGGCGCATTGGCGCACCGTGGTCAGATGAAGCTTTGCAACTTTCAACTTGAACGATCGCTCAGGATTAAATACTCCCTTGCCGTGTCATCCCGGTAGGCGCGCCAACGCAGCTTGTTTGAAGAGCAGCGACTTGTTTATGCATTCAATACGCCTCCTTTCCGGGCTTAGAAAATGATGATGCCCCTCTCAGGGAAAACACCGGCCCTGAGAATAGGGACAAATTTAGTTTACCAGGAGCATGGGAAAATTGTCAAGAGGGTGTAAAATCAGGGTATTGTGTGAATCGCCATTTCTATCCACTCAGACACCCTGGAGACTTGCCATGCCCCTCACCTTTGACCTTCCCCTTGACCAACTCTACACCTATCAAGGTCGTAACCCACGTCCCGCCGATTTTGACCAGTATTGGGATTCTGCTCTGGCTGAAATGCACGCCCTGGATCCCCAGGTTGAACTGGTTCCGGCGGCTTTTCAAGCTCCCTTTGCCGAATGTTTTCACATGTATTTCACCGGCGTCGGCGGGGCGCGCGTCCATGCCAAGCTGCTGCGCCACAGGCAGGCGACAAAACCTGGCCCGGCGCTGCTGATGTTCCACGGCTATACCGGCGACTCCGGCGATTTCGCCGACAAACTGTCCTACGTGGCGGCCGGCTTCACCGTCGCGGCGTTAGACTGCCGTGGGCAGGGCGGCCATTCGGTGGATGTGGGCGGAGTCGGCGGCAATACGCAGCACGGCCACATCATTCGCGGGTTGGAAGACGCCGTCGCCGGCAAGCCGCAAAACCTGCTCTATCGCCAGATTTTTCTCGATACCGCCCAACTGGCGCGCATTGTCATGGACATGCCCCAGGTGGACGCCAACCGCGTCGGGGCGAGCGGCGGCAGCCAGGGTGGGGCGCTCACCGTGGCCTGCATTGCGCTGGAGCCGCGCGTCCGCCGCGCTGCGCCTGTCTTTCCTTTCCTGGCCGATTATCGCCGTGTGTGGGAGATGGATCTGGCCAAAGATGCTTATGCAGAATTGAAAGAATATTTCCGCCACTACGATCCACTGCATCAGCGGGAGGCGGCCCTCTTTGAGAAGCTTGGCTACATTGATATTCAGCACCTTGCCCCGCGCATCAAGGCCGAGGTCTTGTGGGCGGTTGGCCTGATGGATACCGTTTGTCCGCCCTCCACCCAGTTCGCTGTTTACAATAAGATCGCCAGCCCCAAGTCGCTGCTGATCTACCCCGATTTCGGCCACGAAGGTCTGCCGGGATTGAACGATAAAATCTATCCTTTCTTCATGGAGTTATAGCATGCCTGCTGATCTGATTCCTCTTGGCAAAACCGATATTCAAATTACCCCTCTGGGAATTGGCACCTGGCAGTGGGGGGATCGGGTGATGTGGGGATATGGCAAAACTTATACTGACGCCGATGTGCAAGCTGCCTTTCAGACCAGCCTGGATCATGGCCTGAACTGGTTCGATACAGCCGAAGTGTATGGCCTGGGCATTTCTGAGCGCCTCTTGGGTCAATACGTGCGCGCCGTGAAAGGTGAAACCGCCGCCGCGCCTGCGCCTCTCGTGGCGACCAAGTTCTTCCCCTTTCCCTGGCGGCTGACCAAAGCGCAATTTCGTCGCACGCTTAAGGGCAGTCTGAACCGCCTGGGCATGAAATGTGTAGATTTGTATCAAATTCACTGGCCTTTCCCGCCGGTGTCCATCGAGACCTGGGCCGAGGCGCTGGCGGATGCCGTGAGCGATGGCCTGATTCGTTCGGCTGGCGTCTCGAACTATAATCTTGAGCAAATGCTGCGCGCCGATATTGCCTTGGGGAAGCGCGGCGTTCCTCTGGCCTCGAACCAGGTTCCTTACAGCCTCCTCGATCGGCGGGTTGAACGCAGCGGCTTGCTCAGCCAATGCGTCCAGCGTGGGATTACGTTGATTGCGTATAGCCCATTGGCCCAGGGGATGTTGAGCGGCAAATATACGCCCGAAAAACCGCCCAGCGGCATACGCGCCCGCCGCTACAATCCGGCTTATCTTGCCAAAATTCAGCCCTTGGTGCAACTGCTGCGCCAGATCGGCCAGGAATATGGCAAGACCCCCTCGCAGGTTGCCTTGAATTGGGTCGTTTGCAAGTCAGCCGTCCCCATTCCAGGGGCCAGGAATGCGCGTCATGCTGAGGAAAACGCGGCGGCCATCGGCTGGCGTTTGACGGCTGAACAGGTTGCTGCTTTGGATCGCGCCTCCGATCAATTATGAGCCTCGGATCTCATTTCATTTTTGTTTGCTGGAGTTGCTATGCTCACCATTGAAAAGATTGACCCCTTTAACAAAGCTCATGTCGAGCGTTTCGTCCGAATCCACTTCAACCTCTACCAAAAATGTCCGCAGTGGGTGCCGCCGATTTTGGACGACTGCCGCATGCAGTTGAACAAGAAGAAACACCCTTATTATGAGCATTCCGAGGCGGATTTTTTCATCGCGGTGAAGGATGGTCAAGATGTTGGGCGGGTCGCAGCCCATGAGAACAAACCATTTAACCAGTATCACAAGACGCGCAAGGGCAGCTTTTACCTGTTCGATTGCATTGACGATCAGGATGTCGCCAACGGCCTCTTCGCGCGTGTTTTTGAATGGGCCAGGCAGCGCAAGTTGGATACCATCGTTGGGCCGAAGGGTCTCAGTGCTTTCGATGGCTATGGCATTCAGGTCGAGGGTTTTGAGCATCGCCAGATGATGAACATGATGAATTATAACTATGCCTATTACCCGCGCCTGCTGGATGCCATTGGCTTTGAAAAGGAGGTGGATTTTGTCTCTTGCTATGCTCACAGAGAAAACTTTCAACTGCCTGATCGCGTGCGCCGCATTGCAGATCGCGTCGAAGAGCGCGGCAAGTTGAAAGTCATCCGCTTCAAAAACAAACAACATTTGCTCAGTTACGCCAACCGCATTGGCGAGGCCTATAACAAGACTTTCGTCAATAACTGGGAGTATTATCCTCTCTCTGAGCGTGAAGTCAAATTCGTGGTGGATAATATCATGCTGGTCGCCGACTACCGTTTGATTAAGTTGGTGATGTACGAGGAGGATGTGGTCGGCTTCTTATTTGCTTTTCCCGATGTTTCGCGCGCCATGCAGCGCGCCAAAGGCCATCTCTTTCCCTTTGGCATTGTGGACTTGCTCCAGGAGATGAAGCGCACTGACTGGATTTCGCTGAACGGCGTCGGGGTTTTGCCCGAGTTCCAGGGCATGGGCGGCAATGCCTTGATGTATGCGGAAATGGCGCGCGCCGTTAACGCCTCTGATTTCAAGTTTGTCCATGCCGAGTTGACCCAGGTGGCTGAAACCGCGGTCCAGATGCGGCGCGATCTGATCAACCTCGGCGGAAAGCCCTATAAGAATCATCGCATCTATCGCAAGTCGTTGTAATTCAAAGATTTGCCTGTGCAGTTCCCTCCTTGAGCAACCTCATGCAAGCTGAAGAAATAGAAAAGATCGAGATAGACCTCTTTCTCGAAGCGCTTTATCAGCGTTATAGCTATGATTTTCGTCATTACGCCAAAGCTTCGGTTCGCCGCCGCGTGCGTCATATCCTGGCCCGTTCTGGGCGGAAGCGCGTCAGCGAATTGATTGATTTGCTGCTGCATGATGAAAACTTTGCCCAGACCGCGATTTATGATTTCTCGATCACTGTTACCGAAATGTTTCGCGATCCCGATTTTTATCGTTCGGTGCGGCAGAATATTGTTCCCTACCTCAAAACATATCCCTTTTTTAAAATCTGGATCGCCGGCTGCGCAACCGGCGAGGAGGTTTACTCGCTGGCCATTTTGCTGCAGGAGGAAGAACTGTATGAGCGCGCCAAGATCTATGCCACCGATTTTAATGAATCGGCCCTTAAAAAAGCTCAGGAAGGGATTTATCCTCTGAAGGAGGTGCAGCAGCACACGGTCAACTATCAAAAATCTGGTGGGCTGCACTCTTTTTCCGATTATTATTATGCCCAATACGACTCGGCCATTATGCGCCAATCGTTAAAGACCAACATCACTTTTGCACATCATAACCTGGCGACGGATGGCGTTTTTAGTGAGGTGCAGATCGTTTTCTGTCGCAACGTGCTCATTTACTTCGACCGCAGCTTGCAAAACTGGGTGCTTTCGACGCTCACCGATAGTTTGAGCCGCGGCGGTTTTCTTTGCCTGGGTGCAAAAGAAAACCTGGAATTTTCCTCGGTTTTTGACCAGTTCAAAGTGGTTGACAAAACAGAAAAAATTTATCAGAAACGGGTCAAATGAATACCGGGATCAGGACTCAAGATGGGCGATTATTTCGCCGTGATGGGTTGTCCCACCGGAGCAGCTCGGTGCAGGACTCTCGCCCATACCAGGCAGTGGTCATTGGGGCCTCAGCCGGCGGTTCCACCGCGCTGATGAATATCTTACCTCAGTTGCCGGCCAATTTCCCGATCCCGATCATCGTTGCTCAACATCTCCATCCGCTTCAAGATGGCCCGGCGGTGTTGTACCGCGCCCAAGGCTGCGCCTTAACCCTCAAAGAAGCTGAGGAGAAGGAGGCCGCCCTCCCCGGTTTTGTCTATTTTGCCCCTCCCAATTATCACCTTTTGGTTGAAGACGATCACACTTTTTCGCTGTCCGTTGACGCTAAGGTCAATTTTACCCGCCCTTCAATTGATGTATTGTTTCAAAGCGCCGCCGATGCTTACGGAGTTACATTGATTGGCGTTGTATTGAGCGGCGCTAATCAAGATGGGGCGGCTGGCTTGAACATCATTAAGCAGCGCGGCGGCCTGGCGATTGTGCAGGACCCGGCGACGTCGGAGATCAGTTATATGCCCAGGGCGGCTATCGAGGCTGCCTCTCCCGATTATATTCTTTCCCCGCTTGAGATCGGCGCAAAATTGGTGCATCTCAGTAATTTCTTGGCCGATCCTTTGCCTTCTGTGTAACATGTTCTCGCAGGATGCTTTGCCTTACTGGAGAATCTCAATGAAGTCTTATCAATCTGCTGCGCCTGTAAGGCCAAAGATCCTCACTGTAGACGATCGCCCCGAAAACCTTTACACCCTGGGACGTTTGCTTGCCGAGCTGGAAGCAGATGTCTTTTCCGCCGCCTCAGGAGACGACGCGCTGGGGTTGACGCTAGAACATGACTTCTGCGTCGCTATCTTGGATGTTCAGATGCCTGGCATGGATGGCTATGAACTGGCGGAACTGCTGCGCGGCAACCCATCCACGGCCGCGCTGCCGATCATCTTCGTCAGCGCCATTTATTCGGATGAATATCATCATCGCAAAGGCTACGACTCGGGGGCGGTGGATTTCATGAGCAAGCCCTTTATCCCAGAGATTTTGCTCAGCAAGGTGCGCGTGTTTATTAAGCTGTATGAGCAGCGTTTGCAGCTTGAAACCTGGGGGCAGTGGTTGGAATACCTGGTGGCAGAGCGCACTGAAGAGCTCTCCCAATCGTATGACGCAACCTTAATCGGCTGGGCTAAGGCGCTGGAACTGCGCGAGCGCGAAACCGCCGGCCACAGCCAGCGCGTGGTGGATTTGACCCTGCGCATGGCCGAGGCCTTGGGCATTTCGTTGGAGGAGCGCATCCACATCTACCGCGGCGCTCTCTTGCACGACATCGGCAAAATGGGCATCCCCGACGCCATCTTGTTGAAGCCCGCCACGCTGACTGGTGAAGAATGGCTGATCATGCGCCAGCATCCGATCTACGCCTATGAACTGCTGCGCCATATCCATTTTCTTACCCCCGCGCTGACCATCCCCTACTCCCACCATGAACGTTGGGATGGCAGCGGCTACCCCTGCGGTTTGATCGGTGAGCAGATTCCCCTGGCAGCGCGCATTTTTGCGCTGGCGGATGTTTGGGATGCGCTGATCTCCCATCGTCCGTATCGGGAGGCAATGCCTCCCGATACGGTGATAGAGTACATCCGCCAGCAGTCAGGCATTCAATTCGATCCCAACCTGGTCGAACTCTTCATTCAGTTTGCCCAGCAGCAGCTTAAGCGCCCAGTTGAATCTCTGCCGCCATTACCGAAGCTGGCGGCAGGTTAACTTTGAAACTGCTGCCTACGGCTTGCAGCGCGCCGCTTTGCGGCGTGAGCGCCTCAGGCTTCTCAAAGGTATTGTGAGCGTGAATCTCGCCGCTCAAGATCCGCGCCTGCCCTGCCTGGGCTGATGCGCCGCCCAGCAGGTTCACAGTCACTTCGCACGCTTCTGTGGCGTGGATATTGGTCAACGTGACAAACAGAGTTTTCTCTTTCAGCGAGGCGGAGCCGGCCAGGATGGGCAGGTTCTCTTCTTTTTCGCCGCGCTTGAAAGTCACCGTCTCGCTCTCGACCACGGCGCGCACAGCTTTCCCACCCTGGTGAGGGGCATACATTTCGTACACATAGCCGGTTGGCGTCACCAACATCTGCTCACCCTGGGTCAGGATCATCGCTTGCAAGACATTGATCGTTTGCGCGATATTAGCCATCACCACCTTGTCCGCATGGCGGTTGAAGATGTCCAGGCTCGTCGCCGCCACCAACGCGTCGCGCAGCGTGTTTTGCTGGTAGAGAAAGGCCGGGTTCGTGCCTTTTTCCACCGGGTGCCAGGTACCCCATTCATCAACAATCAAGCCGATCCGCCGCTGCGGGTCGTAGGCGTCCATGGCCGCCCGCTGCTGCAGCACCAACGCCTCCATCTGCAGGCCCTGTCCGATCAACTGATACCACTGATCGGTGGTGTATTCTGTGGCGCTGCCAGCCGTCCCGCAATAATAATGGCAGGCGTAGCCGTGAATGTGATTGAAAGCCCAATAGTCTTTGTTCAACTTGCGGAAGAAGCGGTTCGTCCATTCCACATCATTGCCCGGCGATCCGCAGGCGATCAGGTAAAGCTGTTTGCCGCCAAAGCCGCGCAAAAACGAAGCGGTGCGGCGAAATTCTGTGCCGTAATCCTCAGGCGAGAAATTGCCGCCGCAGCCCCAGTTTTCATTGCCCACCCCCCAATAGGTCACATTGAGCGGCGCCGGGCTGCCGTGAGCGGCGCGCATCCTGGCCCAGGTGCTGTCGCCGGGAAAGTTGCAATATTCTACCCAGTCGCGTATCTCGCGCGGAGAGCCAGAGCCAATGTTGCCGCAAAAATAGGGTTCTGCGCCCACCAGGCGGCAGAACTGGACGAACTCTTGCGTCCCTACCTGGTTGGTCTCAATCACTTCGCCCCAGTGGATATTGATCCGCCGCGGGCGCTGCTCGCGCCCCCCGATCCCATCCTGCCAGTGGTAATCGTCGGCGAAACAGCCGCCCGGCCAGCGGATCACCGGCGGCTTGAGTTTGCGCAGAGCGGCAATCAGATCGTTGCGAAAGCCGCCCGTATTGGCGATGGGCGAGTCTTCTCCCACCCAGATGCCATCGTAAATGCAGCGCCCCAGGTGTTCGGCAAAATGCCCGTAGATATTGGGATGGATCGTCCCGATCCCGTCCAGGGGATTGATCGAAATTGTGGTCATGGTTCTTCTCCTTTGAGAGCGCTAAAGAGCCAGTTGCAGGATCTTCAACACATCCTGTTCATAGAGCTTTTTGAAATTGCCCAGGGAGCCGTTTTGCGTGGCTTTGCGCGCCATTTCTTCCAGCCGGTCGTCGGCCACATTCATCTCGTGCAATGAAACCGGCAGCCCAATGGCATGGTAAAACTGCTTCAGGCGTTCGATGCCTTCCAGCGCAATTCGCTCGCTGTCGCCAAAAGCGTAATCCACGCCCCATACCCGCACTGCAAATTGGACAAAGCGGTTGAGGTCTTCGCGGTAAACGTGCTTCATCCAGGCCGGGATGACCACCGCCAGGCCAGCCCCGTGCGCCACATCGTAAATGCCGCTGATCTCATGCTCGATCATGTGCGATCCCCAATCGGAGACCCGCCCGCAGCCGAGCAGGTTGTTGTGGGCGATACAGCCGGCCCACATCACCTCGGCGTGCGCTTCGTAGTCGGTCGGGTTAGCGACCGCCCGCGGCCCAAAATTGACCATTGTTTTCAATGTGGCTTCGCACAGCCGGTCAGTTAAATCCACCTGCGGCGTTTTGGTGAAGTAGCGTTCAATGATATGCGCCGTAATATCCGCCACCCCGCACGCCGTCTGGTAGGGCGGCAGCGTATAGGTTAACTCCGGGTTCAAGAAGGCAAAGCGTGGGTAGATCAGCGCACTGGAACAGGGACGTTTCAGCAGGCCCTCAGACCGGGTAATGACGGTGCTGTCGCTGGATTCGCTGCCCGCCGCGGCGATTGTCAGCACCACGCCAACCGGCAGCGCTTCCTGGGGGCGTCCTTTGTTGGTGAAAAAGTCCCATACGTCTCCCTGGTAGGGGACGCCCATCGCAATCGCCTTGGCCGAATCGATCACGCTGCCTCCGCCGACCGCCAGGATCAAGTCTACCGCCTGGGCGCGGCACAGTTGAATGCCCTCGTGCACCAGGCTGAGCAGTGGATTGGGTTTCACCCCGCCCAGCTCGACAAACGCTACCCCTGCCGCTTGCAGCGATTGGACGACCCGCTCATACAGACCAGAGCTTTTGATAGACCCTCCGCCGTAGTGCAGCAGTACCTTGCGGTATTTTTTGGCCTCGTTCCCCACTTCATTCTCGACGCCTTTGCCAAAAATGATCTTGGTCGGGTTGGAAAAAATAAAATTGTTCATAGTTCCTGTAGAGTTTCCTTTCAGTTCATCAAGTCTCGATATGCCGCTTCCATCAACAAGAAAAACGCCTGGCCTTCGGTGGCCGTCCCGGCGCGGTTAAAGTTCGGCGCGCCGCAAACGCCCTGCACCAGGCCAAACGCATCTACCTTTGAGTATACTCCCATGCGCATCTTGTCCGCCGCCAGCAAATAGGCTGGCTCTAGCCAGCCGGCCTTCACCCCGCGGTAGATGGCATAGCTCAACATTTGCGCGCAGTTGGTTTCCACAAAGCTGTTAGGGTCGTCCAGGATATCGTGGAACAGTCCATCGGGGCGCTGGTATTGCAAACAGCCCTCAATCCCTTCCCGCGCAAAGCTGGCGATCAGCGCCTTTTCTGTCTGCATGCCCTCTGGCAGCGCCTTGATCACCCTGGCCATGCCGGCCGCCGCCCAGCCGTTTCCCACCCCCCAGAACAGCTTGCGCTCGAAAGCCTGGCGATCTTCATCCCAAATGTGTGAATAAAGCTTTTTCTCAGCATCCCACAAAATCTTGCGGTACCCCACAACCTGTTTCACCGCCTCCGCGGGGTGGCCGGCCGCGGCCAGGAAGGGCGGGGCCATGTAAAAAGCATCCACCCAGATCATGTTTTCGATGTAGTTATGGTAGATAATCCCCTCTCTGGTTTTGGGCGCTTTGTAGAGCAAAAACTCCAGCATGCGCTCCGCCGCCCCTTGAAGCTGCGCCTCGCCGGTCGCCCTGGCGGCAAACAGCACCGCCTCCCCGTTCGCGGCCGGGTCAGTCACCGGGCCCTTGCCCTCGTTCAGCCCTAGCCGGCCATCCTTAAGCTGATTGACCACGGCGTCTTTTGCCAGCAGGATAACCAGGTCAGTTTCGCCAAGTTCCAACAGCGCCTGCGCCGCCACACCCTGCTCCCAGGCGCGGCGCTGCATCGCCAGCATCGCGTTCAACACCTTCCGAATACGCTCATCTCTTTCCATAGCTTCTCGTCTTTCTTCATCCTTCATAATTCATCCTTCATAACTTTCCCTCGCCGCTCGATCCACCAGCCACAGCAGCCGGCCGTCGGTGGGCTGGATGAGCTGCGCTGGCAGTTTTTCCGCCCCGGCCGCGTTTTCCAGCGCCCGCGCCAGGATTTTGGCCTTGCCCGCGCCGGCGACCAGGAATATCGCCTGCGCCGCCGCGTTCAGCGCGTTCAACGTCAGGGTCACGCGCGCGACCAGCGGGGGCGGCGGCGTGGTGTGCGGGACGACCGCTGCCCAGCGTTCTCTTTCTTGCAGCGCGGCGCAGCCGGGGAACAGCGACGCGGTATGCCCATCATCGCCCAGGCCGAGCAAGACCAGGTCGAAGCGCGGCCAGCTTTGCCCGCTGAAGAAACTGCGCAGTTCCATTTCGTATCGGTATGCCGCCTGCTCTGGCCTTTCCTCGCCGCGGATGCGGTGCACGTTCTGCGGCGGGATTGCGACGGCCTCCAGCAGCGCCCGGCGCGCCATGTTGAAATTGCTGTCGGCGTGATCCGGAGCCACGCAGCGC
Source organism: uncultured Anaerolineales bacterium (assembly GCA_903872065.1). GTDB lineage: Bacteria > Chloroflexota > Anaerolineae > Anaerolineales > UBA4823 > CAIQJJ01. The sequence goes on along the minus strand of CAIQJJ010000764.1, from coordinate 20 downwards.
TCATCGCCCCAAAAGAGATG
>CAIQJJ010000763.1 GCA_903872065.1 uncultured Anaerolineales bacterium | reverse complement strand
CGTCAGCAGACCAGCCAGCAGCAGCGCCGATCCCCACCAGCGCCCCAGGTCGCGCCAGGAGCGAACAGCCAGGACGAGGATCAAGAGCAGCAGGGTCAGGGGCGGCAGCCAGGCCCACGACCTGGCGAGGCGAATCAGGCGCGCCGTCTGCTTGAAAGCAAGCAGGGTGGAGTATGGGACAGTTTGAGTGGAAGCGAGCGCCTGGGTGACAGAAAAAGAGGCCGGAATCCCGTTCGCCAGGGCAGAAAGGACAACTTGAAAAGCCTGCACCTGCTGCTGGTCCAAGGGCGGCGGGGCCTGGCACAGCGGATAGGCTGCCTTTTCCCCCGGCGCGGCGCTCAACAGGCGGAGGGCAAATTCGTCGAGGTCAGCCTGGGTGCAGACCGGCAGGCGGCGGTAGACGAGTAGGATCACATTGAGTCCATATTCCCCGCTAATGCGCTCGCGCAAGGGCTGCAAATCCCAGGCGATCTGCGGTAGGGCGTCGGGGGCGTCAATCCAGGCGTAAATGCTGTCCACGCTGGCCGCGATCCAGCCGGCGATCAGGTCGTCGGGCAGCAGGTCGCGGCGGATCTGCTGCCAGTCGGGGTCTTGCAGTTGGGCGAGGATGGCGGCTGCGTTCGGATCGCCGCCGGCGGCCTGTTCCAGGGTGCGGCTCAACCAGTCCTGGAACACAGGCAGCCAGTCCACTTGAAGCAGTTCTTCGGCGGCCAGGCGTTTGACGGACGGCGGATCGAAGAGCGCCTGTTCTACATCATACACAATTAAGGCCAGGGGCAGGCTGAGAGCAAACAACAGGAGGCAGCCCAGGGCAAGCAGTTTCGTCAGACAATTGAATGCAGTGTTCACAAAGTGTTCCCTTCGCGCGCGGCGGTGTTCAAGACGCTATGATAATCCTAAAAGGGCGATTCGTACATTGCGCGGGGGCAGGCATCCAGGCATCCTGAGCCTGTCGAAGGGTGGTTGAAGGGTGGAGGCGCTTCGACAAGCTCAGCGCGCCTACCGACAGGCATCCTGAGCCTGTCGAAGGATGGTCGGAGGACTGCCGAAGAATCAGCCGTCCTCGAATAGAAGCACGAATACTTGAATGAGGGGATTCGATTCGCCGCGTTTCGTCCACGGGAAGCGCGGCGCGATGGGGCTGTGTCCATTCGAGTATTCGAGTTACATTCGAGGATGGCTGTACCGGCATTGGATGAACCGTTAAGGGAAAGAGGCGCTTCGACAGGCTCAGCGCGCCTACCGTCCGAGGCATCCTGAGCCTGTCGAAGGATGGTTGAAGGGTGGAGGCGCTTCGACAAGCTCAGCGCGCCTAAGAGCGGCAGGGGTGGAAAAAAGTGGTAAAATTATTTTAGATATAAATAGTCCAGTTTTGCTCAGGAGGCCCCATGTCAGAAACATTTGCCTGTCCCAGCTGCGGCGCGCCGTTGGATTACGACGGACGCGGCGATACGATGCGCTGTCCATACTGTAAGAACTCGATCATTGTGCCAGAAACGCTGCGCCGCGGCAGAGAGGCGGATGAGAATGAGAGCATCCTCCAGACTGGAACAACCGGTTTGGATATGGGCGAGATGATCGCCAACGCGGCGCGGTTGAAGGAGATCGTCGCCACGGCGCGCGAGGGGAACAAGATCGAGGCGATCAAGCAGTACCGCGAACTGACCGGGGTGGGGCTGAAAGAGGCCAAAGATGCGGTCGAGGCGCTGATGGAGGGCCGCCCGGTCCAAATGAGTTCAGTGCAGGTGGGAGGAAATGTCACTGCCACCAGCCGCGCGGGTCAGACCGGCGCGACGATGCAAGAGGTGATCCAGTTGGCGCGGCAGGGCAATAAGATCGAAGCGATCAAACGCTACCGGCAAATAACCGGCGTCGGATTGAAAGAGGCCAAGGATGCCGTGGAAGCCATCGAAGCGGCGGAAACCTGGGGAACGCTGCCGTCCAATGAAGCGCACACGGTGCAAAACAGTGCGACCTACAGCGTTCCCGCTTCTATGGAGCGAGAACGCCCCAAACGGCGCGGCTCCTGCCTGGGAAGTCTGATCGGGTGGGTGATCTTGCTGGCGATTTTGAGCAGTTTCTTGGTGCCCATCGGACTGATGCTCTTTACCGATGAGGGCCCGCTGGCAGGGTTGTGGAGTTCACGGGTCGCGCCGCTCATCCAAGAGATCGCGCCCACCGAAATCATCGCGCCGCTGCTGACGCCGGTGGTCATCAATTTGCCGGGCAAGCCCAAACCGCTGCTGCTCTTCGGCGGGGAAGGGACCGGGCCGGGCAAGTTCCAGGATGCGCGGGCGATCAGCGTGGATCGCAGCAGCGGAAAAATTTACGTAGCCGAATACCAGGGCGGGCGGGTGCAAGTCTTCGACGCCGAGGGACAGTTCATCACGCAATGGCAGGTCGGCGAGGGCAAGAAAGACACGATCATCACCAGCCTGGCCGCCGATCGCCAGGGGAATGTCTACCTGGTGACAGGCACTGAACTGTACAAAATCAAGGGTGAGACCGGCGAAGTGATCGGGCAGCTTAAACACCCCGAAGGATGGGGGTTCGATGCGTTGGCAACCGGAGCGGATGGGAGTGTGTCGGCTACCTGGTACAAAAACCGCGACGATCTGATCCGCTTTACGCCGCAAGGGAAGGTGGATTGGCTGGTTAAGGAGGCCATCAGCGGCGTGAGCGGCGACTCAGAACTGGATATGAAGGTGGCGGTAGACGGCAGCGGAACGTCTTATGTGTTGGGCAGTTTCAACAACGCGGTGTTCGTCTATTCGGCGCAGGGCAAATACATCAACCGCATCGGCAGCGAGGGCGACGCCGATGGGCAGTTCCGCGCGGTGGGAGCGATTGCAGTGGACAGCCAGAGCCAGGTGTATGTCAGCGACATACACGGCATCCAGGTCTTCGCGCCAGACGGGCGCTACCTGAAGACCATTCCGGCGGATAACTACGCCTACGGGCTGGCCTTTGATGACGACGATAACCTGTATATGACGACGAACCAGAAGATGGTGAGGAAAGTGGCGACGAAATAATCAGGCAAGTCTCTTCAGGCGTTTGATCCAGCGGGCGGACATGGAATAAAAATGCACCCACCACGGGGAAAGTCCGCCGCGCATCTGTCCCTGGGCGATGACCTGTTTCAGGCTGGCAGCATCATGAAAGTCGGGCAGGAGCAAGGTAGCCTGCCCGACTTCGCTTAATGCGTGGGCGTCTGAGCCGACCGTGCCGGGCAGGCCGTGCTGGCGAGCAAACTGGAGGGCGTCTTGATTCTCCGCCAGGCTCAAGCAGCGAGCGTTGAAGACCTCGAGCGCGTCCACCAGGGGGACGACCTGGCGCAGATCGCCAGGCTGCCAGGCGCCGGAGCGCGAGCGGTCAAAGGGGTGCGAAACGCTGATAAAGGCGCCTTGGGCGCGCAGGCGCTGGATGGTCTCTAACGGCGAAAGGCCGCGCGGCGTCAACTCGGTGACGAAGGCGGCCAGTAACTCCCCACCGCAGTTGGTTTTGATCTCCTCGCCGACAATGATCAGATCGGGCGCAAGCTCTTTGGCGCGCAGGGCGCCGGCGATGACATTGTGATCGGTGACGACCAGCCGGTCAATCTTGCGTTGGCGGCAGCGCGCGATCAACGCCTCCGGCTTCGTGAGCGAATCTTTGGAGGCTTCGGTGTGGCAGTGAAATTCGACGTTGAGCATCGAACTTATTTTTTCTTTCTGCCAAAGAGCCAGGCCGCGCCCATGAGCGCGGCAGCCGCGGCGCTCAAGCCAACGCCGGCCTGCAGTACCGTGCGAGGTTCCATGCCCGGCATGACCACCTGCCCATCACCATAGTTTTTGAACATCTGCCCCCATTTGGTCTGCAAGGCGGCTTCAACGCGCCGGCGGCCAACAAAGGGGTACCAGTAAACGTTGTGGTAGAAATTGCTGGCAAAATAAGCCCACGGCACCAGCGGGCTGCGCAGGAGAGGCTTCTCAACCACCTTGAGCCAACCGTGATAGATCATCTTCTGGCCGCGGCTGGCAAAGGTATCTTCCTGCTTGTAGCCCCAATTCTCCTGGGCCACTTCCGACGCGCCGACCACTTTGATCTGGCGCGGATCGCCGATGCCATAACCGGCCTCGTGCGCCAGGCGGATGAAGGGCAGGCTCATGGGGTCAAAGCCTTGGATGCGGGCGCTCAACGCGTCCAGAGCTACCTGGTCGGCGGAGGCCAGCAGGACATCCGTCTCGTGCCAGCGCATGGCGCGCGGGCCCGGCCCGTCGCCAGAGAAGGTGCCATCCATGACGGCAAACAACCCAGGATGGATATCTTGCTGAATCTGGAGCAGGTCTACCAGCGTCTCATGGATCACGCTATGCGTCCAGTGACGCTTGCGCCCTAGCAGGCCGCCAAAGGCGTTCTTCATCGAACCGGTGATGGTGGTGAAGACGTGGGTTTTGACGGTGGGCAAATGCACCATATTGCTGCCGATGAGCGGCTCAGGAATGAAAATTCCCTCGGGGTAAATATCGTGCAGCACGCGGAAGGGGGTCTTGGGCTTGTATTCCACCCACTTGACGCCGGGATCGTAGGTGTAGATGCAGGGGACGCCCATTTTATCGGTGACAAATTTGTGCTTGTTGTTGACCTCGGCGTCGGCGGTGTTGACCACAACCGTGTCGTTGTGGACGCCGACCAGGTCGGTATAGCCGGCGCTGCGCAGGGCGCGAATGACGCCCTCCAACTGCCAGGGGGTGGTGGAACAGGCCGGGTACCAGGTCTGCCACGAAATATT
>CAIQJJ010000762.1 GCA_903872065.1 uncultured Anaerolineales bacterium | reverse complement strand
GGTCAGCAGATGCAGCAAGATATTCCCCTCGGCGCTGCTGAGGCCTAACGGCTGCAGCCCGCGAATGAATCAACCATTTTCGCAGGAACCTATCATTTTTGTCAACAGGCAAGGGAACCCTGAGTAAGCGAAATGAGTAGGTGCAAAACTGGCATACAACTTTGTCTGATAAGATACTCCGGCGTAACATCTGCAGAGAAGCAGGATGGTTATGAAGAGATTTGCTTGTCTTTTGGCCCAAACCGGGTTAGAATCTTGTAGTGCATAGATCATGCACCTTGATTGAAGGTTGATCGCCCCATATTTTGTTGAGGGAAGCATGATGTCCAATGAACTGCCCAAGACTTTCCAGATGCGTTTTGATTTGCACAACCAGCAGGATTTGAAAATCGCCCGTTTTTTGCAGGAGTATCCCTGGTCGCGCACCCAGAAAGTGAAGGAGATTTTGCTGGCCTATATCGCCCAGCAAGAAAGCGACTTCAACCCAGGCCGGCAAGGCGAAGCGGCAAGTTCCCCCGCGCCCCAGGCATAGCGATTTGTTTCGATGACCACAACACTGGAACTGCACCAATCGCTGACCGCCATCCGGGGGATGGAATATACTTCGCGCAATGCCTCGAAGGGGGCGGCGCTGCCCGACTTGTATGCGCTGCTGACGCGTTTTACCGGGCCGTTTGATCTCCCGGCCTTGAAGCAGTTTATTTATGTGCAAGACGGCCTGGGCAAAAAAACCCGTGACAACCGTGAAGCCATCTGGTACCGGCTCAAGCCGCGCTATTTCCATGTCGCCCCGCAGTGGGTGGGGGAATCCTTGCGGGGCGCTGCCAGCGAAGGCTTGCATGCTCCAGCTTTCGTCTCGTTGGCTTACCTGTACTATGTCCTGGCCGACCGCCTGACCTTTGACTTTGTCGCCGGGCCGCTGTGGCAGAAGTGGCTAAACGCAGACCTGGCGGTGCGTCCGCAGGATTTTGCCCTGTATCTGGAAGAAGCGGCGCGCCGCGCGCCGGAAATTGGGCGTTGGAGCGAGCAGACGCGCAAGAAGCTGTCTTCGATCACCCTGACGGCGCTGCGCGATTTTGGTTTGCTGGCCGGCAAGGCCCACAAGCGCCTGACCCGCCCGCCGGTTGCGCCGGAGACGGTCTTTCATTTATTAACGGTGTTGTGGGCTGAGGGCCGCCGCGGACGGGCGCTGCTGGAGTCGCCCGATTGGCGTCTGTTTCTCTGGCAGGAGAGCGACATCGCCGAAGCGTTGAACGATCTTTCTCAGCGGCGCTGGATTCGTTTTGAGCGCGGCGGGCAGAGCTTGATTTTGGAAATGATCCGCACGCCAGAAAGGGGACAGGAATGAACCAGGATTGGGATTGGAAACTGCGTGAGACGGTTGAGCGTCTGAAGAGCAGTTATGAGCACCTTGGGCGCAAGACCGGCGCGCCGTTCCTGGCGGTTGTCTATCCGCCGGAGGCCGAGGCGGCGGTGCAGAAGGAGTGGCGCGCCTTGCAGGGCGCGCTGGGCGCAGCGTATGATCTGCGCTATGTGGACGCTCTGGCGGTCGTTGCGGCCGCGGTGAGCGATTTGGGCGTGGAAAACGTGCTCGACGCCCTGAACAACCCGATGCCCGGCGCCAATCCCGAGGCCGAACTGGGCAACCTGTGGGTGCAGGCAGTGGCCCAGGCCGTGCGCGCCCAGGGAGCGGCTTGCTGCGCGCCCCGCCCGGTGGTGGTGGTCGAAAACCTGGCTGCCCTGTACCCGGCTGCCAGCCCGCGTGACCTGATGCAGGCGCTGTGGGATACTACCGATGAGCAGTATGACGGCCCGATCCTGCTCTTTATCCCTGGCCGATTGAGCGAGGCCCGGGTGTACGAATTTCTCAACCAACCGCGCGAATTTATGTATCGCGGCGATTTACTCTAATCAGGGGACTTTATGCGCATTGAAGATATTTTTGAAACCCGTATCCAGGAAAAAATCGAACCGGTGATCAAGGTCGGTGAACGCCACAACGCCCAAAAGCTGGCGGCCGAGATCGGCGCTTATGTGGTGACGCCCACCATCGAGAAGTATGTGGACGATTTCCTGGAGCATTACACCGATACCTTTCACAAAAACACCACCGAAAACGGGGTCTGGATTTCCGGTTATTTTGGTTCTGGCAAGTCGCACCTGGCCAAAATCCTGGCCTTGCTGTGCGAAAACCCCGACCTGGATGGCCTGGCGGCCGCCCGCCGTTTCGAGCCGCGCCTGCCCTCGGATGCCCCGCGCCGCAGCGCCATCCTGCGCAGCCTGGCCATCGTCAGCCAGTGCCAGACCCAGGCGCTGGCCTTCAACATCAACACCCTGGCCGACAGCAAAGCCACACCGCTGGCGCGCCTGCTGCTTTCGCAGTATTACCAGTCGAAAGGCTATGGCGCCAACTCCCTCTACGCACGGGTTATTGAAGCCGAACTGGATGAGCGCGGCCTGCTGCCCCAACTCCACCAGCGCGCCGAACAGCTTGCCCGCAAGCCCTGGGCTGATATTCAAAAGAACCCCAATTTCTATGCTCGCGCCCTGTACCAGGCCGCCTGTGAAACCGCCCCAGATATTTTCGCCCGGCCAGAGGATGTGGCCCAGGCGCTTAAAAACGCCGAGCAGGGTGAGCTGTATAACATCCAGTTTCTCGTCAGCGCCATCCTGGCCGACCTGGAACGCCGCCAGCGCCAGAGCGGCAAGCTGGCTCGCTTGCTATTTGTGTTAGACGAATCCGGTCAGTGGATCGAAGACGACGCCGGACGCCTCTCTCAGCTTCAGGCGCTGGTGGAAGAGGCCGGCAACCGCGGCCAGGGCAAGATCTGGGTCATGGTCACCACCCACGAAGATATGGGCGCCATCTATCAGAATGCCCGCGCCCTGCAGGGCGACTTCAAGAAGATTGAAGGCCGCTTCCGCTTCAAATTTAGCCTGACCACCGAAAACATCGAACGCGTCCTCGAAGATCGTATCTTTCGCAAAACCGTGGCCGGCCGCCGGGAGGTGGAATCCACCTACCAGGCCAACCCCGGCGTGCTGCGTGACCTGGGCGAATTGAAGCACAGCAGCCAGAAACTGCCCGACTGCACCCTGGAGCGCTACGCCACCTTTTACCCCTTTCTGCCCTACCAAATTCACCTCATTCCCGAACTGGTTAAGAGCCTGCGCAGCGCCGGTGGGCGCGGTGAACAGCTTTCCGGCTCCACGCGCACCCTGCTGGCCATCTCGCAGGACATCCTGCGCGCCGGGCGGCGGGCCTACCTGGCCGCCCCGGTGGGCGAACTGGTCAGCTTCGATGAAATCTTTGCCAACCTGGCCGGCGAGGGCGAAGTCTCGCCGGATGTGCGCAGCGAGATGAACCGCATCGAGAATGTGGTCGCTGGCGCGACCCCGCTCACCCGGCGGGTGGCCGAAGCCCTGTACCTGATCCAGCAGCTTAACTATGTGCCGCGCAGCCTGGAAAATATTGCCCGCTTGCTGGTGGAAGCCAGCGACGAAGACCTGGCCCAGGCGATTGGGCGAGTGCAGCCCGAGCTGGAGCGCCTGATCGCGGCCCGGCTGGCAGCGCTGATTGGCAGCGAGTATGAGTTCCTGACCGGCGAACGGCGCACCTTTGAAGAAGAAGTAGCCGCCGAAAAAGCCAGCCTGCGCGTGCCGCATCTACGTGAGGGGCTGGCCAAATTCGTCAACTCGCAAACCCTCGGTTTCACCACCATCCCCTACAAAGGCCACGAATTTCAACCGCGCTTTTATTTCGATGACACTGCGCTGAACCGTGAGGGCGCCATCGAAATCCGGGTGTATTCGCCGTTTGAAGCGCTCAGCCTGCAAATTACTGACCTGGAGAACACCAGCCTGCGCCCGGAGAATCACACCAGCCTGTATGTGCTGTGTGGGCGCATCCCGGCTTTCGAGTCCATCCTGGCGTACTACCTGGCGATGAAAGCCGTGGTGGAGCGCTGGAAAGGCGATCCGCACAAATCGGAGCAGGCGCGCAAACTGGCCGCCGACCGCGAATTGATTGACCTGATCAAACTGCGCGGCGCAGTGCAGACCGGCATCCACGATGGCTTGCGCCAGGCTGTGGTGGTTTTTCGCGGCGCCAGCCGCCCGCTCTACCCCAAACCCGGCCAGCCTCCGGCCGAAGCCTTGCGCGCCGCCCTGGCCAAATTCTGGCCCACGCTGTACAACCGCTATGAACGCGTGCCGGTGCGTCTGCTGAATGAACAGCGCGCCATCCTCGATGTGCTGGGCGGTAGCAAATCCCTGGGCGACGATGTCGAAGCGCTGGGTCTGTTCGACCGCAGCGGCCAGGTGGCTCTCGGCGCGCCGCTGCTGGATGCTCTGCGCGTGTACCTGGTCACCCGCCAGGGCCGCAGCGAACGCACCCTGGGGCAGGACCTGACGCGGCATTTCACCAGCCCGCCCTTTGGCTGGGACGCCGGCTGTGTGCGCCTCGCCGCCGCCGCCCTGGTGCGCGCCGGCGTGCTGCGCTTGCTGGTGGAGAAGAAGGCTTATGTCAACCCGGCCGACCCCGACCTGCAAAATACGCTGCGCGTCAGCCGCAATTTTGAGCGCGCTGAATTGACGCTGGAAGACAGCGAGATGGATCCTGAACTGTTGACCGAGGCGCGCAAACAATTGATCAGCCTGACTGGGACGCGCAAAATTGACGAAACTCCGGCGGCGCTTTCAGCCGCCTTCCATGCCTTTGCCCAAGAACTGCTCGATCAGGCCAAAGCTGTCACCGGCTGGGCCGACCCGGCGCAGTTCCCGCTGCCGCCGCGCTTTCAGGATGCGTGCGAGCGCCTGGGTGAACTGTTGGCCATTGCCAACCCGCTGCACCAGGTGCGTGAACTGGTCCCCCAGGCGGCTGAGATCAGCGCCGATGCCGCCGTCATCCGCAGCCTGGCCGATTTTAAAGCCAACGCCGGACATGCCTTCGCTGCCCTGCGCGATTTGCAGCGCCTGCTCTCGCCTTTGCGGGAGCGTTTTGATGAGCGCAGCGCGGTGCAGGGCTTTGTCCGCAATTGGGAGGGCGCTGCTCGCTCCGCCGCCTTTGCCGAGGCCGAGGTCTGGCGGCAGATCCAGCAAACCGGCGGCAGCGCCCGCCTGGAACTGGAGCAGGCCGCCCAGCGCTGGCGCAAGGAATCTATCGAGAGCGTTCAGACGATGCTGGACAGCCTGCGCGTCCACCCGGCGGCGCTTTCACCTGAGAGCGGCGTCACCCAGGCCGACCTGGAAGCGATCCTGAGCGGTTTTATCCAGGAGCAGGAAAATGAAACCCGCCCCGAGCACCTGGCCCAGGCCAGCGAACGGGCGCGCCGCGTCTTGCAGAAGTACCAACAGACGCTTGAAAACGCCCGCCCGAAGCCGCCCCGCCCCAAACTGCACACCATCCGCCTGAGCGAAGTCACCCAGGCCGAGCCAATCGCCAGCCTGGCGCAGTGGCAAACCATGCTGGAACGCCTGGATGCCGCAGTTCGTGAATCATTAGAACGCGGCGAAGCAGTGAGGTTTGAATGAATCCTGCCCATAAGAAAACCCTGCGCGCCCTGGCCCTGGAACTGCGCCACATCCTCGAAGGCAAATACGATGCCGGCGGGGCCTTTCACCCTGGCGACCTGGAAACGCGCCTCAATGCCCTGGGTGTGTGGCGCGAGCGCCCGGCCCGCCCGCTGGACGAACTGCCGCACCTGGCGGCTGAGGATAAGGCCGCCCGGCGGGTGGTGGACGCCTATATCGCCTACCGCCGGACGGCCGGGGTTGGACTGGCCGAGGCGGTGGCCGAATACGTGCGCGAGAGCGCCTATAACTGGGCCAACCGTCTGCTGGCGCTGCGCTGTATGGAAGCGCGCGGCCTGATTGACGAAGTTATCTTGCAAAAAGAAGTGTATGGTTGGCGCTCGCTGGCCCATCAGCGCCTGGCGCGGCGCAGCCCGGCGGCGTGCAGCGGGCCGGACGAGGGTTTGTTTGCTGTGCTGTTGGCCGAGCTGGCCGAACGCAGTCGCGAACTGCCTGAACTGTTCGACCCGCAGGCCGCTGCCATCGCTCTGCGCCCCTCGCTGGCGGCTTTGCAGTGCAGCATCGCCCTGCTCTCCGGGCGCGAGAGGGCCGGCAGCGCTGAGCCGGCCTCGGATGAAGTCTTCAGCGCCCCCGACGCCCTGGGTTGGGCCTACCAGTATTGGAACAGCGAAGAAAAAGAGCGCGTCTTTGAAAAAGTGCGCACCCAGAAAGGGGCCAAGATCGCCGGGGCTGACATCATCCCCGCCACGCAGTTGTACACCGAACCCTACATGGTCAAGTTCCTGGTGCAAAACTCGCTCGGCGCCCTGTGGCTGAGCATGCACCCCGAGTCCGGGCTGGCCGAAAAGATGGAGTATTACGTGAAAGACGCCGACCGCGCCCCGGCCGAAGCGCGCCCCGTCCAATCCATCACCGTCCTCGACCCGGCCGCCGGTTCGGGGCATTTCTTGCTCGAAGCCTTCGATTTGCTTTTGGAGATGTACCGGGAAGATTTCAACCCACCTAACCCCCTTACCCCACCTAACCCCCCTACCCCCTTCCCTTCCAGGGAAGGGGGCGGCGTTGGCTTTGCAACGCCGGGGGTCAGGTCAGCCGCCCAGATCGCCGCCAGCATCCTCAACCACAACCTGTATGCGGTGGATATTGATG
>CAIQJJ010000761.1 GCA_903872065.1 uncultured Anaerolineales bacterium | reverse complement strand
TGGACTCTCTGGCTTTAACCTGGGCGATGGGGTAGGAAGACAGCCCTCCCGCCGTAAGGCGGGCGAAATTTTTTAAAAAATGAGGTCTTTGAGGTCGGCGCGACCTTGAATGTCTCAACCAAATTTCTCAGGAGGTGACGAAATGCGCCAAGAAATGCCGCTTTTTACCAAAACCTTTGATTTTCTGACCTGGCTGCTGCCCATGACCAATCATTTTCCCAAAGCGCACCGCCATACGTATACCCAGCGCCTGCTCAACGCGGCTTTCGATTTGCGTGAACATATTGAAGCCGCCAACTATGGAATGGGCGCGAAGCGCCTGGCGCTCTTGAAACTGGCCGATCAAGATCTCGATCGTGTTCGCCTTTATGTGCGATTAGCGGTAAAATGGAGTTGGTTCACCCCCAACCAGTACCAGCAAGCTGCTGCAATGACGACAGAGATCGGTAAGCTGCTGGGAAGTTGGATCAAGCTTACGCAAAACCAGGGGCCGCCCTCCAAAGCGCCCCTGTCTGCGAGGGATGCGTCCAAATGAATGAAAAACCATACACTGGTTGTGTTTGGTGCCTCTGGCCGGGCGAAAGCCCGGCAGCGCCCGTGTGCTGCGCGGCGGTTCCTTCAACAATGAATCCAGGAACGCCCGCTCTTCGTACCGCAACAACAACAATCCTGACAACCGTAACAGGAATGTTGGTTTTCGGTGCTGCCTGGCCACATTTTTCAAACACCTCGGCGGACTGTGAGCGGCCAGCCGGCCGTTCACAGTTCATGCCAGCATTGCAGCGCGGGGATATCCCTTCGCTGACGAGGCAGAAAAATGGCGGGACGCATTCCTGGCCGCGTCCAGCGGCCCTCGCATCCTCTCTTTGTTTTCTCGCTGCTCCCAATGTTTGGAGCGGAGAAGAGGGGAAGGTCGAGGTCTGTTGGCCGGACAAATAGCTACTGCCCCGCGCCCTCGGAGATCGCCAACGCGCAAGCGCGCCCTCCCTGGCGCGGGGCAACTTTTTGATCAATGCTTATGTACGAACAAATTCTCTCTTGGGAAAACCTCCTCCTTGCTTATCGCAAAGCTTCGCGCGGCAAGCGCAGCCAGTCTAATGTGGCGGCTTTCGAATACCGCCTGGAAGAAAACCTGCTAACCCTGCAAGCTGAACTCCGCGCCAAAACCTATCGGCCCGGCGTATACCACAGTTTCTACATCCATGAACCCAAGCAGCGTTTGATCTCGGCGGCCCCTTTTCGGGATCGGGTGGTGCATCATGCGCTCTGCAATCTGATCGAACCGCTCTTCGAGCGCAGTTTTATCTTTGACTCCTATGCCAATCGCCTGGGGAAAGGGACGCATAAAGCCTTGCGCCGCGCTCAAGAGTTTGCGCGGCAGCATCCCTATGTGCTTCAGATTGACATCCGCCAATTCTTTCCAAGCATTGACCTGATTCTGCTGCGCCGCATATTGGCTCACGCCATTCACGATGGGGACGTGATCTGGTTGTGCGATCAAATTCTGAACAGCGGGCGCGGGGTGTTGTCCGGTCAGTATGAGATGGTCTACTTTCCAGGGGACGATCTCTTTGCCGCCCTGCGGCCGCGCGGTCTGCCGATCGGCAACCTGACCTCGCAGTTTTGGGCAAACTGCTATCTCAGCGCGTTTGATCATTTCGTCAAGCGCCATCTGCGCTGCCTGGCCTATCTCCGCTATGTAGATGACATGCTCTTATTCGCCGATGACAAAGCCTTGTTGTGGGATTGGAAAGAGGCAGTCGAAACGCGCCTGGCCGGGCTGCGCCTGACCATTCACTCCGGCGCGCAGCCTCATCGGGTGACGCAAGGTTTTCCTTTCTTGGGATTCCATGTGTTCCCGCAGAAGCGCCGCTTGAAACGTCGCAAGGGGCTGTACTTTCAAAGGAAACTACGCAGGCTGTATCAAAATTACGCCCGCGGTGAATTACCCTATGAGAAACTCACCGCCAGTGTGAAGGGCTGGGTCAACCACGTCCGCCACGGCAATACAATCGGCCTGCGTAAGGCAGTGCTGAGTCACTTTGTAATCCCTGCCAGAGAGGTATGATATGCCTTTTGATCTCGCCCAACGGATACAACAATGGTTAGAGCGCCTGTCGAAGCGGTTGGCCGACCCAGGCCGCAGCGCGGACGGTTCGACGGACGCCAGCGTACAAATCACCCAGAATGCCGGGAATGGCTCTACCCAGATCGGCCAGGCGAACAATGTGACGATCCATAACGCCCCTGACCCGCGCCAGATCGAGGCTGAGAAAGCCGAGAAAGCGCGCCGGCAGTACCTGGAGGCTTTGAGCGCCTACTGCCAGGCGCTGCCGCTGGCTGCCCTGGACGATGCGGAAGCGGAAGGCGAGATCAGGCTGGATGATGTCTATATTGCTTTGAATGTCCTCGATCGGACGCCAGGCGATGAAATGGGCGGAAAGCGGGGCGGCGACAGGCAGACTGCGGCGGCCTGGGATACTTTTTTGCAAACCCCGCGCCTGGCGCTGTTGGGCGACCCCGGCAGCGGGAAAAGCACGTTCGTGCGCATGGCGCTGGCGTTGCAGGCGCGCGCCCTGCTGCAAGGACAACCTCTGCCAGGGATGGAAGCGGACTTAATCCCGATCCTGGTCACGCTGCGCGATTTGATCGGCGCATTGGAAACCATGGCCGCAAGTACGCTCTCCGCCGAGCGCCGTAAGGCTTCCTTGCTGGCGTTATTCCGCAAACAAATCGAAGCCGATACGCAGATGGACGGGCTGTATCCTGCCCCAGGATACACGCCGCTCTTGCTGGAAGCACTGCATCAAGGGCAGGTGATCCTGGCATTGGATGGACTGGATGAACTGCCGGAGCGGCTGCGCCCACTGGCGCAGGAATTGTTCACCGCCTTGCTGTCGAGCTGCCGCCCGCGGCGCGTGGCGCTGACCTGCCGCGTGCGTTCGTACACCGACAGCGCCCGGCGCAGCGATTTCACCGATTATCTGCTGGCCGACCTCAGCGAAGAACAAATCGGCGATTTTTGCCGCGCCTGGTACCGCACGCGGCTAGGACGCCGCGATCCAGAAGCCGCCCGGCAGCGCGGCGAGGGACTGGCAGAGGCGGCCCTGGAGGATAAGCTGCGCTCGCTGGCAGAAAACCCGATGCTGCTGACGGCGATGGCGGTGGTGCATTTCAAACAGACGCGTTTGCCGCATGAGCGGGTGCGGCTGTACAGCAAAGTGGTGGAAATCCTGGTCGAGGGTTGGCAGCGACACAAAGGATTGGCGATGTCCGCCGAATTGGAACATCTGCTGGCGGATGTGAAACAAGTGCGAGCGATTTTGGAACGCCTGGCGTACCAGGCCCACCAGGTGGAAAAGGAGCAAAGCCAGGATCAGCGTGTGGAGCAGTCTGCCGACCTGCCAGGGCCTGCGGCGCGCGAACTGCTGGCGGTGGAGTTTCTGGAGCGGAATTACAACCTGGCGGCTGAATTTCTGGAATACGTTGACCAGCGCGCCGGGCTGCTGTTGGGGCGCGGCGGCGCGCCAGGCTGTCCCTCATCTTACGCGTTTGCCCACCGCACGTTTCAAGAATACCTGGCGGGCTGTTATTTGGTCAACCTGCGCCGGCCGGAGAAAGAGATCGAAAAGCTGGCGGGAGAATCGGAGTTTTGGAGCCTGGCGGTGCAGCTAGGGGCGGAAGAGTTGTTCTACAACGGTTTATCGCGCAACCGGGTTGACATGCTGGATCTGGCAGAGGGCTTGTATCCTAAGGCGTTGAGCGACGTCACCCAACGCAGGACGGCGCTGTGGGCCGGAAAAATGTTGGCGACGGCGGCAGTCACCAACCTGGCGGATCAGCATTGTCCGGGGCTGAAAGAAAACCTGCGCCGAGCGTTGGTGAATTTGCTGCGCAGCGATCTGCCGGCCATCGAGCGCGCCGACGCCGGGCGCGCCCTGGCCAGGCTGGGCGACCCGCGGGTGGAGGTGATGAGGGCCGGGGCGATGTCATTCTGCCGCATCGCGGGGGGCAAATTCCTGTTGGGCAGTCCCGAGGGCGAAGGCGATGACGATGAACACCCTCAGCATGAATTGGCCCTGCCGGGGTTTTGGCTGGGGCGTTACCCGGTGACAAACGCCCAATATGCAGAATTTGTGCAGGCGGGCGGCTATCAAAACCCGGCGTATTGGCCGGAGGCACGGCAGGCCAAAGTGTGGCGCGATGGGAAAATCCACCTGGAGTGGGCAAGTGAAATCCGTGAAGCGCCGAGCGATTTTGGCGAACCGTTCATCCTGTCCAATCATCCGGTGGTGGGGGTGACATGGTATGAGGCGCTGGCGTTTTGCCGCTGGCTGAACGAGGAACTGCTGAAGCAGGCCAGGCGCGGGGAGGCGGAAGGGGAAATGCTGGCTGAGATCGCTGCCGGCCGGCTGGCGGTGACGCTGCCGAGCGAGGCGGAATGGGAGTGCGCTGCCAAAGGAGGGAAGGAACGGGCATACCCGTGGGAGGGCGGTTTCGACGCCAACCGGGCCAATACCGCTGAAACGGGGATCGGGACGAGCAGCGCGGTGGGGTGTTTTGCGGGCGGCGCAAGCCGTGAGGGGGCTGCTGGAGATGAGCGGGAATGTGTGGGAGTGGACGCGCAGCGTGAAGGAATCTTACCCCTACCAACCCGATGACGGCCGCGAGGATTTGCAGGGAGGGAGCGCCCGTGTGCTGCGCGGCGGTTCCTTCTTCAATGGATCCAGGCTCGCCCGCTCTTCGTTCCGCGGCTACTTCTACAATCCTGACGGCCGTGACGGGTATGTTGGTTTTCGGTGCTGCCTGGCCCCATGCCGCTGAACTCTGGGAAACTCTGGGCATCTGGCGTCTCTGGACTCTCTGGCTTTAACCTGGGCGATGGGGTAGGAAGACAGCCCTCCCGCCGTAAGGCGGGCGAAATTTTTTTTGGGCCGGCGATCCCTGGCATGAATGCCAGGGCTAAGACAGCGCCGGATGAATCCGGCTGGATAGGAGGGGCGCGTCTCGATAGTCCGAGTCCAAGCCCCATTCATGGGGCGCTGCTCTTTAGCCAGGCGATTGATCGCCTGGCGTCGCCGTTTGCGGGGGGATCGGGCCGGCGCTCCCTGGCATAAATGCCAGGGCTAAGACAGCGCCGGATGAATCCGGCTGAATGGGAGGGGCGCGGCTCGATAGTCCGAGTCTAAGCCCCATTGATG
>CAIQJJ010000760.1 GCA_903872065.1 uncultured Anaerolineales bacterium | reverse complement strand
TTTGCCGCCGCCAAGTTCGTGGTCTTCACCAATCAGCCGGGGGATAACCCCTTTATGGCGGGGGCGATTCACGGCGTGGGACAGCAAGAGGCGGCGATCAATGTTGGCGTCAGCGGCCCGGGGGTGATCGCCCGCGCCTTGCAGCGCAAGATCGCCCATGCCGAGGCGATGCCAGGGCTGCACGATCTGGCGGACGAGATCAAGCGCACCGCCTTTCGCGTCACGCGCACCGGCGAGCTGATCGGACGGAAAGTGGCGCAGGCATTGGGAGTGCCTTTTGGCGTGGTGGACCTTTCGTTAGCCCCTACCCCCAAGGTGGGCGACAGCGTGGGCGAGATCATGCAGATTTTGGGCGTGGATGCCATCGGCGCGCCGGGTTCGACGGCGATCATTGCCATGCTCAACGACGCCGTGAAAAAGGGCGGGACATTTGCCAGCCAGAGCGTGGGCGGCTTGAGCGGCGCGTTCATCCCGGTCTGCGAAGACCAGGCCCTGGCCAACGCCGTGCGCGATGGCAGCCTGGGCCTCGAAAAGTTGGAAGCCATGACCAGTGTATGTTCGGTCGGCCTGGACATGATCGCCATCCCCGGCTCGGTAGACGCCGTCACCATTTCAGCCATCATCGCCGATGAAATGGCTATCGGGATGATCAACGGCAAAACCACCGCCGTCCGCCTCATTCCGGTGCCAGGGAAAGAAGCGGGAGAATTTGTCGCTTTCGGCGGCTTGTTCGGCGAGAGCGCCATCGCCCCGGTGCGCAATGTAGGCCAGTCCGTCCGCTTCGTCAATTTCGGCGGCAAGATTCCGGCTCCGATCCACTCATTGCGCAATTGAAAAGCTTCAGTTTGCGATATTCCGCTGTTATCAACGATGCGCCGCTTTGACCTAACCCACTTGTGGAAATGGATTGCCTGGCTCAGCCTGGCCTGGCTGCTGATCGCCTGCCGCGCCGCGCCAGGGGAGACGGACACGCCGGGCGCGACCGCCGTCCCGTCTGCCACCGCGCGGCCCTCCAGCACACCGCCGCCCAGCGCCTCGCCCACCGAACGTCCAACTGCTTCGCCCTCGCCCACCCTGCCGCCCTCGCCAACCCCCACCCCCCTGCCGCGGCGGCCTCAGTATGCGCTGCAAGCGCTCTTCGATTACAACCAGCACACCCTGGAGGTCAGCCAGGCTGTCACCTACACCAACCGCCTGACGACTACCCTGACCGACCTGCTGTTGGTGGTGGAAGCCAACCGTTGGCCGGGGGCATTCCAGATGCACACCCTGAATTGGGCGGACGGCGCTCCTGTTCAAGGCTACACCTTCGCCGCCCACCGCCTCACGATCCCCCTGGCGCTGCCGCTGCCGCCCGGCCAGAGCATTGGGCTGTCACTGGCTTACACCCTCAACCTCCCGCTCATCCCGCCGGAAACGGCTCGCCCGCAGATCTTCGGTTACAGCGAACGCCAGGCCAACCTGGTGGATTGGTATCCCCACATTCCACCCTACAGGCGCGGCTGGCTGGCGCATGACGCCAGCTATTTTGGCGAATACCAGGTCTATGAGCTGGCCGATTTTGTCATAGACCTGCGCCTGCAAAACCCACCGGAGGGGTTGATTCTTGCGGGCAGCGCCCTCCCGCAAAGCACGGCGGCGGGGTTTCACTATGTGGCTGCCGCGGCGCGCAGCTTTAGCCTTTCGGCCAGCCCGCAATACCAGGTCGAAAGCGGCGCGGCCGCCCTCCCGGATGGACAAAGCGTGAGCGTGACGCACTACTTTTTCCCGTTCACATCCCCGATGGCGCAAGCGGTGCTGACCAACACCATCCAGGCGGTGGAACTCTACTCCAGGCTGTTTGCCCCCTATCCTCACAGCAGTTTGAGTGTGGTGCAAGCCGATTTCTTGGACGGGATGGAATATGATGGCCTGTTCTTTCTCAGCCGCGGCTTTTATAATACCTACAACGGCCGTCCCGATGATTACCTGATCTCAATTGCCGCGCACGAGACCGCCCACCAATGGTGGTACGCGTTGATCGGCAGCGACCAGGCTTTGGATCCCTGGCTGGATGAAGCGCTCAGCACTTACAGCGAATGGCTGTTTTACGAGAATTTCTACCCGTCGCTGCTCGAGGGTTGGTGGGCAAAACGGGTGGAGTTCTACAAACCGGAAGGGCAGTTGGGCCGCGCCGTGTATGATTACCCTGGCTTCGTCCCCTACCGCGATGCAGTCTATTTGCGCGGCGCGCAGTTCTTGCGCCAACTGCGCGCCAGCCTGGGCGATGAAGCCTTTTTGGCCTTTCTCAAAGATTACGCCCGCCGGCAGGCTGGTCAGCTTGCAACGCGGCAAGATTTTTTCAATATCTTGGAAGCGCACACCTCGCCTGAGGTCAATCAGCAGGTGATGGCGCTGATCAGCGAATATTTCATTCCATAATGTAGGAGAGTAGAAATGGAAAGACTTCCTTTAAAAACGTATCTTGATACTGTCGAACAAAAACTGGCGCAGTACTCCGCCGACCAACTGCGCGCGATCCTGCGCCAGCTTGCACAGCAGCAAGACCCCGAACAGCGTCAGAGCTTCCTTGCCCAACTGCAACCGCCAAACGAGAACCTCACGCCGGTGCAGCAAAAACTCCAGGATTCTTTGTTGGACGAAATTGCCAGCCTGGCGGCAGAGATCGAAGATGCAATGGAAGACGCCGAGCCAGAGTATGAGGAATACGACAACTATGGCGATGATGAGGACGACGAAAATCACTACGAGAGTTTCTACGCCCCTCTGTCAGCCTTGTTTGATCGCGCCCAGGCTGCCTTTGATTATGGCCAATTTGAACTGGCGGCGGACGCCTATCATGACCTGTTCGAGATTCTGGACCTGGAAGATGATTACGGCGGCAGGATCGAGATCAGCGCCTTGCCCGGCGTCGATCGCAATGAATCTCGCTCCCGCTACCTGCGCGCCGTCTACGAGGTGGAAAACCTGGAACAGCGCCCAGAAGCTCTATGGGATGCCATGTTGGATGTTCTTTCCTGGCTGGGCGCCCCGCGCCCGATGTTCAGCGATGTGATCCAGATTTCACCCAAACCCCTTGCCGATCAAAAGCCATTCCTGTCCGCATGGATTGATCTGCTGAAAGGGGAAACCGGTTCTGAAGCGGATGCCTGGCTGCGCGAAGCGGTGCGCCTGGCTGCCGGCGTGCAAGGATTGGTTGACCTGGTGCGCGCCGAAGGGCCTCAGCGCCCGCGCGTTTACCTGGATTGGTTCGCTGCCCTGGAAGAGGAAAAGCGTTACGCAGAAGTGCTGGCCGCCGCCCAGGACGCGCTGCGCGCGCTGCCCCAGGATCTGCCCATCCGCGCCGCGATTGCCGATCACTTGTGCGCGGCTGCTGTCCAACTGCAGAAGGAAAGTCTGCTGCGTTTTGGCCGCATGGAGGCCTTTCGCGCCAAACCTGAACTGCGGCGGCTGCTCGATCTTTGGGAAGCAACCCCGCCAGCGGAACGCAGCATGGTGATGACGCAGGCCATCGGATATGCCCAGGAAGCCGAGAGTCGCTCGCGCGAACCCCAAAATTACGTCAACCAGGAGGATGATCTGGAAAAGGCTGCTTACGGCACAGACTCCCTGCTCCACGCCCAACTCTTGGCGCAGCAGTGGCGCACGGTGCAGCAGCGCGCCGCCGGTGAACCGATCTTGGGCTGGAGCGGCAGCAGCAGCACGCAAGGATTTATCCTGAGCTTCCTGCTGATCAAATTGTCCGGTCGCTTGCCGGCAAACCTGCCGACAAACCTGGCCAAACTGTGGCAAGATCGTCTCCAGGCCAGCATAGGATATGCATCTTATTCATCCGCGGCCAATGGGCTGCAGACGCGGCTGAACCAGGCTTACACAGACTTATTCCCTACCCTGGAGATTGACCAGGCGGCGCAGGAAACTGCTTTGACCTGGTGTTTGAACACTGCCAATCAGCGGGTGGACGCGATCGTGGGCGGTCAGCATCGCAAAAGTTATGATAAGGCGGCCCTGGTGATCGCCGCCTGCGCCGAAACGCTCCAACTGCGGCATGAACCAACCC
>CAIQJJ010000759.1 GCA_903872065.1 uncultured Anaerolineales bacterium | reverse complement strand
CCCCTCCAAGCGCTCTTCCGAGATCACCCATTTTCCACTATACCCAGTTCCATCAGGGTTGATTTTCATATTTCTTCCATGGGTAAAAATGGCGACTGTCTTGTCCCACGGGTCAACCAGGTCTACCGCCTTAACCAAACTCATAACTTTCCTCTCTTTCAGCATCCAATCAATAAACAAAAAGGTGCCCTATCGGGGTTATTGTCCCAAGGCTTCTTCGATATACGGCGTCAAGGTTTCGATCATACCATTGAGCCGGTCCGCCATCTTGGCTTGCAAGGAGTCCCACTCGTTTTCGGCATCCAGCCCTTGCCCATTGATGCGATCCCGTACCATGCTTCTTTGAGTGCCTTCCATTGGATCAAATTCCAACGGCCGACCAAGCTTGTTTTCGATAACGGCCTTGTTGGCTAAGAGATGCTGAAATGCCTTGGAATATTGTGGTTCAGGCAGCCGGTTCAGGAAATTGACCAGGACACTGTCTTTTTTAACTGTAAAGCCAAACTTTAATCCTGCACGGCCGGCGCTGACACTTAGCCAGTCCTCAACGCTAGGTTTTTGGCTGGTTTGGATACGCAGTTTGTGTGCGTGATTGTTGATAAAAGAAGTCCAAAATCGAAGCCGGCGTTGTTGAAGTTCTGAAAGGTTATTGCTCATAAATTCTCCTGTGTTATTTTTTGTATTTAGCGGTGATCATATGCTGGACGATCTCGCCTTCATTTTGGGGCTGGCGCTGCTGGCCGGGGTTGAATTGGGGCTGGTTTGGGTGATTGAACCGGGGCTACGCGGGAATGCCTGGCTGGCGCTGCCGATGATTGGAGGTGGGATGGGGCTGGTCATTTGGTCGGTGAGGACGCTGTCCGTGGCCGGGTTGGGAACCCCCGCTCCGGCAGTTGCCACCCAAAAACTGGTGCAAAGCGGCCCGTACCGTTACAACCGCAACCCGATGACTCTCGGCGCGAGCCTGTTCTACTTGGGGTTGGCCGTTTGGGCCGGGTCGTGGCTGGTGTTTGGGTTGGTTTTGCTCATTTTCACCGCCCTATTGACCTATATTTATGTTTACGAAAGCCGGGAATTGGCAGCCCGTTTCGGGGTAAAATATTCAGTATATCGATGTTCAACCCCCTTCCTTTTTCCCCGCTTCCCAGCCTGACCAGCCCGGCGGGGTGGATTGCAAAAAGCCCATGCCCGCCTCCCCTGATTTCTCTCCCGCCAGACAAGCTATCGTCACATCGCGACATTTTTCCGCCCTGCCTGCCGAAGTGACTGAGGTGCTGTCGCGACAGATGATTTCGCGCACGTATACTGCCGGTCAGGTCATCTGCCTGGAAGGCGAACCCGGCGAGTATCTCTATTTATTGGAAAAAGGCTGGGTGAAGGGCGTGCGCACCGCCACCGATGGCCGCGAACAGGCGGCCCTCTTTCTGCGTGATGGCGAGCTATTTGGCGATGAAGCGGTTTTTAGCGGAGCGACCTACTCGCTGACCGTGGTTGCGCTGGAAAAGGTCAATGCCTGGGCGCTGGAAGGCGCCGTGCTGGTGGATATGACCAAACGTTACCCGGCGCTGGCGCTGGCCTGCCTGGAACACCTGAGTGCACGCATCCTGTACTATATTCAGTTGGTAGAAGACCTTGGGCTGCGAAGTGTTCAGGCGCGGATTGCGCACACGCTCCTGAACCACGCCGAGTTACAAGATGGGGCCCTGATTGTCCCACGCCGCTCATGGACCACCCTGGATGAGATGGCCGTCCGGCTTGGAACCGTGCGCGATGTCTTGAGCCGTTCGTTGAACGCGCTGGAATCCGAAGGGATTTTGCGCCTGGAGCGCAGCCAAGTTGTTATCCTTGACCCCCAAAGATTGCTGGAGCGGGGAAAAGCGTAGCGTTAGCGGCTCAAAAAGCCTGCCGCAAGTTTCAAGTTGCGCACACGCAGGCAAATCCCACCCAGTCGCCCAGACATGATCCCCAGGATGACCGCCATAGAAATATCGGCCAGGAAGACCCAGGCCGGGAATTGCGCGGCGACCAGTTTGGCAATCACCAGCACCCAAATCAGGACGAGATAGACCCGATCCAGGGATAGGAGCGCGGCGCGGGTGGCAGAGTCAGCCCGCATGGGGACGATGCGGCTCATCCAGAAT
>CAIQJJ010000758.1 GCA_903872065.1 uncultured Anaerolineales bacterium | reverse complement strand
CGTCAAAATTCCCACAAAGACAAACAGAGTCGCGATCCATAGACGAGATTGCCACGCGGCAGAGCGTGGATTGGCTTTGATCGGATTGATCATTTGGCCTCCTTATGTTCCAGTTGCTGGTAAGTGAACCATCCCAAACCAGCCGAAATGATCCACAAAGGAATCACACTCCAGATGCCGCGCAGCCCTAGCGCCATCGCCAGGTTGCGCGCCACGTTGCCGTTTAAGAGATACGGCAGCGAGTAATTGAACAATGGGTTAGGCGTCCAATCTGGGAAGCTTTGCCCGCCAATGGTTTCTATCCACACCGCCAGCAGCGACCAGGCGCTCAAGATCACCAGCCCCACCCGTCCGACCCTGGATTTTTCGCATGCCGCCCAGGCCGGCGCTAAACCCAACATCAGAAATGGCAGCATCGGCAGCAGATAACGCGGCCCAACTGCAAAACCGCCCTGCCACATTGCAGATGAACCATTGAACAGCAAAAAACTCAGCACTGCCCACACACTGAGCCACCACTCAGCCCGTTTGCCAGAGCGGAACATGACATAAAAGCCGCCCACGGCCAGTAAAAGGATGGGCGACAGAAAGAACAAGCCGCGCAGCGAGCCAAAAGTAATTCCCCACAACGCGTCCAGGTGAGGGTAAGTCAGGCTGAGCAGCCCAATCTCATGCGCGCCTCCTTCTTGGGTATAGAGCGGGGAATATTGATAGCCGACGGGCAAAATGGTGCCAAAGATGGCGTAATCATAAGCCATTAGCAGAACGCCAGGCAGCAGCGCTCCCAGAGCCAACCAGAAGGGCACTCGCCAGCCGCCCTGCCGCTGCCAGATATAAATGCCAATGCCGGCTGCAATCAAAACATTGGGGTATTCGGCGATCACTGCCCAACCGAGCAGCAGCCCACAAACTGTCATCCAGCCGCCTGGCAGCCGCTTTGGTTCATAAGCAAAGGCCAGGTAAAAACTGGCAAATAAAAGGAAAGCGCTCAATTGATGACTGAAGAGCATCCCTCCGTAGGCAAACGCCGGCGTCGCCAGGCCAAAGATTAACGTAACCAGAAGGCTGAGGCGGGGTGAATATCCCAGGCGCAATTGGGTGTCATAGAGCAAAACCCCAAGCAGCGCCGCGGGGATAGCGATCGTACAGACCGTGACAAAATAAAGCGCCAGCGCATAATAAATTTTTTCGCTCTGCAGACCACTGCCACCTTCTTTGAGCGTGGATTCAAACGCCTTGCTATGCGCCAGGCGGGCCATCAACGCTTGCACGGGCGGCAGGGCGGCGAACAGCTTGAATACCAGGTAAGATGGAACAGCGGCAAAGGCTACCCCTGGCGCTTTGTCGCTGTAAAAATGCCCATTGAATTTGGCGTAGTCGCCCGTGTTTTCACACTCACTGACCGCTTTCCCATTTTCATCGCTCAACCCCCCCTGATCGCGACAGAAACGGTCAATGCTCAAAGACCCCTCATCGCCAATCGCCATCACCAGGTTCAAGCGCGAATTTTGACTCCAACTGGCCCAGCGCGGGAAAAAATAGCCATAGCTGATCAGCAAGATCAGGAAAATGAGCAGCGCGGTGAACTTCTTAGGTCGCGGTATCGTTTGCAAACGTTGAATTGCTCGGAAAATTACAGCCATGAGGACATCCTTTGGCATTCTACTCCATGATCTTGCGGATGGAGTAAATCGTCTTATTTTGCGCCTCATAGTAAGTGCGCATCACCATTTCGCCCAGCAGCCCCATCATCAAAAATTGCACCCCCAACAACACCAGCAGTGCACTCATAAGCAGCAGCGGGCGGTTGCCGATCTCATAAGCATGGAAACCCTCCCAGCCGCCAACGAGACCATGATAAATCTTTGCCAGGCCTAAATACCCACCGACTAAGATGCCCAGACCGCTGCTGAACAGGCCGGCTGAACCAAAAAAGCGCATTGGGCTGCCGAAGAAACTGAGCAAGAAAAACACTGTCAACAAATCTAGCAGCACGCGCGGGGTGCGCGTCAGCGCTCCATATTTCGATTTGCCAAACTTGCGCGAGCGATCATTGACCGGCATCTCAACAACTCTTGCCCCAACCGCGCTGGCCAGTTCGGGCAAAAAACGGTGAAGCTGTCCATACAGGCGCATGTTTTTGACCAGATCGCTTTTGAAAACTTTCAGCGAGCAGCCGCGGTCATGGATCGATAACCTTGAACTTTGGCTGATCAAACGATTGGCAGTTGCTGAGACGATGCGGCGCGAAAACGACTCTTTGCGGCTGACGCGCCAACCGACGGCGACATCTGCTTCCTCTTGCTTGAGCCTGGCAATGAGCAGTGGAATGTCAGCCGGATCATTTTGTCCGTCTGCATCCAGTGTGACGATCAATTCGCCATGCGCATAGTCAAAGCCGGCTGCGAAAGCGGCTGTCTGACCAAAATTGCGCCGGAATTGGATCACCTTCACGCGCCCATCCGCGGCGTGCAACTGCTGCAAGACGCCATAGCTGCCATCCCGGCTGCCGTCATCCACAAAGATCAGTTCATAGGGCTGCCCAAATTGATCGAGGACACCCTTCAATTCCTCATACAATGGCGCCAGGTTTTGCTCTTCATTGTATACCGGCGCAACAATTGAGATAGAGATAGGGGTGGGGGAGGAAGAAATCTCAGGCAAAGTCATATACTCCTTGCAGAATAGTACAACGAAGGATCATTCGCGTGGCAGATCGTACAAACCGCGGCGCACATTTTGATGCACGCGCCAGACCTCGTTCACCATGCGGTAGGTGTCGCGCAATACATTCACCCGGCTGTCGCGGTTGAAATACCAATTGATCGGCACCTCAACGATGCGCTGTTGATTGTGTTGGGCAATCATCAATAGTTCAACATCAAAGCCCCAACCTTTGATCGTCTGCAATCTGAAAAGCTGCTCGGCTGCCTTACCGTGAATACATTTAAAGCCGGCCTGGGTGTCTTGCAGGCCCTTCACTGCCAGAAAGCGCACCAGGGTATTGAAGACTCTCCCGGTCAGATGCCGGAAATAGGGTTCGTTATAACGTCGTGAGCCAGGCGCTTCGCGTGAGCCGATCGCAATATCATATCCACTCAATGAGGGCGGTAAGAATTTATTGACCTCAACAATGGGCATTGAGAGATCACAATCACACAAAAAGCGGTACTCTCCCTTCGCCTGCAGCATACCGGCTTTCACGGCATGACCTTTGCCGCCATGTTCCACCGATAACAGGTGAATGAAATCAACCTCTTTTTCAAAGGTTTTTGCTACTTCGACTGTGCGATCCCGGCTGCCGTCGTTGACCACGATGACCTCAACCGTATAGGGTTGTTGGCGGACAAACTGGATGATTTGTGGCAGGCTGACTGGTAAGCGTTTTTCTTCATTGTATGCCGGGATCACGATGGATAAAAAGCACATAGATCCTGTTTCCTTATTGGAGTTCCCTTAAGGGTTCCCCCATTCAATGTGGAGATTCGGACGCGCCGCCAGATTCCAATCTGGATTGGCATCTGACGAACTGAAATAGCGCCCGCTGTGATAATTGGAGTCCGCAGTATACACTGCAATGCGCAGCGGTTGTCCATTGCGGTAGGCCTCTGCCACCGCAGATGTGATATCCCATTCATAGGGAATGCCTGGCCAGCCGGGAAATGAGGTCGGGGCGACCCAGGTCGCAGCGACATTCTCTCGCGCCAGGGGCGCGTTGTTAAAATTGAGCGTCGTTTCATCGAAATCCCGGTCAATCGTCAAAATTTGAATCAAGGTTGGTTTGGGGCGATTATCTGGGTTCGGGTCGTTAACATCGCCCATGCTGCCAAATTGGTACATTGTGAGGGTGGCTGAACGGATCACCTTACCCGCCGGCAGCGTGTCCAATGGAAAGATGGTGAAATATTTTGAAAAACAAGGCCAATCGGCAATATCCGCCTCGTTGCACACATTGAACCCCGTGCGCTCTTTGGTGGCATCCTCCGGGTCGAGATAATCTACATACTCGCCCCATTCACTCCAAAACTCTAACCCTTCCCCACATTGAAAACCTCCCCCCACTGCGCCATCCACAACCACTGCGCCGCCTGGTTCCTGGCGAATATCCACAGCCCCGCCAGGCGTGGAAGCGGGAGGGGTATAGGTGATCAACCCGTAGCGTAATTCTCCCCAACTGGATGGGCGATTCAAATCAGGCGTCCCGGGCCATGTCTTCACCAAGATCGAATCGCCGTTGGCGTCATCGCGGTCATAAGCCTCCAGCGCCATGCCCCAGGTAACTCCATCAGCCGGTTTGCCGCTTAAACCCAGGGCCTCAAAGGGGATCAAAAAAGACATTGTCCAGCCGCGGTTATCCTTGCCAGTGTTAAAACCGCCCTCGCCTCGCCAACCGCTGCGCGTGACAAACTGCAGTGTCGCGGGCGACCAGCCGCCGCTCTGGTTGCCCTGGGAAACGGCTTGAAACGCATCACGCGTTTCGTATTTGCTCAATTGCCCTATAAAGTGAAAAGATTGTTGGCCAGGCGCATCCCCGGTGCTGCCATTTGTATTGAGATACAGGCTGACGCTATCCCAATTAACCATCTCTGCTGGCGTAGGAGATGGGTCATACCAGAACAGGCGATCGTATACCGCCACACGGACAAACAAAGCCAGATCATTATAGCCCACGCGTACATCCATCGCATTTTCAGTCGGAGTGATCTTCCCAAACCAAAATACTGCTGTTTCAGAAAAACGATCGATCAACACATTTTCCACGTTGAAATATGGCGCATTGACGCGATACGTTGGATCCCTCGGCGTTGGCGTAGGAGTATGTGTTGGCGTAGGTTGAGTAGGGGGTTTGGTTGGGGTGGGTGATTTGGCGCCTCCAGCTTTGGCAAATTTGAGCATCATGGAAAGGTATAACCAGCTATCGGATGACGCGCCGGCTGCAACCTCTGCGTGCAGCGAAGAAGACACCAGGAGGATGGCGCAAAACGCGAAAACCAGGAGCCGCTTGACCATCATGATCTCTTTCTAATGGGTCGCTGGATTTTCGACCCTCTCTTGCTGTTTTCTTAAGATTTCAGGGAGAGCCAACATTCCACCGAGAAACACCCAATTTTGTACAGTCCACGAGAATCCCTGGAGGGTCTGATTGAATACAAAAGGCGTGAACCAGTCTCCCAGGAACATGGCGACCAAAATGGCTGCCAACCCGCCGATCGTCGTGTAGTAATAACCTTGCAAGAAAGGATTTTTCCATTTTGTTGAAAATAACGTCCACCAATCCCAGGCAAGCGCGGCGATCATCCAGACAAAAATCAAACTTCCTACAATACCCACTTGTAAGAAGATATCAATATAGTTGGAATGGGTTGAGGCGGCGTTATTGGGAAAGTAAGTCATAAAATAGCGCGCATAACCGCCCGGGCCGGTGCCAAATAAAATGTGATTCTGCACAAAAGGTTGGCTGAAGATAAACTCCCACTTTGCCAACCGGTTGCCGCCCGACTCATTATATTCATTGCTAAAGCGCCCTTCCCACCAGGGTAAAAAGATAAATACCGCCAAGATCGCTCCAATGCCCATCGCGATCAACGCTTTGCGTGAGCGGAAAAATGTCACCACCACAATCATAACCATCATTGGCAGCCACCCCGATAGCCAGGTGATGCCGGCATAAAAAAAGCGATACAACCATACTCCCAGGATCGCCACAATCCCCAGTTTCCACCATAACGTTTTATTGGCGCTGTTAAATAGCAATTGTCCATAGAGCAGCCCTACCGCCCAGGTCGAAATCAGGCCGCGTACATTGATTCGCAACGGCAGGTGCGCCACTTCAGCCCCAATTCCGTAAGTGGTTAACAGCAAATAACCCATTACCAGCCAAAAGAGATATTTTTCTTCGTTAATCACATGCGCGGTTAAAAGCATCACAACCGGAGAAAGCACCAACACCGACAATTGCGCCGCCTCGATCAATTCAATCCCGTCCCAGTGGATCAAAATGGGATCGGCCATCCCCCATCCCCAAAACAGGGAAAACACACAAATGGCTATCCATGCAATACAGGGACCCAGTACCGCGGCGCGGATAAGTTGAACACGTTTATAGGCAAGCATTTGAGAGATTAGCCAGAAGACTGTGCAAGCGGCTGTCAAGATGAGCGCCGGCGTGATCCCTTTGGGCAGAGCAAATGAAGTGAGGGTAGAAATGAGCAAAATCAACATCGGGCCGAAGTATTGACGGCGCAAGAGAATATCGAGGCTGAGCAGCACCATTGGTAATGCTGCGCCGGCGAGCGCGTAAAGAGGGTTGATCTGCGTCGCAAGCCAACCCAGCCCCCCCGCCCCGATAATAATCCCCATTCCGATGACCAGGCGCAGCAAAGTCCACTGATACTCATTGAACCAGAATAGCACTGCATGGCTCATTTTTTTGCGCTGTTTCGGGAGGGCAATTTTTGGGGTGGTCGTCGTCATAAGATTTCCTCTATCGCTTAATCAGTTCTCGCGCGCTGCTCAATGCGTAAAGAACTCCCCCCAGCAAACCAACGACAATATTGGTTAAGAAATAATTCAACAGCGACATCGCCGCTGCATGGCTGCCGGCAACGCCGACAGCGCCGAAGAGCAGAATGTAGGTTTGCTCACGCACCCCTAACCCGCTAATCGATATGGGCAGGGCCAACGTGGCAGAAATGATCGGCGTAAAAAGTAAAAACACTCCAAGTGGCTGGTGGATGCCCAGGCTTTCAGCGATCCAGATGTTGAACAAGATCAACGAGGTGTTGAAGACCAGCGAAACCAGGCAGGCCAATCCTAGCGCCGGGTATCCCAGTTCAGCCACAGAACGGTAGAAACGTTCAAGCTTTTGTTGGCCGGGAAGCTTAATTTTCCCGCCCAGCCAGGGCAATAGCGGCGTGCCCACTACGATGAATCCGCCGACAACTCCCAACGTGGTAATCAGCCCAATTGAAGCGATCGTTTCTGGCGGCAGCAGTTGGGCGCTAAACGGCAGAGCAACCAGAGCCATAACGAACAGCACCCACAGCCCGGTGGCGCGATCGACCAATGTTGTCCCGATCGCTTCCGGGCCGCGCTGCGTCACCTGGGCCAGCTTGGCCATCTTGACCGCATCCCCGCCCAAGCCGCTGGGCAAGATGATGTTGAAAAATGCGCCCATAAAGTACAAATAGATCAGCGTGCGGATAGGGACATGGATGTTCAGCGGACGCAGCAGCGCCCACCAGCGCAGCGCTCGCAGGGCCGTTCCAGCAGTCATAAGCAGCGCCGCGGCTGCCAGATACCCCCAATTCGCTCCTGCGATGACCCCGATTAACTCATTTAGATTCACCTGCGCCAATAAGATATAGGCGATCAGCCCGGCGCTGATCGCAATTTTCAGGAGATTAAGGGCTGTTTTGCGCATGGTTTTGCCCTACGGCCTGGCCTCGTATACCTGATCCAGCGGGCGGCAGGCTGAACGGTAATCATAGCGCTCTTCTGCCAGTTGGCGTCCATTGCGCGCCAGCATTTCCGCCAATTGGCGGTCGCCCAGCACCCGCAAAATGGCCGCCGCGAAATCTTGTGGGCTGTCGGCGATCAAAACATGCCGTTCATTTTCTACCGCGATCCCTTCGCATCCTAACGTAGTTGTAATAATCGGTAGGCCGCGCGCCAAGGCCTCAAGAATTTTAACCCGCATCCCTCCCCCCGCTCGCAGCGGAACAATGAACGCTCCGGCTGATTGCAGATAGGGCAAAGGGTCTTTGACATAGCCCGTAACGTTAATCCGCCGGTCAGCCTGCCCGCGCAGCGTAAATTCTTGCGGCGGGCGCGACCCTACCAGATCGAACACTGTTTGAGGGCGCTGCGCCAGGATCAACGGCCAGATGGCATCCAAAAACCAGCGCACGCTGTCAATGTTTGGCGGCCAATACATTGTCCCAAAATGCAGCAAATGATCGGCGTCAGGCTGGCGCTCGACAACAGGCAGTTCGTCCGTATCTACCGCGATGGGGATAACCGTAATTGGCGCGGCTTGCTTCTTCAATTTCTTCCCCTGGCTAGCGATCGCCTCCTCCAACGCTCCCTTGTCTTCGTCGCTCACCGCGGTCACTGCATCGAAGTTCGTGCAGAGAGAACCCTCATAGCGCTTGAGCAAGCGCCAGTCGCGTTCCAACAACCATTTCTTTGGCCCTGCGCCCATAGTGCCGGCCAGCCGTTGATAAAGCAGCCACAGCGCATTATGCGCGTCTAAGATTTTGCGCGCCCCACCCACCCGCGCGGCATATTGGCACATATTGAGTTGATCGGCGTGAGCAACCTCAAAATGGCTTTCAGCGCTCAACCTGGCGATCAATTGGCGCATCGCGGCCCGGTCATCGCGCAGCATCATCCAGGGCTGGTTCGCAGCCAGTGAAACCAGCATCGCCCATGCGTCGTAAGCCGGGTGACGCGACATCGTCACCGGATAAACCGCGCGGCAGTATTTTTGCAATACCGCTGCATCCGCGCTTTGATCGCCGCGCACAAAAGAAACCAGCGTCACCTCATGCTGGCGCGCCAGGTATTTGAGCGTATTCCAGGTTTTGATCTTTGGCCCGCTGTCAGGTGGATAAGGCAGAACTTGGGTAAGCAAAAGAACTTTCATCGCGAAGATCATACCCCTTTCAGCTTAACGCTCAAGTCATGCAGCGAGATCACTGCGCGCCCGCGCGTTCCCCTGCTGATTTTGCGTAAAATGCCATGTGCAATGATTTTAAACGTGGTGAAAAAGTAGATGAGGGTTTTGAGAGCCAATGCTGAGGCCGAACCATAATGTTTGCGAAAGAAGCGCACCCGGCTGCGATACAAATCGCCCTCGCGCGCCGTGCGCCGGCCAGTGCTGCTGCCGCCGCCGTGGTGTAAAATACGCGCCTCGGGGTGATAGTATACCTCCCAGCCGTTCTCATGAAAGGTGCGGCACAAATCAACCTCTTCCGCGTACATAAAAAAGCCTTCGTCCAGGCCTCCCATCTGAAGGTAGGTCTCCCCCCGGATCAGCAGCGCCGCACCCTCCACATAATCCACTTTTTGAGGGCCGTTGGCTGTTTCTGGCCCATGCGAAGGATACCAACGTCCATAGCAGAGCCGCCCTAATCCGCTCAAGATGAGAAATTCACTCCACAAACTGGGAAATGGACTGTACGAGGCCTGAAAGCTGCCATCGGGGTTAATCAGATGCGCGCCGACAATCCCGACCCGTGGAGCGCTTTCTGCCAGCGTGAGCAGTGCTTGCAATGCTCCGGCTTGAAGTTCAGCATCGCTGTTGAGCAAAAAAACCCATTTCCCCTGCGCAAGGCGCGCCGCCTGGTTGTTCGCGCCGGCAAAACCCACATTTTCACGATTCTCGATCAGCTTCACTTCCGGGAAATCCCTGCGGAGCATCTCACAGCTATCGTCGCTGGAGGCGTTATCCACCACAATGATCTCGTTTACCAGGGAACTGGCAGTTTGCTGCACTGAGCGGATACAAGCTGCTAACAAATCACGAGTGTTCCAATTCACGACAATGATCGAAATCGTAGGGGATGGAGCAGCAGTTGACATAGACAATCTCACCTGATCCGATCGATTAACTCATTTAAGCTGTTACCGATCGCTTGCCAATCGTAGCGTTCTGCGACAGTTCGTTGGCCATTCGAGGCCAGGAATTGGCGCAAGTGGTTATCATTGAGCAGTCGAAGCGCCGCAGCCGCAAAATCACTTGGACTATCAGCGATAAGGATATCGCGCCCGGGCTGAAGGTCTAAGCCGCGGCAGCCTTTGCTGGTGGCGATGACCGGCGTCCCGATTGCCAGGGATTCGAGAATTTTCAAGCGTGTGCCTCCGCCAAGACGCAGCGGCACAACATTGATCCAGGATTGCGCCAATGTTGTGCGGATGTCTTGCAAATAGCCCGTGAAACGCACCCCGCGGCGATTGTTGAGCCGGTCGAGCGGGACGCTCTCCGTTTTGCCTGTGATCGAAAGCTGCACTGCCGGGCGAACGTTCTGAATTTGGGGCAGGATCTCCTCAACAAAAAAAAGAACTGCATCCAGGTTGGCGTGATAAGTTAGCGAGCCAGAATAAATGAGCGTATCTGGCGCAGGCGCGCCAAAAGGGTGGGGAATGTTCGCTCCTTGCTGGTAGCGAGCGACTTCGACGCCATTGGGGATCACTGCTAAAGGCAGTTTGACGTTCCCTAATGTGCGCGAGACCAACAGACGCTCATTTTCAGAAACCACGGTGGCGGCCTGAAAGGCCGGCGCAATTTTCCGCAGGTAATAAACCCACTTTCTCCACATCAACTGCTGCCGCAGGGAACGCAGCGTATGCAAAAAGACATTCGCTTCGTTCTCTGTCGCCAGGGTCTGTTCATGCAAACCCTCCAGTTCGATTCCTTCGAGCAAGCGAGGCGCACGGACGCGCAGGCTGTAGGGGATCATATCCCTTTCCGCTGCGATCACCAGGTCATATCGCCTCTGCCGGGTGGCCTCGGCTACCGCCGCGTGCATCGCCGCATTTTCCGTCTCAATTACTGAACGAGGGTACGGCGAGAATACTCCCAGGACAGCTTTCAAGCGGTTGGTTGGCTTACCAGAGGAAACCCCAAACGGTTGGTAGAGAACAGGGGTGACGCTGCGACAGAAAGCTTGCAAAGCCTGCTGGTGTTGCGCCTGGACCGGATCGGAGTAAAAGGAGATCAGGTCGACATGATGATTTTGCGCCAGTTGGTTGAGCAGATAATAGATGCGGATGCGCGAACCGTTATCTAACGGGAAAGGAAACCAGCGCGAGAGAAAAAGAATCTTCATGCAATCTGCTGCACTTTCCCATAGCGTTTCTGCAGAAAGTCGGTGATCGCGCGCGCCATCATCCGGCGTTGAACCGCCTTATGTCGCCACTTGGGTTTGATCGTCCAACTGATCAGCGTCCGGCCATACTCAACCGCAGTGTGCAGCCAGGCTTGCCAGCTTGCCCGGCTGCATTGCAAAAATAACAAACGGTTGCGCGTCATGTAGTAGTGAACCAGCGGCGAGACTTCGCGCGCTTCTGGCGATATCTTATGCCAGACTTTCGCTTGTGGGATACAGAGAATTTCATAGCCGGCGCGCCGGGCGCGCATACACCACTCAACATCCTCATAGTAGGCAAAAAAACGTTCATCCAGTTCGCCGATTTGCGCCACCACAGACATCTTAATCAACAGAGCGCAGCCGGTGACAAAGTCCACTTTGCGCGGAGAACTTCCCAATTGCCCCTGGTCTTTTTCCCCTATCCCAATCATGTGCGTTTCCCCGCGCCGCCAGTCAATGCTCCCTCCAGCCGACCAGATCACCTCCGGCTGATGAAAATAAAAGGTCAAAGGCCCAACAATCCCGATTCTGGCCGCCTCGCAATCTGCGCCGCCTGCCTCTGCGCTGGCAACCAGCAAATCCAGAAAATTTGGCGCAACTTCCGTATCATTGTTGAGCAGCAAAGCATAATCGGCCTTTTCTTCTTGCGCATAGATTAATCCCAAGTGATTCCCGCCGACGAACCCCAGGTTTTCATTGCTTTCGATAACGTCGATCAGAGGGAATTTTTGTCGAATGATCGCCGCCGAGTTGTCCTGCGAGCCATTATCCACCACAACGATCCTGGCATTGGCATATTGCAGGTGTTGCAGCGAAGACAGGCAGGCCAATGTGTCGCGCAGGCCATTCCAATTAACGAGAATAATCACAACCGATGGTTCAGGCATGGGATTCAGAACTGACAGATTGATACAAGGCTTCTAACTCATCCATCTCTTGGGCTGTCGTCTTTACCGGCTGAATTCCATTTTGCAGCGCAGCCAGCAAGCCAGGCTCATTCAACAAACGATGAATCTGGCGCGCCAGATCATTGGCATTGCCGACGGCAAACAAGAGCCCATTCTTGCCATCCTCCACCAATTCGGCCATGCCGCCCAAATTGGAAACCAATACCGGTGTGCGATGAGCAAAGGCCTCTAAAATGACATTTGGGCTGTTTTCATACCACAGTGAAGGCACTACCAACACGTCAATCTCACGAAATACACGGCTGACTTCGTGGCGTTCATACATACCTGCCAGCCGGATGCGCTTATCTTGTCGCTCAGATGCCTGCAAGCGAGCAGTGTAGCGTGGGAATGGGGTTAGATTGCCATACACGACCACTTGCAAGTTATCTTGCGCGATTTTCTGGACAGCTTCCAGGAGAACATGCACACCCTTAATTTCAGCAATCTGTCCAATATACCCAATGCGCAAATGATTCGCCGGCGTCTTGGTGAGCGCAGCCGGGTCAAGTTTGGCAAAATCCCGCCCCTGGCGTGAGTAAACCAACTTGTCCGCTGCAATTCCAGCCGCACGGTGAGTCTCTAACAAGAATCGCGACGGGCAGATAATCCGATCCACCTGGTTTAATTCCTGGCGCAGCAGATTCGTTCGTTCGGCGATGGAGCGCACTTTT
Organism: uncultured Anaerolineales bacterium; assembly: GCA_903872065.1. Taxonomy (GTDB): domain Bacteria; phylum Chloroflexota; class Anaerolineae; order Anaerolineales; family UBA4823; genus CAIQJJ01. The sequence continues at coordinate 20,020 of CAIQJJ010000758.1, read as the reverse complement.
TCCTTGCGCAGTTCCCAATAGAGATTCATGAACGATGGAGCGATCTTGCCCAACCAGCGGTAGCGACGTTTTTCTTCACCCAGGCAGCGAGCGCAGCGAACTGCCTGGATGGGCAAGGTTGAGAGGCTGCCGTCGCTGCGCAGCAGTTGAATGCGCGGGCAGAGCCACCAGAAATCGGTCAGCGTAACAACACGAGGAATATGATGACTGCGCGCCGCTCTTAAGGCGGAAGCGCTGATCAGGTAGCCGCCGATCAGATGAAAAACATCTGGATTCCACAAAGGCAGCCACTCCCGAAAAAAAGCCTCAATCTGCGGGTTGTCGTAGCCCCATTTGAAAGGGTCATCCGCTTCAGCCAGATTGAAAGATAAACGGTAAGTCTCAATCCCATCGTAGTGATCTACGGTGCAGGTCAAGCCACGCGCGGTTTCATCGTGGAGGCTGCCATCACGCGGCGCGGTATTGAGATCGATATGCTCTACACACACCACCCGCACGAAATGGCCGCGTGGTTGCAGGGCGGCCGCAGTACGATACGCGCGTAGTTCAGCGCCGCCGCTGTATCGTGGGGGAAAGTGGTGGACAGCAAAAAGAATGTTCATCCTATTCACCCATTTTTGACGGGTACCGGAATGCGCAGCTTGCGCAAGATGCGGAAAATCAGCCCCCATTCTTCTTGGTCAAGCAGACGCAGCGCCAATACACCAAAAGCATAAATGATGCCGCCTAATGGGATGAGCAGAATCACGTGCAGCCCTGTGGCAAGCCACAAGATCACCCCCATCAGGGTTGAGGCAAGCGCAACGCGCGCCCCCACGGAACGCAAATCGGGCAGATGCAGTTTTTGACTGAGCAGCAGATGGAACTGAATCGCGCCGATCAGATCGGTTGCAACCGTCACGACTGAGGCGGCGACATAGCCAAAGCGGGGAATAGTGAGCAAGTTTAAGACAATATTGGCGATGGCATTGATCGTATAAATCACCGCCGCCTGTTTTTCTTGTTTCGTCACAGTGGCCATATTGCCGCAAAAAGCCGAAAACATCAAGAACGGCACATCCCAAATTAAGATTTGTAAGGCGATGGCGGAATTCGGATAATAATCGGGAGTGAGCAAAAAACGGATCAGGGGGTGAGCGATCATCATCCCGCCCACCGCGATTGGCAGCGAAATGAGTAGAATGACTTTTACCGTGCGATAATACCAGCGTTCCACCTGCTTCGGATCATCCACATAAGCCCGCGAGAGCGAGGGCACCATGGCCTCTTTGAAGCCGCGTGTGATGAACATGATCGAAAAGATCAGCTCATAAGCGACCTTGTACCATCCCACTACCTGATCCTCCCAGAACATTTTGAGCATCACTGCATCAATGCTAAACGCAATCGTCAAGGTGAGAGTAATGATCCCAAATGGAAGGCCAGCCCGGATCAGCGCCGGCCAGGAGCGCGGCGCAAAAGCAAAATTGAACTTCACCAGATTGTGTTTGCGGATCGCCCACAGACCCAGGGCAATGCGAGGGAAAAAGCTGAGCAAACTGGCCCCGATCAGCCAGAGAAATCCCTGTCCGCTCAACAAAAAGGCCGCGCCAATTAGCGCAAAACAAATTTGACCGATGACTGTCATTCCCGTAACATAATCAAAACGTTCATAGGCAGTTAAGATCATTTGTACGGGCGCTTCGATGGCTGCCAACAAGAAGGTGCTGGTATACAAAAATACCCCTAGCACCAATTCTGGCGAATAACTCGATGCTGCCGCAGCGAGCGGGATGATCGGCAGCACCAGCAGCGCCAGGATAAAACGCACTGCAACCACATTCCAAAAGAGCGCCTCCGTCTTGGCGCGGTTTTGCGCAATTTCTCGCATGGCATATTGCGAGATGCCCAGCTCGGCCATAATCTGGAACAATCCCACGAAGGCCAGCACCACTGCATATTGGCCAAAGCGATCATCACCCAATTGGCGCACGACATATAAATTGAAAAGGAAATTAACAATTTTCAGCGCGACGCTGCCAAAGGTGATCAAGAAAGTATTCTTAAATACGGTGCGCGCAGTATTTGCAGGCTTTGGGGCAGAGGTCATGGGGTGCTCCTGGTTACATTAGTGGGTGCGGCGGTCGTAGGCCCATTGATGATCTTGACCCCTTGGAACCATTTTTCCAACTGTTGATATGCCCAGGCTGGGGCAGAGCCGATTTGATGGTTCATCACCCGCTCCAGGGCAAGTAAATATAGTTCGCGATGCGCAGCGGTGTCAAAACGGTTGCGCAGCACAGCCGCGCCTCGCCCAACTTGCGGCGCATTGAACCTTTGATTGAAATCCATCGGCAAGTCGCGTTCCAAACGCCGAATAATGAAATGCAATAATTTCCGTAATAACCGCTGGTCGAGCCGCTTGCCGCTGAGACGCAGTTGCGCTTCTTTGAAGACCGCTTGCAGCATCTGCCGCCCCTGGCCGATTTGAGCCAACCCCTCAGTTAATTCATTCAACCCTGAAAGCGCTAACCATTGATCCGCGTAAGCTTCCCAAAGACGCTCTAAACGGTCGCCTTCAGTAATCAGGCTGCTCAAGTCATGAAAGTCTCGTTGAAAGCGTTCCATCTCTTCGCCTTTGAGCAGCGCCAAATGATCGGCTTCAATCCGATAAGGCCATAACTCTACAGCCTTCAATTCTCTCCCTTGAAAGCGAGCTTTTAGAAAGTAACCCAATGTGTGGTAGGGGAGCGACTTGGCGATATACAGCGCAAAATTGCCCAGGCTGTAAGCAACCGGCGCGCCCTGGTAAATCTCGAATCCCTGCGGCATGTGGGGATGATGCCCAATCACCAATGTCGCGCCGGCCTCCACCAGGGCGCGATACCACCCGCGAAGATAAGGCGCCGGGACAGGCAAATGTTCGCGTCCAGCGTGGGCGACGACAATACGCACATCGCTTTCGGCGCGCAGAGTTTGCAACTGTTCTCGCAGCGACGCGAAATCGAACGGCGCAACCCCGGCCCCTCCATTGACGGCGCGCGCCTCTTCGCCTTCCGCCACATTCAAGATAGCCACCCGCGCGCTGCCAAATGTGTAATAGGCCGCCTGCATCGCTTCTGCCTGGGTCTTGCCTGCCCCAATCGAGTGGATTCCGTGTTGCGTCAAGATCGCTTGAGTTTCTTGCAAACCCTCGATCCCATAATCCATGCTGTGATTGTTGGCGAGACAGGCCAGTTTGAATGGCGCAGCGGTTAACCCCTGGATCACCTCAGCCGGAAAACACAGTGAGATGCCATCTTTGAGAATTGGGACGAGCGCCCCCGGCTTGCCGGCGCTGATCACGCCCTCCAGGTTGAGTACGGCCAGGTTTGCATCTTGTATGACAGGCAGCAAGTCGCCGTAATATTGGGCGCTGTTCCTGCTCACAGCTTGCGCCTGTTCACCGAAAGGCGCCCAATCGCCGCAAAATACGACAGCCCATTCGGGATCATTCGAGTTTATGGTAGAAAATGGATAAATAACAGGCATTGCTTATTCATCGAAGAACTTGCGCATCATCATTTCAAAAGTGATCAGCGGGGCGATTTTGCCAATCGTCCAGATTTCACGCCCCGATAGATGCCGGTCATAGATGGAGCGCAAATAGGCTGGGTTGAAAATGCCGCGGTTAACGGTGCGTTGATCGAACAGAATCCCTGCCGCCCAGTCGCGCAGATCGTTGCGCAACCAGTCTTCAGGGTCTCCGTGCAGTTGCTGAGTTGCATAACCTGGCGTCAGGGCTTTTTTCGTCCGCTTCCAAACCTTAAATCCCAAGAAATGAAGCGTTCGAAAGAGAGTCTGGTCAGTCAATAGTTGATCATTGGTATCGCGAGGGATCCACGTCACTTTAGGGATTGCTCGATTCACCACTGCCAGGTATAAGCGATCCTTCATGCGATATTCAACAGGCAAGGATTGGACAAAATCCAATAACGGATAATCATAGAAGGGGTAACGTGTTTCAATGTAGGCGCGATGATAGACCACATTCAAGTTGCTCAAGCGCGCTCCTTGATGAATGGCGGTGAAATAATCTAACCGGCGATCGTAAGGATAGCGTTGAAAGGGCATAATTTCCTGGCGCAAAGAGTGAAACGCCCGGTCGCGCATTTGTGGATAGTAAGAGTCTGTATAAAGAAATTTTTCATCCCCTTCAGTGAACCCCGGCCACGAAAAATCGCGCGTCAAAGCCTGGTACAACTGCACCTGAAATGCGATCTCATCCACCGCTGAAACGACGGGAATGGAATGCTCAATGGCCCTGGCGCCTAATAACTGATCGCCATTGAACCCCGTCAGGTTGACATCGAATATCTCACGCACCGGCTGCAAGGTTATTGCTGCATGAGCATGGATGAACGAGGTATGTCCCTCAGTAACCGAGAGGTGAATATCTGCATGATCTTGCAGCCACTTCCCATCCGTTTGCGGAAAGTAATGCTGCTCGCTGTGCAGCGCCTTAGCGATTTGCCTGGCATACTGCACATCGGTCGAGGCGGGATGACCATAAGTCACTGAGGGCGGCGGCGGGCCTTGCAATGCAGCAAAGCCGAGCGCGGTGCGTGAATCAAGCCCCCCGCTGAGGAAAACTCCTACCCGCTGCGACCCTTTGATCAGTTTACTGATTGATTGGCGCATCAGCCGGTCAACTTCCTCCACGGCGTCTTGAAAGTTGGCCCTGGCCGGCCAGGTCGGAATCTGGTCAAAATCCCAATAATGCGTTACCGATAATTCATCGCGATCGGCTTGATACACCAACTGTGATCCATAGGGCAGCAGGTGCAAGCCTTCAAAAAAGGTTTTCTTTCCAAGCAAACGCTGAAAACGCATAAAGTCGGCTACCGCATCCAGGTTCAGAGAGCGGTGAAATTCAGCGTCTTGCAAAATGCCCGCGACCAATGGGCTAAAAATCAGGCGCTGGTTGAAATGGGCGTAATAGTGAGGGATTAATCCATACCGGTCATTGGCAAGCAGCAGGCGGCTGCGCTTTTGATCCCAAATTGCCAGAGCAAACACCCCTTGCAGGCGGCCCGGCAAGGCAAGCCCACAGTCTTCATACAATCTCAAAATTAATTCTGCACTGCTTTCTGTGCGACAGATAACCCCCTTTGCTTTTAACTCCTGCTGTAGAGCAGGTGTATTGTATACCTCGCCAAACAGGACAGCCGCAATACTTTGATCTTCGCTAAAGACAGGTTGAGGGTCGGTCGAAATAATCCCGATATTGGATTGTCCGAGACCTGACTGTGCTTCAGGGGCAACCCACATGCGCGTGGCATGCCAGGAACGGAGTTTGAGCGTATTTGCCATCCGTTCCAGCGTGGGCGCGACAGAACGTTGCACGCCAGTTTTTTGAACAATTCCAAACACACCGCTCATGTTTTCAGTTTCCTATGCCGCTTTGAATCTTATCATAGCATTTCGGGTTTGCGTTTGCGATGTCGCCAACGGATATCGAAAACACCTAGCGCCGCCTCGATTTTAATTGGAATATCCATTTTGCTATGCCCGATCCGGCGATCTTCAAAGTAGATTGGAATCTCTTTGCACTTTAGCCCGATCTTCTCTGCGACATAACACATTTCCACTTGAAAAACATACCCATTTGAGCGAATTTCTTCCAGTCGAATCGCCCTGAGGGCGCTGGCGCGCCAGCATTTAAAGCCGGCGGTTGCGTCCCTGGTTCTTGTATTTAAAATAAAGCGCACCCACACCGAATTCCCCCACCAGCTTAATAACCAGCGCCACCAACTCCAACGTTGATCAACCCCGCCCCCTGCGATATACCGTGAACCAACGACCACATCATATTCATTCATCAGGCGCAAAAATTCCGCCAGATACTCTGGCGAATGTGAGAAATCTGCATCCATTTGAATAATGTAATCCGCGCCATGCTCAAGCGCCCAGGTGAATCCCTGGATATAAGCACTGCCCAAGCCCAATTTCCCTTTGCGGTGAAGTACAAAAACTTGCCCTGCATATTGCTGCCCACATCGATCCGCAATTTCCCCTGTTCCATCGGGAGAAGCATCATCCACCACCAATATATTCAGGTTGGGGATATTCAATGCAAAGAGCGCGGCTATAATTTTGGGTAAATTCTCTGCTTCGTTGTAGGTTGGAATGACAGTGATGGTTTTAGGCATGGGGATTTTTCTTGTTTTCTTCCCTGGAAATGTTGACTCCACTGCCAAAACTCCCTTTTTGCTGTCCAGGGGAATTTGCATCTGACGATCGTTTTTCTTGAACATGGGTGGCCTTCGGTGGAGTCATGATGGGCCTATTATATTAAAGAATTGCGCTGTTGAGGAGGGGTAATTTGGGTAAATTTTTCTTTCGTCAAAAAAATTAACGGCTTTTTAGCCGGATTGCCATCTCTTTGGCCTGGTTCGACAAATCCAGCCGATCTTGAGTCTTCCACCATTGAGCATAAGAGCCTAATTCCTTTTGCGCTTCAGGAAGCGCTGCCAGCAGTGGCTCGGCGCATACCAGATCATTTTGCCATAAACAGGCGTAACCCAAGGCTTTGCTGATTCCGTGGTGGTAGGGCAATTGTTGGCGAGCAAGATTTAACTGCGCTTTGGCAGCGGCAAAATCGCGACGTTCGAGGGCAATCAACCCCAGGCGATAGAGGGCTGTCGCTTGAAATGGATTGAGAGTCAAAGATTGTGTGAATGATTTCTCAGCCTCTGGGACATGCGCCAACAGCTTTTCACCCTCTACCCGTTCTGCCGGCCACCCTTTGAGTTGAACTTTTGCCAGTTGAATTGCACCCAGGTTGGCATGCCATGCACTGACCAAATCTCTTTGCAACAGAAACGCCAGCAGCACAAAGCTCAATCCAACACTGAACAGGAAGATTTTCCGGCTCCATCTTTTGGGATTATAGCTTGATAGGAGAACTGAAGACGCCAGGGGAGATTTTAATGCCGACTGAGTGTATGCTGTGCTTGAGAGCGCCGCCACAAACCCCGGCAAAATAAATACACCAACCAACCCCACCTCTGCATAAAAAGCATCCTCTGTCAGGCCATGCAGCAGCATCGTAGTAATCCCAACCGCGCTCCCCATGCGCAGGGCAGTTTGTTCAGGGATATTGCCCTTTGCCAGCAAGATCAGGCTGATGATCCAAATGCTGACAAAACTGGCTAACCCCGCCCAGCCCTGCTCAATCCCAATATCCAGGAACAAATTGTGGCTGTTTGTGATATACAGATAGTGAATGCCCAGGATGTAGCGTGAATACAAGCCGGCAAAAGCGCCCAACCCGCCGCCGATCCAGGGATAATCTGCCATCAAATGCAGACTATTCGTAAACCCTTCCAGACGGGTGTTTGTCATCAAGCGCTCCAGCGGATAGGCTAAAAATGGCGGCGGAAAACGCAAAATGAGCATGACCAGGGCCAGGATTGCGCTGCTGCCTCCCCAAAAGATCAGCTTTGCCGGCCAATGAATCAATCGAGATAATTTTTTACTAAAAGTCCAACCCAACCAACCGGTGAGGCCAATTGCCAACCCAAACCACGCGCCTCGTTCAACCGCTAAGAGCAGGCCCACTGCAACCACCAAACTGCACAAAAAAGCCACAGAAGCTGCCCTTTTGCAGCGCTGCCGCCAGGAGTGCAGCAGAGTCAGCAAGTTGAATGGAAAAAGCATCGCCGTGATAGCCCCCGCCACATCGGCGGATAGAATCGGCAAATGAACAGCGGGGCGCATCTGCATCCAGGTTTCACCCACACGATTGATCTTCCATAAAGGAACTGGCGAAGCGCTCCAATCATAGCTCATTAAAAAATAAAACGAAACCAGCGCATTCACCAGGCTGAATACCCAGGCTGTAGACCACGGGCTTGCAGCGCGTAAGTTAGCGATTAGATAAAAGAGCAGAATACTGGCTGCGATGCGTCCAAATTTTGCCCCGGCTGACGCGGGATCATAAGCCGCCCAAACTCCCGCGCCAGCACTGACCACAAAGATAACCAAAGAGATATCGAAGGCCGTGCGTCGTAACAGCCGCATCAGTCCTTAACATTTCCCGTTTGCCACTTCATCATCTGAAAACCTACATCTAAGGCCGATTTGAAGGTCTGGGCATCCGAAAATAGCATCTTCAGATAAGTCAAAACTGGCCCGGGGCGGAATGCCCATTCACGGAAAGCTCGCCTCTGCCAATAGAGCAGCCGCTCGGCCGGCAGGTCAGGATAATCAAGCACCGTTCCTTTATCCATATCTACCTGCTCCCAGCGTGTGCCGGCGCGGAACCACTTATTTTCCACCACCTCGAAGAAGAAGGGCGTTCCTGGATAGGGCGCGGCGACGTGGAACAAGGCGATATCCAGCGGCAGACTCTTCGCAAAATCAATCGTCTCGCGAATAGTCGTTTCAGTTTCTCCTGGCAGGCCGATGATGAAGTACCCCCAATTCATAATCCCGGCCTGCTTGGCCCAACTCAGGGCCTGCTTAACCTTGGCCGGATAAGCGCCCTTGCGGGCGTGTTTAAGAATTTGTTCGTTGCCGCTTTCGATGCCCCAGGCGATCATGAAACTCCCCGCCTGGGCCATTTTTTTCAGCATCTCCTCGTCCACATAATCCACGCGACTGTTGGAAGTCCAGTGCATATCAATCTTCTCATCAATCATTCGCTGGCATAATTCCATCACCTGATCGCGACTGACCGTGAACAAATCTGAGTACATATTGACATAGTTAATCCCCATCTTTTTGAGTTTCCACAGCTCTTCCATAATGAGCTTAGGAGAGCGCAGGCGCACGCTGTACTGGTAGGAAACATGCTTAATACAATAGGTGCAGCCAGCCGTGCAGCCGCGGCTGCTGACAATGAAAGTGAACGGCCCTTTCATCATGGGCATACGATATTTATCAAAGGGCAGCAATTCGTGCATGGGAATTGGCAAATCGTCGAGATCGGCAATGAAGGGGCGGGGCATATTCATAATAATCTCCCCTTTTTCCCGCCAGATAATTCCCTTAATCTTGCGCATATCCAAAGACCCATCGGCTGCCCGCGCCGGACTATAATTGGGGTCATGCTTCTCAAAAAGCCTGAGGATATTTTCCGGTCGCTCCTTAACCCGATTTTCCAGGTTATCCAGCAGATCGCGAATTGTGAGATCTGGCTCACCCACCAGGCCATAATCCAACGCCGGATAGGGACGTAAAGTTTCATTGGGGATAGGCGTGATATGTGTGCCAAACGCGATCGTTTTGGCCCCGCGCGCCTTGGCCAAAAAAACACCATACATATCATTTTCCAGCGTCGGGGCGGTCAGTTGGGTAAAATAATATTTGGGTTGGTATCGATCCAGTAATTTGGTGAATTCGGGCCATCCCATGCGTTCGGCATTGGCGTCAATGATCTTGAGCGTATACGTAGGATGCAGCAATGCCGCCATTTGCGCCAGAGAGACTTGCGGCCAGACCATATTCTCGCGCGTGCGCCGTCCTACCCGGTGCTGCGTGCGAATCCACAACCCTCCGTCAGGGGTAGGGGGGTTGACCAAGAGAATATCCACTGCGTCCGGCGAGCGTGGAGCAGACAACAAACCCTGGTAAACAATTTGATCGGCATTTGGGAATTTAACCCCTGGCAGGCTGCGAATACGCCGTGTACCCAGGTTGACCCACTGTTTACTATCCGTTTTCGATTCAAGTTCTTCGTCCATTAGCTTACTCCTTAGACAAAACTACCATTAAGTGTAAAAAATGCGGCTTCAATTCAATAGAGATTATAGAGATCAATAGCGGCTTATTTTATTGGCCCAAGTCAAGTTTTGTTAGTTCCTCGCGCTGGCTGACCTCGTCCAACACACGAATTAAGATCCATGAGATCAACAGTTGAACGCCAATCAGGATCAGCATCGCGCTGCCAAGCAAATACAGCCACTGCCGCGCAATATCCCATCCATTGAAGCCCATCACCAGGCTGAAAATGCCTATCACAAAACCGGCCAAAAAGCTCACTATTCCCATCCAGCCAAAATAGCGATCGGGCGACTCGCGAAAGATCAGCCCGCCAAACATTCCCTGGCGCGGCGCAGCCCGCCGGTTAAACATCTTCACCAGGCGGTTGAACAAAACCCCTAAAGCATAGAGACTGACCCCGAGGATGCCTGAAATGGCCGCCACAAAGATACCTGCTATTCCCCATGCCCCCAGTGTGGTTTGTCCTGAGAGGCGGGCAGCAACCAGAGCCAATAGAGCTGTTGCGGTAATTGCCATTCCCACCAGCCCAATTAACCCCAGGATGCGCACTGGGTTGTACATCATCACCGTCCACAAAATGGACTGCAAGAAAATACGACCATCTCGGAAAATACTGAGCTTTGATCGTCCTACTCGTTCGCTGTAAGGAATCGGCACCTCAACAATCTTCATATTTTCGTGCAAGGCGCGTGCACTTTGCACCGGCGTCAGATTCAACCCATTGGGCAGCGGCAGCATACGTTCAAGCGCCTCACGCTTAAACACCCGCTGGCCGCTTGCGCTGTCTGTCACCCGCTGCCGTCCCACCAGGGTGAGCAGGTTGGCGAAGAAGAAATTACCAATTCGCCTCGTCATGGGCATCTGACTCTTTTCGCCGGCCATGCGCGAGCCAATCACCAGATCGGCCCCCTTCATCGCCTCAACACACAATTGGGGAAAGTATTCGGGTGGATAAGTGCCATCTGCATCCAGAAAGCCGATCAAATCCCCTTTTGCATTTGCAAATCCCGTTTTCAGCGCGCCCCCATATCCTTTATTTTTGGGATGACGGATCAGACGCACCCCTTGAATAGATTGGGCAATTTCGGCGGTCAAATCGCGTGATCCATCGTCTACCACAATCAGTTCCAAGCCATTCACACCGACCTTTTTCAAAGCTGGTTCAATTGCCAATACGCGTCGAGCGATAACCTCAATGCCTTTTTCTTCATTGTAAGCTGGAATGACAATAGATAAGTTCGTCATGAAGTTTCCTCCGTGGTGGTTGACGGGTAAAGTAGACTCCGTCACCCACAGCCTCAAGAATAATAAATTACCCGATCGGATCGGGGTGTTGATTTTCCATCAATCTCACGTAGTATCTTGGCTGGGACGCCGCCAACAACTGTATGCGGCGGCACATCTTTTGTGACCACTGCCCCCGCGGCAACTACCGCTCCCTTACCGACGCGCACCCCGTCTGTAATCACCGCACTTGCTCCCAACCAGACATCATCCTCGATCACAATCCCCTGTGCAGTGATTCCTTGCTCAACAAACGAGCGATTGGGATCATCGAAAATGTGGTTGACGGCAATGATTTGAGTAAATGGCGAGGTATACACCCGGTTACCAATCGTCACACCGCCTTGCCCGCGAATAATTGAATATTCGCCTACCAGGCTATCTTGGCCAATTTTAATTCCGGCATTGGGCAAGCCTCGAAAATTATAAACATGCAAGACCGCTCCGTGCATTACAATCGAGCGATCCCCGATTTCAATACCATTGGGGCAGGCATGCAGATACACCCCCTGATCAAGGTATGCCGCTTGTCCCAGGTGGATATTGCTGGCAAAACGCAGGCGCACATTGTTTTCAATCGCAGCAACTCCATCCATTTTGAGAATCAACCGGTAGAAAATCCCTCGTATCCCAATCCCCACAATCGTAGGAATCCATCCGATCACAAGAAACATCGTTTGCTCTAGCAGATAATGCCAAATGCTGGCTGCCTGGCGTTCCAGATACAGACGAAAACTTTTTAGCATACTTTCCTTTCCAAAAGGATAATCCTCGCTCACGAAACAACCAATGCTCGCGCTCCGCCCTTCCGACAATAGGGCCTATCATCGTTATAACATAAAAAAGCGAAACCGGCGCAAAGATAAGTGGCCGGTTTCGCTTTTGCTCCCCAAGGACTTGCCCGTTCACACAACTGGCTTGCGACCAAAATATTCCCTTGGATTTATGCATCCACAAAAAAAGATTGCTAGTGAAAATTTTTGAATAGATTATTCATGAATATTATCATAAAAATCTTATTTGGTCAACTTTGCTCTAATCAACTACCTCTTGCAGGGCGCAAAGCCAAAGGTATAATGCAGTCATGTTTCCAGCAATTTTTCTCGATCGCGATGGCGTCATTATTGAAAACCGGCCTGATTATGTCCGTTCTTGGACAGATGTTGAACTTTTTCCCCAGGCGGTTGCCGCTTTAAAGCGTTTAAGCCTCAGTCCTTATCGCATCATCGTTGTCACCAACCAATCAGCCGTCGGACGGGGAATCATGAGCCTTGAACAGGCGCAGCGCATCAATCAGCAGTTGGTAGCCGAGCTTGAAAAACTTCAATGCAGAATTGACCGCATCTATTTATGCCCACATCCTCCCGAAGTACAGTGTGTGTGCCGCAAGCCCAAACCAGGATTGATCTTGCAGGCTGCGCAAGAGCTAACCATTGATTTGACCAGGTCCATCATGATTGGAGACGCCTGGAGCGATTTACAGGCTGGTCATGCAGCCGGCATCCCGCACGTCCGTTTGGTGCTTACTGGACGTGGGAAAGCGCAACAAGCTTTGCCTAAGCCGCCTGATCTAACCAATATTGCCATTTACAACACATTGGCCGATGCACTTGGAGATGTACCCTCGGCTTAGGATTGTGGGGGAAGTTCACTTTCCAATCGATCTTGCAGCGCGCTGATGGCGATATGCTCAAGCATCAAGTGAATATCTTCTACCTGACCATAATGATGATTTGGAATATTAATGTGCAAATTGCAAAGCTTTGCCATCTTGCCGCCGGTAAAACCGGTAAAACCGATGACGGTTGCCTGGCGCTGCTGGGCCGTCTCAAGCGCCTTGACAACATTGGGCGAGTTTCCACTTGCTGAGATAGCGATGACCAGATCGCCGGCGCGCACCAGGCTGGCAAGCTGCTGGGCAAAAACATTTTCGTACCCTTCATCATTTGCATAGGCAGAGAAAATCGCCATATTGTCTGCCAGGCCGATCACTTTAAAGTCTGGCCAGCCCGCTTTGCGCGTATTTTTTGCCAGGTCGCAAACAAAATGAGAAGCTGTGGAAGCGCTGCCTCCATTTCCCATGATAAATACCTGCCGCCCTGCAAGGCGCGCTTCTTGTAAAATATCAACCAAAGACTCAATCAGTTCAACTGGTATTTTCTGAATGCTTTCTTGAACGGTTGTAAGATAATTAGAAATCTTCATTGAAAAAATCCTCCGATATACACCATTAATCGAGATAACACTAAATGTTAACGCCGATAGTTAAAGATCACCTTGCTCCCATCACGTTCCAATTGGAAGGGGAGTTCTTGCAGATTGCCCAACGCGGCGCGTACAGCATTTTGTTTTTCATGCGGACAGTATAACAATAAAAAGCCGCCGCCGCCAGCGCCAGTAATCTTTCCGCCCAACGCTCCTGCCATGCGTGCAGCGTGATACATCTCATCAATGTCCCCATTGCTGATCTTGCCTGCCATTTGCTTCTTAAGCAACCAGCCCTCATGCAGCAGTTCACCCAGCGCGTCAATATTCCCTGCTTCTAACTCTTGACGCGCCGTGAAGGCTAATGTTTTAATTTGTCGGAGGATACTGGATCGGTCCACAATATTTTTTTGCTGTTCTTCCAGAATATTATTGGCTTTACGGCTGATCCCTGTAAAAAACAACATAAAATTGTGATTCAAGAGACGGCGTTTCTCGTCGTCCATCTTGATCTTTTCCGACGTAACCCGTCCGTCTGTATGAAATTCAAAAAAGCGCAGTCCGCCATACGCGGCGATATACTGATCTTGTTTTCCAATCGGCTCTTTTAAGACCCCAATCTCAATTTCACAGGCTTCTTGCGCCAGTCTCTCGGCCAACACATTTTCGCCGAGGTAAGTGTACATTGCATGAAGCGCGCCGACTGTGACAGTGCTCGATGATCCCAGCCCTGAACCTTCGGAAGGGATATCGCCCATGGTGGTTACTTCAATCCCCTGGCGAAAGCCGGTTTTACGCATTGATTCGCGGATCAGGCTGTGCTGAATTTCATCAATACTGTCTACCATTTCAGTTTTGGTGTAACCCACACGCAGCTTCTTATCAAACCGCTTCTTGATGGTGACAAAAATATATTTGTCAATCGCCGAACTCAGGACAGCGCCGCCTTCAGCCAGGTAATAGGATGGAAAATCAGTTCCTCCGCCAAAAAAACTGACGCGTAAAGGGGTTTGGACAATGATCACATTGCCTCCAATCACTAGATCAATAAAGGTAATAACAGTTCACACTGTTATTACCTATAACCAAATTTCGTATATTATACCAAGAGCTTGCTAATAAGCGCCTTTGCCTTTAATAATCGCCCACGGCGTTTGCATGGCAATTTGCAGATCCAGCCAGATGCTCCAGTTCCGGACGTAGTACATATCCATTTGAACCCGCTCCTCGTATGAAATGTCGGAACGACCGCTAACCTGCCAGAGACCGCTGATGCCGGGGCGTACAGTCAGGAGATTGATATCCCACTGATTATACATCGAGACCTCTTCCTGAGTGATCATACGTGGCCCAACCAGAGACATCTCACGCCGCAGGACGTTGAACAACTGAGGCAGCTCATCCAGACTGTATTTGCGTAAGAAAGCGCCGATCTTCGTGATCCGGGGATCGTGCTTCAGTTTATGGTTTTGGGCCAATTCAAGTTTCAGTGCAGGATGCTTATCCAGAATCTCGTTCCCGTTTGTATACATCGTGCGGAACTTGAACGCATCGAAACTCTTTCCATTCATGCCCATAACGCGCCGCCGGTAGATGACTGGCCCAGAAGAGTCCATTCGGATCATGATAGCGATTGCCAGGAAAAACGGCATGAAAAGCGCCAACAAGGGGATAGTAATCGCGTAATCCAGCAAAAACTTCATCGCCTCATCTATCTCAGTCAGGCGGGCTTTGTTGATCGTCACAAAAGGAACATACGCAAATTCACTGACCGTCAGGCCGGTGGTAATGATTTCATACAATCCCGATGACATGCGCACATTAACCTTGCTGGAAACGCCGTAGCGCTTAAAGATTTCAAGCTGTTTGTTGCGTGAGGAGATTGCACTTGTCGCCAGGATTAGCTCACCAATATCATAGCGCTCGATAATTTCATCCAATTGATCCACTGAACCAAGTGAAAGCAGTTTGCCATACAAGCGTGTGCCTGGAGCAACTTTTTCATCCACAAAACCTAGCAGCAGCAGACCTGAGGTTTTCCAACTGGCTAATTGTTCAGCCAACCAACGCCCTTCCTGGTTGCCGCCAATGATGACTGCTGGAGTGAGGAAGTAACCATGCTGACGCAGAGAGTACACGACGCGCCGCAGCGAAAAACGCCCAATCGCCACTGCCAGGAAAGAGATCGGCCAGCATAGAATTAACCATCCACGTGCAACGACAAAACGACTATCCAGAAAGCTTAGAACGATGATGCCCAAAATACCGATTGTCACTGATCGAAAGACACGTGAATATTCCTCAATTCCGCCCAGCAAGAACCGTTTTTGGTACAGCCCCATAATACCGAACAGCACAAGCCAGAGCGGCAGCAAGAAAAAGACCAGCATACGATAAAAAGCAATATCCTGGCTTACAGTCTCATTAAAAATACTAATTGAAGCGTTGAACCGCAGATGATACGCTGCCAGAAAAGCCAACCCCATCATCAGGAGATCATTCATCACCAGGAAGATCCGAAAAACGCGCCACTGCGCCTCGCGCGATAAACTGCTAGTAGCCCTGTGTATTTTCATCATCAGGGGGGTTTCCAGTGGGTTCTCAAAATTGGTTATATACTCAGCCATGTTGATTGCTCCGTGTTGTGCTAATAACGATAGATAAAACCGATATTTTTATAAAATAGAAAACTTCATCAGGCATTGTTATTGCCAAAGAAATCATTCCACCGGCAATGCACTTGTCATTGCCGGTTCGTTTTGGTGGATAGAAAGTGTGTAGTCCTCTTGGTTGCCTAAAAACTCAAACAGAGATTGCAGATTGGAAAAATGTCGGCGCTCTTGAGTAGGGATGCTCAACAAAACGGCCCGCCACTCCCCATTGGCGCTCTCTTTCCACATTCTGAGTAAATATGATTGGTAGCTGTTTTGGTTAATTGACATAGGATTCACGCGAAGACTTGCAAAAAAGTTAGTTTGTCGTTATGATTATCATTGATAGGCGTGAAATGCGTGTGATACACGCGTGATTTTTCCGTGATTTTGCCTATCATTTGTTCACATTTATGAAATTGATCCACTTTAACTTTTTGTTGACACCAGGAAGTGATAGTGCCTTCTCTTGGACTGTATTTATTAGGACCTTTTCAGGTCAATTTAGACGATACCAACATCACAGCATCGCTGCGTACTGAAAAAGAACGCGCTTTGCTGACCTATGTGGTTGTCGAATCGGATCATCCCCATACGCGCGAGGCAATGGCTGAGTTATTCTGGCCCGAACGACCAGAAGGGGTTGCACGGACAAACTTGCGTCAGGCGCTTTTGGGTGTGCGTCGCGCAATCGGCGATCGCGATTCGTCTACCCCCTATTTATTGGTAGATGATACGACTGTACGTTTTAATCTGAGTCAGTCGTATTGGCTGGATACCGAAGCTTTCAATAACCATATTCGTTACACTTTGGCGCACACCCATAAAAATATTGAAACCTGTCTATCTTGCGCACAGCATTTACAGGCCGCGGTGGATCTCTATCGCGGCGACTTTCTCTCTGGCCTCTTTTTGCCCGATTGTGCTGATTTTCAAGAGTGGATTGTTTTTCAACGGGAGCAATATTTTCGTTATCTGCTCTCTGGTTTGCAGACGCTCAGCGATTATTTCCAAAATGTTGGTGATTTTGAACTGGCGCATAAATACGCGCGGCGTTTGGTGAGCCTCGATCCTTTGGATGAAAGCGCACATCGCCGCTTGATGCGCATCTTATCGGTTAGTGGGCGGCGCGCGGCTGCATTAGAACAATACCAGACTTGTCGCCGGATTCTGCTCAATGAATTTGGCGTCGAACCTTCCCCTGAAACGGTTAGCTTTTATGAAAAGATCAAAAATGGGGACACTCTTTCAGTAACCAGGCCAGTGACGGGGTCTCTCAAACGGGTAAATTTGCCTACCCAGTTCACATCTTTTGTGGGTCGCCAGGCAGAATTGGACTGGCTGCACCAGGCTTTGACTACCCCATCCGTGCGTTTAATCACTATTGTAGGGATAGGAGGAATCGGAAAAACCCGTCTGGCTTTGCAAGCTGCTGAAGCGCATGGCGATCTCTTTTCCGATGGAATCCGCTTTATTTCTCTGGACACACTCGGTTCTCCTGATTTGGTAGTGCCGAGTATTGCCCTGGCTTTTGGCCTATCGTTTCGGGGTGACGCCGAACCCAAAAAACAGCTTATTCGATTTCTGATGCCATTGAGCGCCCTTTTGGTGATTGATGGGATTGAGGATATGCTTAATCAAATTGGCTTGATCTTCGAAATTCTTCAGCAGGCGCCATCGGTGAAAGTAATCATCACCAGTCGGCAGCGGCTTAACTACCAGGCCGCGACCCAACTGGAGTTGAAAGGTTTAGGGTATCCTGTTGATTTACAGCAAGCCAATGTTGCTGAGTATCCTGCAGTGCAGCTTTTTCTGAGCCGCGCCACCCGCAGCAATACAGCTTTTGTCGCGACCGAAAAAGAATTCCCTCATATTATCCAAATCTGCAAATTGGTAGATGGCTTGCCACTGGCTATTGAACTTGCCGCCGCTCGTTTGCGCGAATTCTCCTGCGAACAAATTGCTAAAGATTTACAGCGGGACATTAATATTTTGCAGTCCCCGATGCTGGATATGCCTGAACGTCATCGCAGCATTCGCGCCGTGTTCGATCAAAATTGGAAGCGTCTCTCAGACATGGATAAAGCGATTTTTCGCCGCCTGGCAGTTTTCCAGGATGGCTTTACTCTTGAGGCTGCTCAGGCAGTCGCCGGCGCTTCTTTGCCTTTGCTATCAATGTTTATGGATTTTTCGCTGCTCAAGGGCGACGCCTCACATGGTTTTTCACTTCAACCCTTGCTCAAGCACTATGCCAGCGAAAAATTGGCTGCTCTACCCGAGGAAAATGAGCGCGTTTACGATTTGCACAGCCAGTATTATTTTAGTTTTCTACAAGCGCGCGAAAATGACTTGCGCCGCGGTGTTCGTCAACAGCAGGCGATGCGCGAAATTGAGCAGCAAATCGAAAACATCCGCTCTGCTCTGGCGCGCGCCAGTTATCGCAAGCGAACCGCAGACCTTTCAAAAGGGATTGAGGCGCTTAAACGCTTTTATGATCTCCGGAATCAATTGCGGAGCACGCGCCCCTTAGTCATCGCTTCAGGAGAAGAGTCCCTCTCCACTCCTAAGTCCCCCAGTGCTCCGATCCAATCAACGCCTTTTAAGGTAGAAATACGCCAATTGTTGGAGCTTCTTAGCCGCGCCCAATATACTGACCGCGAAGTCTTCTTGCGTGAGTTAATCGCCAATGCCTCGGCTGCCCTCACGCGTATGGAAGTTGAACTTCTGAACAATCGGGACGTGTTGCAGCCAGGAGCGCCGCTCTTTATTCGTATTACGGCGAACCCATCAGAAAACATTTTGACAATTACTGACCAGGGGGTAGGAATGAGCGTGCAAGAATTAAAAGAAAATCTGTCAACGCTTCATGCCGGCGCACGCTCCTTTTTAGAAACTGCAAAAACCGGCGGGAAACATATTTTCGATGTCATTGGCCAATTTGGCGTAGGATTCTTTTCGACGTTTATGGTTGCCGATTGGGTGCGTGTGATCTCGCGCCCATATTGGCCAACGGCTGAGGCGGCTGCCTGGTTTAGCCAGGGAGAAGATACATTTACAGTTGCAATGGCAGAGAAAGCAAATCGGGGAACAACAGTCATCATTAAACTTAAGGCCGATGCCGCCGAATTCTTGCAGCAACAGCGCCTGGTAGAGATCATTCGCAAACATTCAAACTTTATCCCTTATCCCATTTATGTCGGCGATCCCGAAGTTCAGGCTAATCTTTCCACCGTGTTCTGGCGTCAGCCGCTGCAGGAAATAGAAAGAAAGAATTACGCTGCTTTTTACCGGCAGTTTACCCTCGATTTTGAACCTCCCTTAGCCTATAGGCATAGTGTTGAGACCACCTCTGTGCATGCTTATACCTTGCTATACATTCCATCTCGTTTTGATCGCGGTCTATTCTCTTTGCGCAAAGATGATGGCCTGCGATTGTATGCTCGTAAAGTATTGATTCAAGATTATTGCAAAGATTTACTTCCCGATTATTTTCGCTTTGTGCAAGGGGTAGTGGATTCGGATAATTTATCTCCCCATATCACGCCTGAGGCCGCGCAAGCCAGTTCGATGATGCCTGCTCTAAAGAAGTACGTTACTGCACAAGTGATCCACATCCTCGAAACGCTGGCGGCTGACGATAAAGAAGCTTACGAGCGGTTTTGGAAGGAATTCGGTCGCTATATCAAAGAGAGTTTGACCGCTGACCAGATGGAACATGAGACTTTGCCGGCATTACTGCGTTTTCATACCACAACCCATCCAGAAGCCTGGGTTTCATTGGATGAGTATGTAGCCCGTATGAAGCCTGAACAGCAAGCCATTTATTATATCTTGAGCGATGATGAGCGCAGTGATCTGCGTTCGCTGCTTTATAGTCCTCAGCTTGACGTAGTGAATTCTTATGGTTACGAAGTGCTGTTGATGTTAGAGCCAGTGGATGCGTTTATGCTGTCGCGTTTGTTGCAATATCAAGGACATTCTCTCATCAACGTCACTGCCGCCAACCTGAAAATGCCAGAGCCCGCTAAGAGCGATAGTTCGCCAACAGTTCTTGCTGTGCCAGCCGAGCGTTTTCCGGCGCTGATCGCCCGTTTTAAAAAGGTTTTGAAAGAGCGTATAATTGATGTTCGCGT
>CAIQJJ010000757.1 GCA_903872065.1 uncultured Anaerolineales bacterium | reverse complement strand
GATTCGAACCCCGGCATACAGATCCAGAGTCTGCTGTCCTACCACTAGACGAAGCCCCATCATTTGAGCGGGCTGTATTTTACCACAAGTTTGTTATAATAGTGCAAGCTTTTTTAGAGATTCATCGAAAGGATTATTGATTCATGACAGATTCAACGCCAAAACCATCTGATTTTATCCGCGAGGCGGTGGCGGAAGATTTGCGCAGCGGGCGCTTTACCACGGTGCGTACGCGCCTGCCGCCGGAGCCGAATGGCTATTTGCACATCGGCCACGTCAAGGCGTTTTTGATTGACTACAATATCGCCAAAGAATTTGGCGGCGAGTTGGACCTGCGCTTCGATGATACCAACCCGGCCAAGGAAGAAACGGAATACGTGGATGCCATCCAGGAAGATGCGCACTGGCTGGGCATCGAGTGGCAGCGGGTGCTTTTCTCTTCGGACTTTTTCGATCTGCTGTACGAGTGGGCGGTCAAGCTGGTTAAAAAGGGCAAGGCCTATGTGGATGATCAAAGCCCCGAAGAGGTGAGCAAGAACCGCGGTTCATGGACGCAGCCGGGGATTGACAGCCCTTATCGCAGCCGCTCGGTGGAGGAAAACCTGGATTTGTTCGAGCGGATGAAGAACGGTGAATTTCCTGATGGCTCGCGCACACTGCGGGCTAAGATTGATATGGCGCACGGCAATATGAATCTGCGCGACCCGATCATGTACCGCATTATCCACGAGCCGCCGCATCATCGCACGGGCAAGAAGTGGTGCATCTACCCGATGTATGACTGGGCGCAGGGGCAGAATGACGCCATGCACGGTGTGACCCATTCGTTGTGCTCGATCGAATACGAGGATCATCGCCCGTTGTATGAGTGGTTCTTGAATGAACTGGGAATCGAGAATAAGCCGCGCCAGATCGAATTTGCTCGCCTCAACCTGAACTATACGGTGATGAGCAAGCGCAAGCTGCGCCGCCTGGTGGAGGAAAAGTATGTCGAGGGTTGGAATGATCCGCGCATGCCCACGCTGTGCGGCATGCGGCGGCGCGGCTATACCCCGGAGTCGATCCGTGATTTTGTCGCCCGCGCCGGGGTCGCCAAGACGATCAATTTCCGTTCTGGTGTGTTTGTGGACGTGGCTGTGTTGGAAGCCTGCATCCGCGACGATCTCAATAAGCTTTCACCGCGCAAGATGGCCGTCTTGAACCCCCTCAAGGTCGTCCTTGAAAACTACCCCGAAGGGCAGGTCGAAGAGTTCGATGCGCTCAATAACCCGGAGGACGCGGCGGCCGGCACGCGCAAGGTGCCGTTTTCAAAGGTGCTCTATATTGAACAGGATGATTTCCGCGAGGAACCGCCGCCCAAGTATTTCCGCCTCTCGCCGGGGCGGGAGGTGCGCTTACGCAACGCCTATTTTATCAAGTGCGAAAGTGTGGTCAAAGACGCCAATGGGGCGGTGATTGAACTGCGCTGCACTTATGATCCGGCGACGCGCGGCGGCGATGCGCCGGACGGGCGCAAAGTGAAAGCCACTCTGCACTGGGTCTCTGCCGCGCACGCCGCGCCGGCGGAAGTGCGCCTGTATGATCGCCTGTTCAACGATCCCGATCCCGAATCGGCGGGCGATTTCCTGGCGAATCTCAATCCCGATTCGCTGAAAGTGATTGAACGGGCCTGGCTTGAGCCGAGCCTGGCGGCGGCGCAGCCCGGCGAAAAATTCCAGTTTGAGCGGCTGGGTTATTTCTGTGTGGATATCACCTCGGCTCCCGGCAAGTTGGTTTTCAATCGCACTGTCAGCTTGAAGGATGAATGGGCCAAGATTGAGAAGCGCGAAAAGAGTTAATGGTGTTTGTTGTTTATTGGTAGCTTTAATGTGAAGGTGTACGATGAACGAGCAGCTTGAGCAGCGCTTTCAGAATTTGCTGCTGGAATACTCGCAGCAAATGGATCTGGAGCAGCGGAAGCGAATTGAAAAAACTTTATGGGATGAGTTCGGCGCGGAGCAGACGGTTTTTGTCCTGGATATGTCCGGTTTTTCGCTGCTGTCGCGCAAATATGGCATTGTCCATTACCTTTCAATGGTGCGGCGGATGCAGTTGACGGCCGGGCCGGTGGTCAAGAGCTGCGGTGGGCGGGTGGTTAAGTTCGAGGCAGACAACTGTTTTGCAGTCTTTCCTGAGCCGGCGGAGGCGGTGCGGGCAGCGATTGCCATGCACATTGCCTTTGACGCCGCCAATATCTTGACCCCCTCCGAACTGGATATTAAGGTCGCCTGTGGCATTGACTGCGGGCGCATCTTGCTGCTTGGCCAGGAGGATTGTTTTGGCGACGCCGTCAACCGCGCCAGCAAACTCGGCGAAGATGTTGCCAATTCGTGTGAGATTCTGGTGACTCAGGAGGCCATGGCGCGCATCCCGGCTGAGGCCGGCATCCGCAGCCGGGCGATAGAGGCTTCTATCTCTGGCCTTGTGATCCCGGCCTTTCAGATCGAGTATTAGGACAGGTGAATTTTCTGCTAAAGCCGCGGCTTGTCAGGCCGCGGCTTGTTCCGCCGCGGCATACACCAGCCGCAGCGCGACGCCGTGTTCCAGGGCGGCTTTGCGGCAGTCTTCATATTCTGGGGCGCGCTTGCTGCTGCCATCTGGCAGGCGCGCAGTTTTTACCCGCACCGCGCCGTAAGGCGTGACGACCGTCTCGCTGGAGCGTTCCAGGCAGCGGCGTTCGACGCGCATCTGGCGCACACCCAGGGTGGTCGTTTCAGCGAACAAAACGGCGGTTAATGCCTCGGCCTCTGTTGGCCGGCACAACACCGAGATGAGGGTGGCGGGGCGGTTCTTTTTCATCTGGATCGGGGAGAAAAATACATCCAGGGCGTTCAAGGCTAACAGGCGTTCCATCAAATAGCCGAAGATTTCTGGATTGCAGTTATCCACATTGGTTTCAAGCAGCGCCAGGGTCTCGACGCTGCCGGCTTCCTGTTCGCCGATCAGCAGGCGCACCACATTTGGGATGGCCAGGTCGCGCCCGCCGGCCCCATAGCCGACTTCTTTCAGGGTCATGGATGGGATAGGGCCAAACGCGCTGCTGATAGAAGTCAGGATTGCGGCGCCGGTGGGCGTCACGAGTTCTTTTTCGATCTCGCTGCCGCGCACTGCTACCCCTTTGAGCAAAGCGACTGTGGCCGGGGCCGGCAGAGGAATCTGTCCATGCGCGCCGCGCACGAAACCGCCTCCCAATGGCAGCGCTGACGCAAAAACTTTCTCAATGCCCAGCGCCTCCAGTCCAAGCAGCGCGCCGGTTACATCCACAATCGTATCCACGCCGCCGACTTCATGCAGGTGGACTTCTTCAACCGGCATATCGTGGATGCCGGCCTCGACCTCGGCCAGGCGGCGGAAGATCTGCCCGGCGCGCTGCTGGATGGAAGCCGGCAGACGGCTGTGCTGCAGAACGGCTTCGATCTCAGCCAGGTGTCGCCCGTGGCTGTGTGAGTGCGCCGGCAGATGATCGGCATCTGGCGCGTCGTGCGGGATATGTACATCCACTTTGGTGGCCTTAAAGCCGTTTTTGGTCACGCGCTGCGCCTGCAAGGTGAACTCTCCGTGCATATCCAGCCGCGCCAATTGCTCTTGCAAAGTTGCCAGCGGCAGGCCGGCGTCTATCAAGGCGCCCAATATCATATCGCCTGAAATCCCGGCGATGCAGTCAAAGTAAGCGATTTTCATCAGATTAACCTCAGCAAAGAAATATCGCTTTATTATCCCACAAACTATTCGGGGTGATGGCGGTCAAAATGCGCCGCCTTGTTTTCTATCGGTGGTAAAATCTTATTACCAATTCTTTTGATCATCCAGGAGATGCTATGAACTCATTTGAAGCACGTCTCAAGTTTTTGCAGGCGCAGCATGAAGCATTGATTACCCGTCCGAACGAAGTGGATTCTACCTGGTCGAACGGCGTCTTTGAGCGCTACCGCTACCCGGTCTTGACCGCCGCCCATACGCCGCTTTTTTGGCGTTACGATCTCAATCCGCAAACCAATCCTTACTTAATGGAGCGGATGGGCGTCAATGGCGTCTTTAACGCCGGCGCAATTGAGTTAAATGGCAAAATTTGCCTGGCGGCGCGTGTGGAGGGGGCCGATCGCAAGAGTTTCTTTGCCATCGCCGAGAGCGACAATGGGCTGGATCATTTTCGCTTCTGGGATTATCCGCTGGTGATGCCTGAAACCGAGGAACCCGATGTCAATGTGTATGACATTCGCCTGGTACAGCATGAGGATGGTTGGATTTATGGGGTATTTTGCTCGGAGCGCAAAGACGCCGCCTCGAAAGACCTTTCGGCGGCGACGGCCCAGGCAGGGATTGCGCGCACGAAAGACCTGGCGACATGGGAGCGCCTGCCGGATTTAAAGACCCGTTCGCCCCAGCAGCGCAATGTGGTTTTGCATCCTGAGTTCATTGACGGCCAATATGCTTTTTACACTCGCCCGCAGGATGATTTCATCCAGGCCGGTTCCGGCGGCGGGATCGGTTGGGGGCTTTCCAAGAGCATGAGTCCAGCGGTGGTAGATGAGGAAATCATCATTGATCAACGTTTCTATCACACGATCAAAGAGGTAAAGAACGGCGAGGGCCCGGCGCCGATTAAGACTGCCAAAGGCTGGCTGCACCTGGCGCACGGCGTGCGGGGCTGCGCGGCAGGTCTGCGCTATGTGTTATACCTCTACCTTAGCGACTTGCACGAACCCTGGAAAGTGACGCATCGCCCGGCGGGCTATTTTATTGCCCCCGAAGGTGAAGAGCGGGTCGGCGATGTCTCCAATGTCACCTTTTCGAATGGTTGGGTGGCGCGTGAAAATGGCGAGGTGTTGATTTATTATGCCTCGTCCGACACGCGCATGCACGTTGCCTCCAGCACTGTGGAACGGCTGTTGGATTATGTGATGAACACCCCGGAAGATCCCATGCGTTCGGCGGCCTGCGTTCAGCAGCGCCTCGAATTGATTCGCAAGAACCTGGCGCTGCGCTAACAGAAGAAACAAAGACAATGTCCATTCTCATTGATCGAGATCCGTTCCTGGCGCAAAATATTCATAAGCCCTGGCGTGAGCGCGGTTTGTGGCCGGCGCATTGGGTTGGCTGTCCTGGGGCGACGCCTCCTTTTGTGGCGGCTTTTCGTTTGCGTTTTTCTGCGCCTCAATTGGGCGGCGAGCCGCAGACGGCGCGCCTGCATGTCACCGCGGATGAGCGCTATGAATTATTTCTGGACGGCGAGCGGATCGGGCGTGGGCCAGAAAGAGGCGCTCCAGAAGCATGGTTCTACGAAAGCTACGACCTGCACTTGACCCCTGGCGAGCATGTTTTGGCGGCGCGGGTGTGGGCTTTAGGCGAAAAAGCGCCGGATGCGCAGATGAGCATCCGGCCGGGCTTTCTGCTGGCCGCCGAAGGCGAGTGGCTGCCGCTTCTCAGCACGGGGGCGGCAGCCTGGGAAGCCAGGCTTTTGGATGGCTACCAGTTTTTCGATTGGCCGTTTGCTTTTTGGAAAGGGGCAACCCTGGGTGTGGATGGATCGCGTTTCCCGTGGGGGTTTGAGTCTGGCCTGGGCGATGGTTGGACAGCGGCGCTGCCGCTGGCGGCGGGAGTGGGCA
Organism: uncultured Anaerolineales bacterium; assembly: GCA_903872065.1. Classification (GTDB taxonomy): domain Bacteria; phylum Chloroflexota; class Anaerolineae; order Anaerolineales; family UBA4823; genus CAIQJJ01. The sequence goes on along the minus strand of CAIQJJ010000757.1, from coordinate 8,292 downwards.
AGCGGGTGGATTGGGAGCTGCGTCCGCAGCACATTCTGACGCCGGCCATGCTGCCGCCGATGCTGGATGCTCCGGTCGCGGCTGGCAAAGTCCGCTTTGTGGGTGAAGTAGAACCTCCTGAAATGCGTGTAGCCAACTCGTTCAAAGATGAAGAAATGCTTTGGACAAAGTTCGTGCAAGGTGAAACCAGCCTTTCGATTCCACCGCACTCTTGCCGGCGGGTATTGTTGGAACTGGACGATTATTATTGCGCTTATCCGACTTTGCTCGTTTCAGTTGGGGCGGGGAGCGAGGTGCGCATTGACTGGGCAGAGGCGCTGTTTTTAACGCCGAATGTGTGGGGCGGCGAAAAGGGGCCGCGCGACGAGGTGGATGGGAAGTATTTTGTGGGGCGGGGGGATGTATTCTGGCCGGATGGCGGCTTGGGGCGCAAGTTTGAGACATTGTGGTGGCAGGCGGGGCGTTTTATCCAGGTACTGGTCAAGACGGCCGATCAGCCGTTGGTGTTGGAGCGATTCGCTTTGCAGGAAACGCGCTATCCGCTGGAAATGAAAAGCCATTTCGTTGCCAGCGATCCACGCCTGGAGCGCATCATCCCCTTATTGACGCGCGGCATTCAAGTGAACGCCCACGAGACCTATTTTGACTGTCCTTACTATGAGGAAATGCAGTACGCCGGCGATACACGCCTGGAGGCGCTGACGACGTATGTGATGACCTCCGATGATCGCTTGCCGCGCAAAGCGCTGCGCTTGTTTGATGGTTCGCGCCTGGCGACAGGGATGACGCAGTCGCGCTACCCCTGCCGCAAGTTGCAGATTATCCCCTCGTGGACGTTGTGGTGGGTGGCAATGGTGCGCGACTATGCTTATTGGCGCACAGATCTCGATTTTGTGCGCGCCCTGATGCCGGGCGTGCGGGCGACGATGGAAGGTTTTCGCCGTGATTATGGCCTGGATGGTCTGCTGCACGCCCCAGAGGGCTGGAATAATTTTGACTGGGTACCGGCCTGGGATCAGGATGCGGGCTGTCCCCCAGATGCGGTCAGTGGGGTCAGCGGCGTATTGAATTGGCACCTGATCTACACCCTGACGCTTTATGCTGATCTGGAAGAGCGCCTGGGCGAATCGCTGCTTTCAGAGCGGGCTTATTGGCATGCCCACGATATGTCCCAAAAAGCGCTCAATGCTTTTTGGGATGCAAAGCGTGGCATGTTAGCAGATGACCTGGCGCACCAACATTTTTCTGAGCATACGCAGTGCCTGGCTTTGCTCAGCGATTTGTTAGATCGTTCGCAGCGTGAACGGGCGGCGGAGGGCTTGCTGACTGCGCCCGACCTGCAGCGGGCGACGGTCTATTTCAGTCACTATTTGTTTGAGACCTACCGGAAGTTAGGTCGTATGGACGCTTTGTTCAACCGTCTTCCGTTGTGGTTCGATCTGGCGGAGCGAGGGTTTAAGACCCCGATTGAAAAGCCTGAGCCAAGCCGTTCCGACTGCCATGGGTGGGGCGCTCATCCGCTGTATCACTATTTCGCGACGATTTTGGGCATTCGCCCAGGCGATTTGGGTTTTTGCAGCGCCGAAATCATCCCTCAACTCGGCCCATTGGACTACGCCTGTGGGCGTTTGGTTCATCCTGGCGGTGGGGAGATTGTCCTGGAAGTGCGCCGCCATGCCAACCGCGAGCTGCATGGCAAGCTTTCGCTCCCTCCTGGTGTGGATGCGATGCTGCATGTGAACGGAAAGATTCACTTTTTCCGCGACGAGACGAAAGAATTTTAGGCCAGGTGTCCGATTTTTCCGCCCCTACTTTAATGTCCATGCTGGCGAGCGGGATGGGCGAGGCGCTGCATTGGTTTCCCGAAGATGTCTCTTTGTCGCGCCTGGCCGGGGTTTTGGTGGGGATGGCCAATGCGCATGGCGGGACGGTTATCCTGGGAATTGCGCCGCGTTCGGGTGAAATCCTGGGTCTGCGCCAGCCGGAGGAAGCCCTGGATCATGTTTTGCAGGCAGCAGTACTGATTGACCCTCCTCTGATGATGCCGCTGCCGGTTGTGGTAAAGATAGGGGCCGCCAGTTTGCTGGTTATCAGTGTGCCGCCCGGTTTGCCGCATGTGTACAACCTGGATGGGCGTTACCTGGGGCGGGAGAAGACACAGACCAATCCTCTGCCGGCGCGCCGCCTGCGGCAATTGCTGTTAGAGCGCGGGGTGGTTCAGTTTGAGACGCAAAGCCTGCCTGGGGCGACCTTGGCGGAGTTGGATCAAGAGAAGATCAACGCCTACCTGGCGGCCCTGAAACTTCCAGGGGATGGTGTGGAGGCGCTCGTCCGGCGTGGACTGCTGCCGGCAGATACAGCACTTTCAAAGGATAGCGCAGCGGCGACGGTTGCGTCGCTGCTGCTCTTTGGGCGCTCTCCGCAGCAGTGGCTGCCCAACGCGAACATCCTGGCGGCGCGCTTTCCGGGCATTGCCTTTTCGGATGAGTTTATCAAGCAGGAAATTCGCGGCAGTCTGCCTGATCAAATTCGCCAGGCGGAGGCGTTTATCCGCGATCAGGTTCGTTCAGTAGTCCGCCTGGTTGGGTTGACCCATCAAGAGACCCCTGAATATCCGATCGAGGCGGTGCGTGAACTGCTGGTCAATGCCGTTGCTCATCGCGATTACAGCCTCCAGGGGGATTGCATCCATTTGCACATTTTTGCCGACCGCCTGGAGATCCACTCGCCGGGCAAGCTGCCTGGGCCGGTGACGCTAGAGAATCTGCTCGAGGCGCGCTTTTCCCGCAACGCGATTATTGTACAGACCCTTTCCGATCTGGGTTTCGTAGAGCGCCTGGGTTATGGACTGGATCGGGTTGTGACAGTGTTGAAGCAGAACAATTTGCGCCCCCCCAAGTTTGAGGAGGTCGCCGGGTCGTTTCGGGTGACTTTGTATGGAGCGGTTGAAAATGTGGTGGAAGCGCCGCGTACGCTGTTGGAGCGTTACAACCGTCTCGATCTCAACCCGCGCCAGTTGCAAGTTTTGAATTACCTGCTACTCCATGGCCGCATTACAAACGGCGATTACCAGGAACTGTGTCCCGCGGTGCATGCTGAAACACTGCGGCGCGACCTGGCCGACCTGGTGAGTCGCAGTGTGTTGATTAAAGTGGGCGATAAGCGCGCCACCTATTATATTTTGAAGTGAGAACGTTTTCAGGAGGCGGTCTTTTCGGATGCAGTTTTTTCAGATGTGGTCTCTTCGGCCAGGCGTTCGAGCTTCATTTTGACTTCGCGCCATTGAATTTTTGAGACGCCCAATTTTTGACGCACTTTATTGGCCTCCATGCCGCTCTTCCAATCGCTGAGCGCGCAGGTCCAGCGGCACATATCGAAAGAGATATGTTTTTCGAGGCCGGCTTCTTTGCTGATGTCCTCCAACAAGTATTCCAGCCGGCGCTGCGACCAGGGGAAAAGCTGATCGGATGGCGAGAACTGTTGGATGTATTCCTGATACGCTTCGATCCAGGCGCTGGACAGCGCGATTTTTCGTTCTTTGGCGCGATTTTGGGGGCTGGCGTAGCGCACAAAAAGGAATGGCGCGGCGGGATCGCTTAAGTCAATATGATTGACATTGATCGCCAGGCTTTCACTTTTCTTGATGCCGGTTTCGAGCAGCAGCAAGAAGAGGGTGTAAGGTCGCGCATCCGGCGGCGTGGCGCGCCGGTGGGCGTCCGCGGCTTGCAGGGCGGCCTGGACTTCATCAGCGGTCAAGACAGTTGGCGCTGGACTGATTACAGATTGCTGCACCACTTTTTCGGCGGGGTCAACCAGGATGATCGCGTTTTGAAACAGCCAGCGGAAAAAGGCTTTAATCGAGGTGATGCGGCGGGAAAGCGTCTTGGGACTGCACGGCACGCCGCGTTGGGTTTGCATCCAGTGTAAGAAATTATTAAGATCGTTGGTCGAGATGCTGCCCACGGCGCGGTCAGGGGGAAAATGAGAAGCCAGGAGATTAAGGTCGCCAATGAACGCTTTGAGTGTGTGCGGTGAGTTGCTCTGGTCGGTCAGGAAAATGCGCCATCCTTGAATGGCGGGCGCCAATGTGGTGCTGGCGGTGATATGCGCAATAGGGGCCGCAGGATTGGAGTCAGGAGTGGTCATAGGATTTATGATAACAAGAAATCTTTCGTATAGCCAGAATAACTCCAGTTTAGCCCACGGGAAGTGATCTGTCAAGTAAAAGCGAGTTAAGAAATTGCGCCTCAGGTCATTAGCGCCCATCTACTCCGATCGGTGGACGAATCACGGCGCCGGGTTTGGGCGCTACGCGGCTCATCGCATATTCGCCCAAGGCGGTAATCGTCAGGCTTGGATTGATGCCCGGATTTCCAGGCATGATCGATCCGTCCACAATATATAGGCCAGGATAGTTGTGAATCTGGCAGTTTAGATCGATCACTCCTTCTTGAGCATCTTTGCCAAACGGCGCGCCGCCCAGGATATGGGCGGTGATTGGGATGTTAAACAGGCTTTCATTGATCGAACCGGCGGTGATGCCTTGGATCTTGTGGGCGAAGCGTTTGGCGACATCGTGGCCGGTGGGGATCATTGTCGGAATAGTCAGTGTTTCATCTGGCAGAGAAACCAGGTCGCGCTGCCAAAGGGTGAACAGGCTGCGCCCCAGGCGAATGCGGATGCGGTTGTCCTCGGTTTGCATCACCAGCAGAATGGTACTGCGTTCAGCCCAGCCCGGCAGAACATGACTTAACAGGAAATCGCGCGAGTGAGTAAAGGCCCCGGCAAACGCCTTCCAGATACGCTGCCCAAAGTTCAGGTCTTTTTCGACCAACGGCCCGGCCAGGAAACGCATGAGCGACGAGCCGGACGGGTAGCGCACTGGCTCAATGGAGGTGATTTCATCCGCATTGAAGATTGAGGTGATGGCGATGCCTTTGGAATAGTTGCTTTTTTGGTCGCGCGCCGATACCCCGAGCAGCGACTCGCTGTTGGTGCGCACCATATCGCCCAGGCGAGGGGAAATCTTGGGCAGCGATCGCGTGATCTCGCGGCAGCGGAAGAGCAGCCGCATGGTGCCTAATGCGCCGGCGGAAAAAATGACATTTTGCGCTCGCGCCGTATGTTTTTGTTTGAACAGCCAGCCGGTAGAAGTTACGTATTCTACCTCATAGCGCGCACCGTCGGGTTGACCTGCTGGCAGCGGGCGCACGTCAGTGACGAGGGCATCCGGGTGAATCTTCGTCCCCCATTTCTCGGCCAGGTAAAGATAGTTTTTGAGCAGGGTGTTTTTGGCATTATGGCGGCAGCCTACCATGCAGCCGCCGCAATGGATGCAGGCGTTGCGAGCCGGGCCTTCGCCGCCAAAGAAGGGGTCGGCATATTCTGGGCCGGGGGCGCGCCCGCCTCCATTGCGGGCGGCTTCGTAGAGCAAATCGGTTTGCTGCGGGTCGCCAAAGAAGACGCCCACCGTGGTTGGGTGAAAGGTTGCTTCGCTGCCCAAATCTTGGGCGACCTGGCGCAATACATGATCCGCTGGCCAGGCGCATGGGTTGGGGGTTGCGCCCAACATGCGAGCGGCGGTTTCGTAGTGCGGCGCCAGGTTTTGCTTCCAATCGGCCAGGTGTTTCCAGGCCGGGTTCTCGAAAAGCTTGTCGTTCGGCGTCATCAACACATTGGCGTAGCCCAGGCTGCCGCCGCCCACGCCGGAGCCGTGCAGCGCCAGGACATTGCGGAAGAGACTGAACTGCAAAATGCCAAAGAAGCGCAGGGAAGGCATCCAGATGTACTTGAACAGATTCCAATTTCTCTTTGCAAAGTCCTGGTCGCGAAAGCGTTTGCCGCGTTCCAGCACTAGCACGGTATAGCCCTTTTCCGTCAGGCGCAGCGCCGAAACACTGCCGCCAAATCCGGATCCGATGATGACGTAATCGAACGTTTGCATAAGACCATCCTTCTCAGATCATGTATTGCGTGTAGCCAAAATTGACTATACTTCACCAGTCGTAAAAAAACTAAGCGGCAGCCCACGCCCCATTTCATCAAGCTTCTTCATAAAGCGCGGGATCAATCCGGTAGTCATCAACGAAGCTTGCACCAGGCCATTTTCAAAGCCGGTTTGTGAGAAATAGAAAATATCAGACAAAGTCACCACCCCTTGATCCATGCCAGTTACTTCGCAGATATTGACGATCCGGCGGCTGCCATCGCGCAGCCTTTCCTGGTGAACAATGAGGTCTATCGAGGAAGCAATCTGTTCGCGCAGTTGCAGCAAGGGAACTTCGGGGTTGCCCAGAGCGTCCATGCGTTCAAGGCGCGCCAGCGTATCGCGCGGCCCGTTGCTTTGCATGCAGAGGATTGCCCCATCGTATCCGTGATTGATACCATCCAAGATTTCGGTTGTTTCCGCGCCGCACAGTTCGGTCACAATGATCCGATCGGGACGCATCCTTAAAGCGCACTGCACCAACTGGCGCATGGTCACTTCACCTTTGCCTTCCTGGTTGGGCGGGCGCGTTTCCAGGACGAGCAGATGAGGGTGCGCTAAACCCGGTTTTCCATTGTCTAGCAGCAGCAAAATACGCTCATCACGCGGAATCCAACCCGCGATGATCTTCGTCAATGTGATCTTGCCGGAGGATGCGCCGCCCGAAACGACAATATTGACGCGCGCTTCGACGCACACCCGCAGAAAATCTGCTGCTTTGGGGGTCAGGGTTTTGTACTCGATCAAGTTTTCCAGGGTAAGTTCTCTGGCCGCTGGTTTGCGAATTGTCACCGCCGGGCCAAGCACTGACACCGGCGGTAAGGCGATGTCAACCAGCACACCATCAGACAGGCGAAATGAGACGATTGGCTGCGCTTCGCTGAGCTTTACGCCGGCGATGGCATGAATCAATGCCATCAGTTCGTCTTCGTTGTGGAAGGGTGTCGGGATATTGTCCATTCCGCCGGCTTCTTTTTCAATAAAGACTTGCTGCCAACCGTTAATCATGATGTGGGCAATTGCAGAGTCGTCCAATAAAGTTTGAATGTAGGGTAAGTGGATAGTCATAGCTGAATTCCTTTCTTGATCCAATCATACGGGATATATCTCTTCGACTCAACACCCATTTGACCGGTTTTACCCTGTCCATTTAACGAGGGTCTGTGCGCAGGTCTCCGCTTTGCGAGGCGCGCCGCGCCCATCCATGCCGCAAGGCAAGTACAGCCGCCTCTGTGCGGCTGTGGACGCCTATTTTAGAGAAGATGTTGTCCAGGTGGTAATTCACTGTGCGCGGGCTGAGCGAAAGCCGCTGAGCGATTTCTTTATTGCTTAAGCCCAATACCAATGCCTGCAGAATTTGCCGTTCGCGTTCCGTGAAGTCCATTTCGGGCGCTTGAGGAATATGAATCGCCAGGGTGATTTGCCCCTGAGCAGCGCGTCCCAGGGTTACTTCACCTCCAAATGGTTCAATGCGCCGCTTCAGGCTGCCGGTGTGCTGATCGGACAAAAAGGCATCGGCAAAAGTGATTTCGAGGTTGAGCTTTGTGTCGTCGCGCTGTAGGCGCAGCAGCATTTCTGTAACCTGCTGGGCGCGCAGCATTTCAATCACCTCTTGAGCCAGGCGGTAAAGCGCCAATTCAATGGCCGGAGAGGGGCGTTGAGCGAGGCGGTTCAGGGCAAGGCTGATGTGCAGGTTATAGGAGCGTTCGTAGCGCTCTGCCAGGGCATCCAGGGCTGGCTCCAGGCCGAGCGATTCCAGGATCGCCGGGCGCAGGCTGGATTCCAGATCGTTGGCCTGTTGCAGCACCTGGCGCGCCAGGTTGGATAAGACAGCAATGGCCATGCGCGCGGATGGCTGTCCGGCCAGGGTTTGCTCAAAAACGACCGCTTGCGCCAGGAACAATTTGAGTGGGTCTATGATGCTTGCCTGGATATGCCCGGCCACCTGGCGGCGGTCGCTTTCGATAGCGACGGTCAGATCGTTGGCGCTGGCTGAAAAAGGTTCTCCTGGTTTGCCAGGCGGGGTTTCTGCTGAGATGGCGCGCAAAGCTTCCAAAGCCTGCGCCGCGCTGGCATAGCGCATTTCGGGATCCGTCGCCAGCAGATGAAGGATGAACTCTTCCAACGCGCGGGGAATCTGATCGTTGAATTTGCTTGGCGGATCCAATGCGCCGGCGAGAATCTGGCCAAGTAAGAGTCCGATGGATTGAGCGACAAACGGTAAACTCCCGGTCAGCAATTCGTAAAGCACAACGCCCAGGGAATATAAGTCGGCGCGCTGGTCGCTTTCTGCTCCGTGTAAATAT
>CAIQJJ010000756.1 GCA_903872065.1 uncultured Anaerolineales bacterium | reverse complement strand
GTGTCAATCTTTCCAAGTATAGGGTGCAGCCAGGGTTCACCTACCCGTGATGGCACATCATTGACTAATTCGATTTTCAAATTGATCTCTGCCTGGTGGAGGTTCAGGCGGACATAGCGCTCCTCACGCAGCACAACCTGGGCTTGCCATGCAGGGATGCGGGCCAGGCTCTGGATGATACGGTCTGCCCACAAAACAAAGCGAGAATCATCATTGACAAAAAAGTCCAGATCATCGGAAAAACGATGGTTCAGGTAGCCACGCGAGAGGGCCGTGCCGCCAGTCAAATGGAAACCGGTGTCTACGCCAGATAGCGTCCTTAGAACGATATCCTGGAAAGGATAGAGATATTGTGTGTAGAATGCTGGATCCATTGGTTAGATCACTTCAGGGTGGTGTTCAGGAAGCCAGGCAACCAGAAAATCGAAGCCACGTTTGCGACTTTGAGAACGGATGTGATCCCGCCAGCGCGGCCAGCCTGCAACCAGGCGGCGAAAGCCTAACAAACGGAGGATTTCCGGGTAGGGGGCGTATTCCAGCAGACGAATTGCGGCCCAGTCGCTATCGAGGCGACCCAGGGTAAGTTCTCCATCTAGCAGGGAACGGAAGCAATTTTCATCTATATCATAATCCCAAAGATAGGTAGCACTCATAGAAACTTGATCCTGAAAGAGCCTGCCCCAAAATAATAATGACATTGTTTGAACATCACACCCACTCCAGGCACGGATCGTCCCGGATCATGGCGATCTGCTGCCCCAGGTAGGGGAGCGGCGGCAGCCCATGCCAGCGGCGCACAAGATGGTAGGCGAGAGAAGTCAGCAGGCGGCAGGCATCCACGGCTGGCTTCCATTCTGGGCGGCGAATTTCGACGACAGTTTCTTTGCCCGGCAGCAGGCCAAAATCCCAGGCGGAACACAGGCGCGCCAGGAAGTCTACCTGATCAGCGAGGGTGTCCAATGTATCCGGTACTTCCGTATCCGGGTACAGCGCGCCATCCAGCCAAGAGGGATGCTGGATCATTGCCCTTTGATCACTTCATCTGCGTGACGCAGGACTTGGAAATAGAGATCATCGCTCATACGAAAACCGGCGCGGCGTAACTCATCCAGCAAAGGCTGAATGGCAGCGATCAAGCCTTTTTCCTTTGCTATAAGTAGGACACCCAATGTGCCAACAACAGATAGCCCAAGAGTATGTGCTTTGCGTCTGGCGGTACGCTCATCTATCAAAAGCAGACCGGCATCCAGTTCTCGCGCCAGGACAATGGCTTCGCTTTCACCGGCGCCAAGGTCTTCTTGAAGCAATTGTACTGCAATGGTATCTTGCACACCTTGCACAGTAATCCAATCGGCAGCAGTGATTGCCTTTAGAGTTGTCTCGTCCAAAACTTCGAGTTGCACCGCCGGTGGAATTAGAATTCGATGAAAGAGTTCATGCAATAGATCGAACTGGCGGATTCCTGCCAGTGCAATCAATGGCCCGGTATTTGAAACTACGTCAGGCATGGCTGGCGTTCCACTCTTTAACGGCAGCTACTTCTTCGATCCATTCATCAGGGGTAAGCCGAAAGTAATCTATCCCTTTGCGCGCCAGGAGTGAGATAAATCCGCGCCGGGTCAGTCCCAATAGTTCGGCAGCTTTACCGCCCGAGATGCGGTTTTCTTGGTACAGGCCTAAAATGATAAATTCTCTGGCAGTTTCTTCGGCCTGGAGTTGGGTGCCCAGAAACGCCAGTAAATCTTTTGGAAATGTAATTTGGAGCGTGACGGCGTCAGACATTTTGTGTCCTATCCTTTCGTGGAATGACCACAGAGACGCAGTATGCTCTACACCTGCAACACCCTTGGCCTATATTGCAGCGCCTCGGCCAGGTGCGCCGGGCCGATGTTTTCGCTGCCGGCCAGATCAGCGATCGTACGCGCCAGCTTGAGGATGCGGTGGTAGGCGCGCGCTGAAAGCTGGAGCTGGTTCATGGCGGTCTTCATCAAGGATTGGCCGGTGTCGTCCAACTGGCAGAATTTGCGCACTTCGGCGGGACGCATGTCGGAGTTGCAGGTGGGGGCGTCGGTGGGGGCGTTTTCGAGGCGGGTGTTCTCCGGGAGACGGATGTTATCCGTCTGTACGAGGAAGCGTTTGCGCTGGCGCTCGCGGGCGGATTCGACGCGCTGGCGCACCGCTTCGGATGGTTCGCCGGTTCGCCGGTCGCTGAGCTTCTCATATTCGACGCGCGGGACTTCGATGTGGATGTCGATGCGATCCATCAGCGGGCCGGAGATGCGCTTTTGATACTTGGTGACAGTCCCCGCCGAGCAGGTGCAGGGTTTGAGGCTGTCGCCAAAATAACCGCAGGGGCAGGGATTCATGGCGGCAATGAGCATGAAGTTGGCCGGGAAGGTGAGCGAGCCCTGGGCGCGGCTGATGGTGACGATCTTGTCTTCGAGCGGCTGGCGCATAACCTCCAGCACGCGCGGGCCAAATTCGGGCAGTTCATCCAGGAATAAGACGCCGCGATGGGCCAGGGAGATCTCGCCGGGATGCGGCCAGTTGCCGCCGCCGACCAGGCCGGCGTGGCTGATGGTGTGATGCGGGGCGCGGAAGGGGCGATTCTGGATCAAGGGCGTGTCCGGCGGCAGGGCGTCGGCGACGGAATAGATGCGCGTCACGTCCAGCGACTCGTCAATGGTGAGGCGCGGCAAGACGCCCGGCAGGGCGCGCGCCAGCAGGGTCTTGCCGGCGCCGGGCGGCCCGATCATCAGGCAGTTGTGCCCGCCGGCCGCCGCCACCTCCAGGGCGCGTTTGACGTGTTCCTGCCCTTTGATCTCGCGAAAGTCAGTCCCGACGATCACCGGTACATCTTCCGGCTTGATCGGCGGGCGCGGCGGAATGAGCAGATCGCCGTTCAAATGCGCATACAGAGCGGCCAGCGAGTTGACGGGGATCACTTCCAGGTCGGGGATGAGGGCGGCTTCGGCGGCGTCCTCTTGCGGCACGAAGATGCGCTTGAAACCGCTGGCGCGCGCTGAGGCGGCCATCGGCAGCACCCCGCGGGCGTGGCGCACGCGCCCATCCAGCGAAAGCTCGCCGATCACAAACGCCCCCTCGACGGCCTGGGGCGGCAGCACGCCGGCGGCGATCAGCACACCCAGGGCGATGGGCAGGTCGTAAGCCGGGCCTTCTTTGCGCACCGAAGCTGGCGCTAAATTGACCGTGATCCGTTTGCGGGGGAAATATAAGCCGGCGTTTTTAATGGCTGACTGGACGCGCTCGCGACTCTCTTGCACGGCGGTGTCCGGCAGCCCCACAATCACCATACTGGGTAATCCATCGCCGGTATCTACTTCCACCTCGACGATGACCCCATCCAATCCAATAACAGCACAGGAATATACGCGGGAAAGCATACGCTAAGTGTAGGGGGATTTGAGGAAATTGTCAATGATTTTTACCCATGCCAAGTATAATCAGGGCAAGAAAAGGAGTGTCTTATGGGATCGATCGGTATTTTGTTCTTGATTGCGATTTATGGCGCGCTGCATTCGGCGCTGGCCTCGCAAACGGCCAAGGCCCAGGCCCGCCAGTGGTTTGGGCCGGCGGCCGATCGTTGGTATCGCCTGGCCTACAATCTCTTTGCCGTGTTGAGCTTTTTACCCATCCCGGCGCTGGTCATTGCTTTGCCCGACCGCACCTTGTATTTCGTCACCGAGCCGGCCGCCTGTTTTACCCTGGCGTTCCAGTTTTTTGCCCTGGTGGGAATGGCGGCGGGGGTGCTGCAAACCGGGGCGCTTTCGTTCAGCGGCCTGCGCCAGCTTTTTGCGCCGCAGCCTGGAGCGCTGCGCCTGGTGACGACCGGCCTCTATCGCTACGTGCGTCACCCGATCTACACCGCCGCCCTGGTCTTTCTCTGGCTGACGCCCGTCATGACGCTCAATATCCTGTTGATGAATATCGGCCTGACGGCCTATTTCTTGATCGGCGCGCGCTATGAAGAGCGCCGGCTGGCGGCCGAATTTGACGCCGCTGACCTCGGCGCTGCTTATCAGCAGTACCGGCAAAAAACACCCATGTTGATCCCAGGTTTGAAACGCTGCTTATGACCACTTTACCCCCTGATATCGAACGTACCCTCATCTCTGCTGACACGATTCAAGAACGTGTGCAGCAGCTTGCCGCCCAAATCGAGGCCGATTACCGCCAGGCCGATCGCGTTCGCCTGGTGGGCATCCTCAAAGGCGCTTTCATCTTCATGGCAGACCTCACGCGGCGCTTGAGCATTCCGCACGTGGTGGACTTTATGGCGATTTCCAGCTATGGCAAAAGCTCTGTCAGCGGCGAGGTGCGCATCCTGATGGATTTGCGTGAGCCGATCGCCGGGCAGCACGTCATCATCGTGGAGGACATCCTGGACACCGGCAGCACGCTGGCGTATCTGCTGCACAACCTGCAAAGCCGCGGCCCGGCCTCGCTCAAGACCTGCGTGCTGGTGCGCAAAGAGCGGCCCGGCCTGAACCTGCCGATTGACTACCTCGGCTTTGATATTCCAGATGTGTGGGTGGTGGGCTACGGGCTGGATTACGCCGAAAAACACCGCACGCTGCCCTACATTGCCGAGTTGAAGCGTCCCTCCGCCGACTGATCTATGCCCCTGCTCTGGCTCTCGCTGGCGTTGATCGGCGGCATCCTGCTGGCGGAGCGGCTGCACGCCGCGGCGCTGGCCCTGCCGGTCTTCGCCTGGCTGCTGCTGGCCGGCGCGGCTTTGCTTTTGGCCGTCTTGCTGCGCCTGGCGCGCCGCGCCAACCCGGCTTTTTGGCCCAGGCTTTCCCCTTTTCACCTGGTCGCGGCGGCGTTTGTGTTCGGCGGCGCAGCGCGCTACCAGGCGAGCCTGCCCGAACTCAAGCCAGGGGGGGATCGCCTGGTATAACGATCTGGAGACGCCGGTGGTGATCGAGGGCGTGCTGGTGCAGCCGCCGGACGAGCGCGACAGCTACACCAACCTGCGCCTGGAGGTGGAGCAACTGCACTTGCAAGGGCAGGCGCTCTTCCAGCCGGCGCACGGTTTACTCCTGGCGCGCGTCCCCTCCACGGGCGGGCCGTCCGGCGGGTGGCGCTATGGCGACCGCCTGCGGCTGGAGGGACAGTTGCAGACCCCGCCGGTGGACGAGAGCTTTTCGTACCGCGATTATCTGGCGCGCCAGGAGATTTACAGCTACATGCCGCGCGCCGAGGCGCTTGTGCTGCGCCGCGAGCAGGGCAGCCCACTGTGGGCGGCGCTCTATGCGTTCAAAGACCTCGCCTTGCGCACGGTCTACCGCCTCTATCCCGACCCAGAGGCGTCTTTGCTGGCGGGCATTTTGCTGGGGGTGGAAAACGGCATTCCCCAGGCGGTGCAAGACGCGTTCACCGCTACTGGCACTTCCCACATCATTGCCATTTCAGGATTCAACATCGCCATCATCGCCGGGCTGATCTCCGGCAGCCTGGGACGGATGATTGGGCCGCGCCGCGCCTTTCTTCCGACCGTGGGAGTGATTGCGCTTTACACTCTGCTGGTGGGCGGCAGCGCCTCGGTCGTGCGGGCGGCGATCATGGGCTGCCTGGGCTTGCTGGCGCGCGAGGTCGGCCGCCGTCAAAACGCGCTCAACTCCCTGGGCCTGGCGGCCGGGCTGATGTGCCTGGCCAACCCCTTCACGCCGTGGGATGCCGGCTTCCAGCTTTCCTTCGCCGCCACGCTAGGACTGATCCTGTACGCCGACCCGATCACCCAATTCGTCCAGCGCATTCTCATCCGCCGCACTTCGCCGGCGCGGGCGCAGCGCATCACCGCCGCCCTGGCCGATACATTTCTGCTGACCCTGGCGGCGCAGCTTTTCACCCTGCCGGTGATCGTCTATCACTTCCAACGCCTGTCACTCTCTGCCCTGATCGTCAACCCGCTGGTGCTGCCGGCGCAGCCAGCGATCATGATCCTGGGCGGGCTGTCGCTCCTGGCGGGGATGCTCTGGCCGGCGGCCGGGCAGTTGCTGGCGCTATCCGCCTGGCCGTTGGTCGTTTACACCATTCGCGTGATCGAGACGCTGGCGCGCCTGCCCGGCGGCAACCTGCTGTTGGGGGAACTGGCGCTGCCCCTGGTGATCGTGATCTATGCCGTGCTGCTGCTCGCCGCGACCGGCGGGCCGCGCCTGCAGGCCGCGCGCGCTGCGCTCAAGCCGGCTGGCGTCTTGACGGCGCTGCTCCTGGCGGCTGCTCTCGCCTGGCGCGCTGCCTGGGCTGCGCCGGATGGCCGTCTGCACATCACGCTGTTGAACGTGGGTGAGGCGTCCGCTCGCGCCGGCGACGCGCTCCTGATCCGCACCCCGGGCGGGCGCAGCCTGCTGGTGAACGGCGGGCCATCCCTCACCCGCCTGTCGGACGCCCTGGGACGCCGCCTGCCGGCTGCGCCCGGCGGCCCTCCTCTGGACTGGCTTGTGGTAACTGCGCCCGGCGATGAGCATCTGATGGCCGCCTCGCGCCTGCTGGAGCGTTTTCCCGCCGCGAACGTGCTGTGGGCCGGCGGCACGCATGGCACGCGCGCCGCCCGCGATCTGCAGGCGGCGCTGGTGCAGCAGGGGACGCCGCAGACCCTGGCCCGTCCCGGTCACACGCTTGACCTGGGGAGTGGGGCGCGCCTGCAAGTCCTGAGCGTGGGGGCGCGCGGCGGGGTCTTTTTGCTCGAATGGGGGCGCTTTCGCCTGGTCTTGAGCAGCGGGATAGACTTCGATCAGCTTGAGGCGCTGCGCAGTGGGGCGGAGATCGGCCCGGTCAGCGCCCTGCTGCTGGCGGATGGAGGCTACGCCCCGCTGAACCCGCCGGCATGGATCGCCAACCTGCGCCCGCAAGTGGTTTTGATCAGCGTTTCGACCGCCAGCCGCGAGGCCCTGCCCTCGCCAGAGACGCTGACCGCCTTGCAGGGTTACAATGTGCTGCGCACCGATCAGCGCGGCTGGATTGAGTTAATCACCGACGGCGAGCGGCTGTGGGTGGAGGCTGAGAAGCCCGGCCCCCAGCCTTGAATGATACGGAGATCCCATGAGCCTTACCCAACACAAACGCCCCAACCTGGTTTTTGTCTACCCTGACCAAATGCGCGGCCAGGCCCTGGGGTTTCTGCACGAAGACCCGGTGCTCACGCCGCGCCTGGATCAATTTGCCGCTGAAAGCCTGGTCTTGACCCAGGCAGCCAGCAATTATCCGGTTTGCAGCCCGGCCAGGGCGATGCTGATGACGGGAAAGTATCCGCACGCCAACCATGTCTTGGGCAACTGCAACAGTGAAGGAGCGCCCTTTGGCTATGAACTGCAGCAAGACGATCTCTGCTGGAGCGATATTCTCAAGGCGCAGGGCTATGCCACGGCCTATATCGGCAAATGGCACCTGGACTCGCCCTACCGCCCTTATGTGCCGTGCTATAACAATACCGAGGAGTATGCCTGGAATGAGTGGACGCCGCCAGCGCGCCGCCACGGCTTCGATTTCTGGTATGCCTACGGGACATACGACCTGCACATGCAGCCGATGTATTGGCCGGCCGCCGCCGGGCGCGACGAGTTCATTCACGTGCAAGAATGGGGGCCGATCC
>CAIQJJ010000755.1 GCA_903872065.1 uncultured Anaerolineales bacterium | reverse complement strand
GGTCAGCAGCATGCGCGATATGCCGCAGATGGCCTTTTTCTTGATCTATTTGCAGGAGCAGCTTGGTCTGCCGCCGGTCGCCATTTCCAGCATCGTCTCAGGAGCGCAGGTCGCCGGCCTGGTCGCCGCCTTGCTGGCCGGCTGGCTGACAGGGAAGATAGGCGTCAAGTGGGTTCTGGTTTGCGGGCTGCTGCTCTCCGGCGTGAGCAGCTTTGTCTTTTATACACACGGCCTGGGGTGGATCGTCTTGCTGTGGTTCATTGGCGGCGGCGGGGCCGCGTGGACAACGGTTGGCGGCTCAAGCGCCCTGACCCGCCTCACGGAGCGCCAGGCGTTGGGCGTCCTCTCGGCCATTTACGCCTTGAGCATGACCCTGGGTGGGGCGATTGGCAATCCGCTGGCCGGGGTGTTGATCGAGCGCCAGGGGTTTAACGCTTTCGGCTGGGCGGCGATGTCCCTGGCCGTCCTTGCCGCCCTGGTGGTTGTTTTTGGGATGACCGATCTGCGGAAGGCTGAGGCAGTCCCGGCTGCGCCGCAAGTCCCCGCTGCGCCGCAAGTTCCTGTTGCGCCGCAGCCACTCCATCACAGTCTGCTGCCGCTGCTCCGCCAGGCGCAGGTGCGCTTGCTGATCGGCTTGCGCGGCCTGCCGACCCTCTTTTACGGCATGCTGAGCGTGCTGATCCCGCTCTTGATCAACGATCTGTCGCAAAGCAAGGTGACGGTGGCCGCCTATGGCACAGTTTCGCTGATCGTCGCCTCGGCCGCGCAGTTGTTGGCCGGCCGGGCGGCAGACCGCTGGGGCGCCTTCGGGCCGACGCTGGTCGCTTACAGCGCCGTGATCGTTTCCGGCTGCGCCCTGTTTTTGGGGGCCGGCAGGCTGGAAGTCCTCTTCATTTTCGGCATCCTCGGCAACGCCGCCGCCTGGTCGCTCTCGACCTTGATGTACATTTGGGTGGTGGACGGCGTGCGCCGCGAAGAGCATCCCGCCGTCTTTGGACTGCTGCACGCGGTGTGGAGCCTGTGCATGATCGGCGGCTCGCTGCTGGGCGGCTGGTTGGTGCGCCTGGTACCTGGCCTGCCCTTCCTGATCTTGGGCAGCCTCAATGCAGGCGCTTGCTTCCTGGCGTTCTTTTACTACCGCGATGAAAAAAGACCCTTAGGGTTTTAGAAACCCTAAGGGTCTCATGTTCATCACAGTCTGCGCGCTCAGGCGCGGATGGCAAAGTTGAACAGCGCCTCGGCCAGGATATCGTTCGAGGTGTACAGCGGATATTGGACATCCGCCTGGCCCAGGATGAGCGGCAGGTCGGTGCAGCCCAGGACGACGCACGGCGCGCCGCGGGCAATTTGAGCATCCGCCAGGCCTTGCAGTTCGGCCTTCAGCCTGGGCGTGCGCTCGCCGGACAGGATGCGGTTGATGATCTCATCAATTTGCTCCTGCTCCGCCTCATCCAGCAGAGTGATTTGAAGTTGATGGTTGGCGGCCGCCCGGACATAAAGCTGGCGCGACATGCCGGAGGAGAGCAGTCCGATGTGGGTCAAGCCGTCCTGGCGGACTTTCCTGGCGACCTCGTCAATCATATCCACCAGCCACACCGTGGGGGAGAGCGCCGCCCGCATCTCGGCCCAATAATAATGGGCGCTATTGCAGGCGACGCCGATCGCCTTAGCGCCGGCATTCTCCAGAAGGCGCGCCTGTTCGCCCAGGTATAGGCCGGTCTCTGGATTGTAGCGCTGAAAAATGTTCGGCGTTGGAATGTTGTTGATCAAAATGTGCGGGTAACAATCCATGTTATCCGCCGCATAGCGATAGGAATGCTGAATCAATTGTAGATAGACCTGCGCCGAAGCTTCAGGGCCCATGCCGCCCAGGATGCCGATAGGGTTCATTGGCTGTCCGTCCTTTCGAGCGGTTCAAAGATGTGGCGTTGGCGGTTCTTGCGACACTGGAACGGATCGAAGACGCCTCCATTCATGGCGATATAGACCCCCTCAGGCAGGGAAGAAACCGCTCCCACCGCGACGCCCAGGTTGAACACCGCATCGCTCGATTTGAAGTGCGCCGGCTCCATTGCGCCGGTCAAGACAACGCACTTGCCGGTGAGGCCGTGCAGCGCCTTGCCGGTTTCGATCATGGTATCGGTTCCATGCGTGATAATGATATGCCGGCAGGTCTCCCGTTCCACCACCTCCCGCACCAACTGACGGTCGGACGCATCCATATCCAGGCTGTCCTTGCGCATCAGCGACTCGATCTCATACTCAAAGGTGATTGGCAGATTGGCAAAAATTTCGCGCACGCTGGGCGAGCCCACCTGATATTCACTCAGGCGGTCGAAGTAAACCTTATCAATCGTTCCGCCAACAGAGAAAATCTTAATCTTCATCCAGAGTCTCCACAAATCCTAAAATTAGCGGCTGCCCCAGGACTGCATCATCCTGGCGTTGAACGCAACCATCGTGGGTAATTGGTCTATTTTAATCCTTTCGTCCACTCCGTGCGTTCTATCTTCATCGGGTTCGAGAAAACAGGTCGGTTGAAAGCGATAGATGCGGCTGCAAATCGCTTCATAGTGTCGCGCATCAGACGCGCCGAACATCACAATCGGGCAGGTGGGAATAGGCCCATAGCCGGCGGCGATGTTCTTCTCAAGGTCGTGGTAGTAAGGGGTATCCAGCGAAGCCGGCTTTTTGGCCGGCGCGCTGGTGTCAATGCAGGTGATCTGGACGCGCTCATCTTGCACGACCTGGCGCAGGTGCGCCAGCAGTTCATCCACCTGGCGGCCGGGCAGCAAGCGGCAGTTTAAAAAGGCCGTCGCCCGTTCGGGGATCACATTGAACTTGTAGCCCGCTTGCAATAGGGTGGGCGCGATCGTGTTACGGAGCATGGCGTTGGAATAAGGGGTCTGCGCCAGCGCCATCTGCACCAGCCCGCCCGTCAGCCACAGGTTGCCGAAGAGCAGCCGGAACGGCCAGGGCAGGTGCGGCAGCAGGGCCTGGATGGTGGGACGCGCAAACTCCAGGCTGGCCGGCATGGGATGACGCTCAATCCTGGTTATGGCGCGGCTGAGGAGGCCAATGGCCCCGCCGCGCCCTGGCGTCGAGGCATGGCCGGCGCGCGCCGCGACCTCCAGCTTGATATTGGCGTAAGATTTCTCGGCAAAGGCGATGACCGCGACCAGGCCAGGGATGCCGGGCGCTACACCCCCGCCGACGCTGCCGCCCTCATCCATAAGCGCATCCAACTGCACGCCGCGCTGCTGCAACGCGGCGACAATCGCGCGCGCCCCCTGCTTTCCACCGGTCTCTTCGTCATGTCCAAAGGCGAGGTAGATCGTGCGCCGGGGTTTGAAACCCGCCGCCAGGAGCGCCTCAACCGCTTCCAGCAGGGTGATCAGTTGCGATTTCATGTCAACGACGCCGCGCCCCCAAAGATAGCCGTCGCCGATCGCGCCGGAGAAGGGCGGATGCGTCCAGTTGGCTTCGTTTTCACCCGCCGGCACTACATCCTGGTGCGCCAGGAAAGCCACCCCTGGCAGTTCAGGCTGCGCGCCCTCCCAGGTAAAGAGCAGGCTCAACTGATTGATCCCCTCACGCTTCAAATGTTGGTGAACCAGGGGATACTGCGCCGCGAGCAGTTGGTGCAGGGCAAGAAAAGGCGCGCTGGGGCTGTTTTCTTCGTAAGAGATGGTCGGCAGTTGGAGCGCCGCGCTGAGGCGGCGCGCAATCTGCTGGGCATCAGGCAGTGAAAGAGTCGACTCAGGCTGAGACATGGCGCTTCCCTCACGCGGCGCTGGCCGGGCGAAAACCGGGGCCGCGCACAAATTGGCCGGCTTTTGCCCCAGTGTGCGCCCCGTTTTCCACCACCACCTGACCGTTGACCAGTACATGCTGCACACCCGTGGCGTACTGCCAGGGTTCCTGGTAGGTAGCGTGGTCGCGCAGCGCCGCCGGGTCAAAGACCACGATATCCGCGGCGCAGCCCGGGCGTAGAGACCCACGCTCCTGGGCGATGCCTAAAAGACTGGCCGGCAGGGAAGTGATCCGCCGGATGGCCTCGGGCAAAGCCATCAAGCCCAGATCGCGGCAGTAATGGCCCAGGAAGCGCGCAAAAGTACCAAAAGCCCGTGGATGCGTGAGCTTGCGCGCCTCTTTGGCGACCGCGCCCACATCCGACCCCAGGCAGACCCAATCCTGCTGCAAGATGGTTCGCAGGTTTTCCTCGCTGGAATGGAAAAAGATGGCGCTGGGATCGCCTTTCTCGGCCAGGAGCAGCTCCAGGATGGACTCTTCGGCGGCGAGGCCCATTTGAGCGGCGATCGCGGCCAGCGTTTGGCCGTTGAAGTGGGTATAAGTCGGGTTCTTCAGGTCCAGGATGGTCACGCCCGCCGCGCCGCCCGCCAGCACATACAGGTTCTCCCATTCGTCCTGATCGCGCCC
>CAIQJJ010000754.1 GCA_903872065.1 uncultured Anaerolineales bacterium | reverse complement strand
CCCGCGATCCAGTGCGGCGGTTGGCGGGCATGTATCAGGGATGAGCAGTTCAAAAGGCAGCGCCAGGCCCGCGCCAGCCTGCAATTTGGTTTTGCCGGCGAGTTTGAGCCTGGCGACAACGCCCGTGGATTGATTGCCCATTTCATACGAGACATTTTCCCGCCGCTCCAACTCAAGGCGCACCTCACTGACGCCAAAATCTTTGCCCGGTTCGATATGCAACCGGCCCTGGATGGTCTTGCCAGTGACGAAATTGAGGCCGGGCAGTTCCAACGCCAGCGCCGCTTCGTGCGGCTGATTGGAAACGCCATAACGGCTCGCCTCACCGCCAGCAACCGGCGCGCAGAGGACAATGACTTCGGCCTCGCCGTGGACGTCGCCGGCCAGTTTGCGATCCAGAACGACCTGCAGTTTCCAGACCAGGCCGGTGATCTCGCCGCCGCGACAGGTGGGGAAAGCGCTCTCCGGCAACTGACACGCCACGTGATAGGTGTTTTGGTCGCCGTACAGCACTGTCTCATCCAGGAAAGCCTGGCGATCGAATGGGCTCTCCCGCTTCCCCCAGGCGGAAGAGGTGGTGGTTGTGGTGTCGCCATCGCTGTCGGTTTGGGTGGTCTGATAGTCGTAGTAGTAGGATTCAATCTGCATCAACTGGGCATAGCCCGAGCGCACCTTCAACTCTTGCGCGGCTGCGATATGGATCGCGGCATGGACGGTTTCGCCGGGCAGGTAAATACCTGCCACCCGATCGAGAGTGATCTGAATCTGGTCTTTAGCGCCTTTGAGGAAGTTAAACATGGAAAGCTCCTTGAATCTTGAGGAAGACCTCAACCAAGCAGAGGTTTTCTACAAGTATAACAAAATTCGGCGCTCCAGACCTGAAAACCTTCTACCCCTTTCACACCCGCGCCTGGACGGTGACATTGAGGATGAGCGGCTGGCCGCCGCGCAGCAGTTCAAGCGGGATGCTCTGACCGACTACCTCGCCGCTCAAGCGCGCCAGCAGTTCATCGGGATCGGTCAAGGGATGGCCGTTGACGCCGACCAGGATGTCGCCAACCATCAGCCCGCCGTGGGCCGCCGGCGCGCCGGCCTCGACGCCCACCAACAGCAAGCCAGCTTCCTGCCGGCGGCCCAGGGCCTGCTGCGCCGTCTCAGGCAGCTCGACCGGCTGGCTGCGAATGCCCAGGTAGCCGCGGCGGATATGGCCGTGCTGCGCCAGGGTTTGCGCCGTCTGCCAGGCCAGGTCGGCGGGGATGGTCACAGCCGCGTCCCAGCCAAAGCCAGAGGTGTTCATACCCAGCACACGTCCGGCGGCGTCCACCAACGGCCCGCCGGAAAAACCAGGGAACGAGGTGGTATCCGTGCGCAGGTAGCGCTCCAGCAAACCGCCGCGGGCGGTGCGCGCTGGCCCGCCAATTGCGCTGATCACGCCCAGGCTGGCTTGCAAGCCGCCAGGACGGCCCAGCGCCAGGACGATCTGTCCAATGCGCGCCGGCTGCGGGGCAGGCTCAGCGGCCAGCGCTTCGGGCCGCGCCAGGCGTAAGACGGCCAGGTCGCTGCCAGGGTCGCGCCCGGCGATCTGCGCCGGCAGTTCCACATCGCTGGCCAACCGGACGCGAATGTCTTCCTCACGTTCCAAAGCATGGTCAGCAGTCAAAACCAGGTCGGGGGCGATGGCAATGCCGCTGGCCGGCAGGCGGCGGCGGGCATTGACCAGGACAGTAGAGTTGCCGGCTTTGGCGGCGGCCTCTGCCAGGGCGTTGGAAAAATCAAGCAGGGAAGGGCTTGTTGCAGTAGACATAAGAAGTTCCTTTCATCATTCGAGATTTCTCTGTGGGTAAATTTTCGATCTTGGCGCAGTATAGCCGTTTTCCCAACGCCGCGCCTCGGATAAACGAGCAGGGCGCGACCTGGACAAACGACCAGGTAAGCCGCCTGGCGGGGGTATAATCCAGCGTATGCAAATACGTCGCGGGGTTCTTCTCCTCCTGGTTTTGTTAAGCGCTCTGGGCGCTGGCCTTTATTTCTGGCTGCTGCGCGATCTGCCCGCCCCCACCCCTCTACAAGGGCGATTGAACATCCCTTCGGTGCGCATCACCGACCGCGCCGGGCGGCTGCTCTACGAGGCCCTGCCCGAAAATGGCGGGCGGCATACCGTCGTCCCACTGGCGCAGATCCCCCTCATCTGCCAACAGGCGGCAATCGCCACCGAAGACCGCTATTTTTACCAGAACCCCGGCATTGACCTGATCGGCATCTTGCGGGCGGCGTGGATCAACCTGCGCGGCGGGGAAGCCGGCGGCAGCACAATCACACAGCAGGTGGTGCGCACACTGCTGCTCGACGCTGGTGAAAGCAGTCAGCGCACGCTGCGGCGCAAACTGCGCGAGGCGATCCTGGCCTGGGAGGTCACGCAAAAACTGAGCAAAGACGATATCCTGGCGCTGTATTTTAACCAGACCTACTACGGCGGACTGGCCTACGGCATCGAAGCTGCGGCGCAGACATTTTTCGGCAAGCCGGTTGCCGAGTTGGGCGCGGCGGAATGCGCCCTGCTGGCCGGCCTGCCGCAAACGCCGGCGCGTTACAACCCTTTCACCGATCCAGAGGCGGCCAGCGCCCGCCAAAAGGTGGTGCTGGGCCTGCTGGCCGAACAAGGCTACATCAGCGCTGAGCAAAGCGCCCTGGCGCAGCGCCAGCCGCTCACTTACAATCCCACTCCCTACCCCATCCAGGCGCCGCATTTTGTCATGCTGGCGCGCGATCAACTGGACTCCCTGTTCAGCGAAGAAGCGTTGAGCGCCTCCGGCGGGCTGACGGTGCAAACCACGCTCAACCTGGACTGGCAGCGCCTGGCGGAAGAGGCGGTGCGCCTGCAGGTGCAGCGGGTGAAAGAAGACCGCAATGGCCTGGGACACAACTTGAACAGCGCCGCCCTGGTCGCCATAGACCCCTACAGCGGCGAGATTCTCAGCCTGGTGGGCAGCCCCGATTACTTCGACGCCGCCAACGGCGGGGCGATCAACATGGCTCTGGCGCCGCGCCAGCCGGGTTCGTCGCTCAAGCCGCTGGTCTACGCCGCGGCCTTTGACCCGCGGCGTGCGCAGCCCTGGACGGCGGCGACGATGCTGCTGGATGTGCAGCACACCTTCCTCACCCACGACGGCGAGGCGTATATTCCCAAAAACTACGATGGACTAGAGCATGGGCCGGTGCTGGCGCGCCAGGCGCTGGCATCTTCGCTGAACATCCCGGCGGTGATGACGCTCGAACACATCGGGCTGGCAGGGTTGATCAACTTCACCGGGCGGCTAGGGATTACCACACTCCAAAACCCCTCCGATTACGATCTCTCGCTGGCCCTGGGCGGGGGGGATGTGAAACTGCTCGAACTGACCGCCGCATACGGGGCGTTTGCCAACGGTGGGCGGCGCGTGCAGCCTTACGCCATTGAGCAAGTGACTGATGCGCAGGGCAAAGTGCTGTACCGTCATGAAGCCGAGGCGCAGCCCCAGGTGTTGGACGAACGCGTGGCCTGGTTGATCAGCGATATTCTCAGCGATAACGACGCCCGCTTGCTCGGCTTTGGCCGCAACAGCGCCCTGCGCCTGGATCGCCCGGCGGCGGTGAAAACCGGCACCACCAGCAAT
>CAIQJJ010000753.1 GCA_903872065.1 uncultured Anaerolineales bacterium | reverse complement strand
GTCCATAAATCCTGGTGGTCAAAGATTGGACTCATAAATCCAAATTCATCATAAAAGATTAAATTGACGGCATATTGGGATACAAACCTCAGCAGTCTGATGGACATGAATAACGAAACGACAGAAATGAGTAGAACGGTGATGGTTGGCCAATAAGGGGAATCTTTCAGCGCTTGATACGGTTTCGCGAGGCGGGTCTGTAACAATTCCATTGATTTACCTGATCTGTAGATTTTGTTTCGGGTTTCGAAAGGATGGAACGGAAGGATTTTCACCCTAAATAATCGCGCAACTGCCGGCTGCGGGTGGGGTGGCGCAGCTTGCGCAGGGCCTTGGCCTCGATCTGCCGGATGCGCTCGCGCGTCACCTTGAAATACTGCCCCACTTCTTCCAGGGTGTGGTCTTTGCTGTCGGCCAGGCCAAAGCGCAGTTCCAGCACTTCCCGTTCCCGATCCGAAAGCACCGCCAGCGCCTCTTTCACCTGCTCGCGCAGCATCTCGCGCGCCGCAGCGTCCATCGGCTCCAGCGCCTCCTCGTCCTCGATGAAATCGCCCAACTGGCTGGAGTCTTCGGTGCCGACCGGGCTGTCCAACGACATCGGCTCCTCGGCTGCCTGCAGCACACGTCCGACCTTGGCCGCCGCCCGCGCCCAGCGCCGGCGCACGTCCATGGGGATATTCTCGCCGGCGGCGTCGGCGTGCCGGATCGTCGTTTCGTCCCCCGGATCCAAAAAGCCGGCTTCGAGCGCCAGTTCTTCCGGCGATGGATCGCGCCCCATGTCCTGCGTCAGCTTGCGCTGGATGCGCAGCAGGCGGTTGATCGACTCGAAGATATGCACCGGGATGCGGATGGTGCGCGCCTGGTCGGCGATCGAGCGGCTGATCGACTGGCGAATCCACCACGTGGCGTAGGTGCTGAATTTGTAGCCGCGCGTGGGATCGAACTTGGCCACCGCCCGCAGCAGGCCCAGGTTGCCCTCCTGGATCAAGTCCAAGAAGGAACTGCCGCGCCCGATGTAGCGCTTGGCCACGCTGACCACCAGGCGCAGGTTGGCGCGAATCAACGATTGGCGGGCGTCCTGCGAGCGGTAGCGGATGTCTTCCAACTCGAGGCGCAGGGCTTCGTCGCTGGGCAGGAAAGTTCTGAAAGTGCGCTTGGGGGGCAAATCTTCCTTGCTGCGCACGTAGCGCAGCAGGCGCTCGGAAGTGACTTCGGGCAGCATGTACAGGCAGGTGAAGGCGGTGAACGCTTTGCGCGCCACGCCGTCCCACAGGTGATCATGCCCCCAGCGACCGTTGTCCAGGTAGGCGCGCAGGTAGGAGGCGGTTTCGCCGCTCCAGGTTTCGCGCAGGGCCTGGGTTTCAATGACGATCTGCTCCAGGTTGGGGCGGGGATAATCGAGCCGCGCCGCGTCTTCCACCAGGCGCTTCCAGACGGTCGCAAGCTCTTCGTAGAGCGCCTGGTAAACGCTCTGCGCATTGGCCCCGCTCTCACGGGCCAGGGGATGCCCCTTGTTGATCGAATCCATCCACCGGCTGGCGGCGATGCGCGTCGAAAGCCAGAATTCGCGGTCGGTGTCCAGCAGTTGGATGCCGCCGATCTCCTTCAGATAGAGGCGCACCGGGTCTTCGCTCAACTCGGACATCACACTGGGGACGGGCAGTCCATCCAGGGGGTCTTCTTTCTCGAAGGCTTCCAACTCTTGCGCTTCCAGGCTGAGGGTGCGTTCATCCGGCTCCTCCATCAGAGGATCCATGCCGTGCGGGACATCCTCTTCCAATTCGTCTAACAGCTCCATTGCGTCCTCGGAGGCGCTTTCCCCCGCTGCCAGTTCGTCTGAACCTGTCAGTTCGTCTGAACCTGTCAGTTCGTCTGAACCTGTCAGTTCGTCTGAACCTGCCAGTTCGTCTGAACCTGCCAGTTCGTCTGAACCTGCCAGTTCGTCTGAACCTGCCAGTTCGTCTGGCGTCAATTCATCTGATTCATCCATTTCATCTGGCGTCGCTAAGTCGTTTGGCGTCAGTTCATCGGATGCCGGCGCGCCGGCTGAGGCGGTTTCGCCGCCCGTCCGGCCGCGCTCGTGATGGGGACGGCCAGCGTGAGGCGCGCTGCGCGAGTGTTCGTCGCTGGCGGTGCGACGTTCGGCCGCGCTTTTGGCAGGGGGGGCGTTGGGCGGAAGTTTCGTTTTAGATGCAGGTTTTCGTGCCATAGTGTTCGCAAGCAGTATCTATTGTCAGAAGTCTCATGCCGGCAGCAGACTCAAATTCCGCTGCGGTTGGTGTAACGCCCGATGGCCCGATCCAGGGTTTTGAGCGTTTTAAGGTTTTGGCTCATAGCCGGGCCGTATTCGTGGCTCGCGGCGCGTGCGTTCTCTCGCTGCTGTGATTCTTCCATAAGATAGCGCAAAGAGTCAATGTTTTGACACGTATTCCACCGGCGCAGATTGAGTAGAGCGCGCATTAAATCATCCAGCACCCGCTCCTCATTGGGGTCGAGGCGCTGCGTGCGCGCCAGGATTTGATCGGCAAATTCCACCAACTCGGCGGGCAGGCGGTTGAGAACGTAATCCAAAGGCTCGGCGTCGGTTTGATTGAGCGAGGCGTAGACCAATTGGAAGACGGCTTGCTGATCGGTGCGCGAGAAATCATCTGCTCCCAGGCGGGATAGTTTCTCTTCTTGCATCACGCGGTCAGCGCGATAGATCAGGTCTGGCCGCCGCAGCAGCACCCCCAGG
>CAIQJJ010000752.1 GCA_903872065.1 uncultured Anaerolineales bacterium | reverse complement strand
TTAAATATGCCCTGAGCTTAATCTTCCATCTCCAGGAATGCTCCGTGGGTCGGTCATTCAGCGCCGGCCCACGGCTTTTTTTTATTTATCTGCGCCAATCAACTTTTCTTTGGAATATGTTCTAACAGATGATGCTGGACTGCATACACTGCCAGTTCAACCCGGTTGCTTAAGTTAAGTTTCTCCAAAATGCTGCTAACGTAATTGCGGACGGTTTTTTCCTGCAGGTTGAGCGTTTGACCGATTTCAAGATTGGTCTTGCCGCGTACGACTTCAAGCAGTACATCCAGTTCACGCTCAGAAAGGTTTTGGAAAGCGTGATCATCCAATTTTTTTTCTACATGGCGCAGGTGCGCCAGCAGGCGAGCGGCAGCATTTGTGTCCAGCAAGGCTTCCCCGCGCGCCGCGGCGCGGATGGCGCGCAATAATTCGCTGTTGCCTACCTGTTTAAGCACATACCCGCTGGCGCCGGCGCGGATTGCCTGTACAACTAGTTCGTTGTCTGTATAAGAAGTCAACATGATGATCTTGCTGTTGGGGAATTTTTGCACAATCTGGCGGGTTGCCTCAATTCCGCTCAGACCGGGCAGGCGAATATCCATCAAAATCACATCGGGGTGCAGTTTTTCTACGCAGACCAGCGCCTCAGCGGCGGTACCGGCTTCGCCCACCACTTGCATTTCTGCCTGATCGTTGATCAAGGTCATCAGACCCAGGCGTACAATCTCATGATCATCCACCAACAAAACGCGAATTTTTTCCATCACGCTTTTTCCTCCCAGGGAAAATCTAGTTGCAGGGCGACTCCTTTTCCCGGTTGTCCAGAGATGGTCAGCTTACCGCCCAGCAAGCGCGCCCGGTCGCTCATATTGCGCAAGCCATAGCCTGGGAGTGTGTCTGGCGACATGCCGCGTCCATTATCACAAATGGATAAGTGCGCTTGCTGACCATTGTCCTCCAGGCTTATTTTAGCCAGGCTGGCGTTGGCGTGGCGAATGATGTTCACCAGCGCCTCGCGCACGATCGCCAGGACATGCGCGGTAGCAGATGGCGAAAGGCTGCGCTCTATTGGCAGGTTCAGTGCTAATTGAATGCGCACACCTTCCGCCAGGCGCGGGTCTTGCACCAACTGGCTTAAGGCTTCAACCAGAGATTGGTTTTCTGCTGTGGTAGTCAGTTCATTCAAACTGCGGCGCATATCTTGCACCGCGCCATCCAGGGCGCCGATCGCGCTTTGCAAACGTTCTGCCAGCGGACTGCCAGGCGCAGCCAGACTGACTGCTGATTCAACCAGTAAGCCGGCGGTATAGACCGCTTGCATCGCTC
This sequence comes from uncultured Anaerolineales bacterium, assembly GCA_903872065.1. Lineage (GTDB taxonomy): Bacteria > Chloroflexota > Anaerolineae > Anaerolineales > UBA4823 > CAIQJJ01. The sequence goes on along the minus strand of CAIQJJ010000752.1, from coordinate 32,669 downwards.
CATCGTGTAGTTCACGTCCCAGCCGTTCACGTTCGACCCCCAGGATTTGTTTTCGTTCCATAGCCTCGATTTGGCGTAGATATTCCAGGTCAAAGATTTCCAGGGCGCGGATCATGGAAATTGTCAGCAGCAGGCCGATCACTGAACGAAAAATGCGCACCGGGACTTGTGTTACCTGGCTGAACGAGATTGTGTTGAGCCAGTTTGCTGGGAAGAATGGCGCGGGTGGAGCGATCAGCCCGCTCAATAAAGCATACAGGAATAACGCCAGGCTGGCAGTTTGCAGGGTTCGTAAAATATGCGGCGCGTTGAACATAACGATTCGTTGTTGTGCATACCGTCGCAGCCCAAACGAGGCCAATAAGCCTGCTGGCAGTGAGATGAAATAACGCGTCAGAGCATTTCCCGTGTTGCGCCAGGTATCAGTATCTGGCATTACCGGCAGCAGCACTCCGTAGACCACCGCCAGCCAGAGCAAAAAGAGCGCGGTTGGCAAGATATGCAGCCAACGCCATTTGCCGGTAAGCGCCAGCAGAGAAATGCCAAACTGAAACAAGACTGCAAATGAAGCAGCCAGAGCCAATAACTGGGCAGCTTTCCAGAAAAACAGCGAGGCCACACTTAAATTGGGCGACTGGAGCGGGATGATCAATTCCCCCCATTCGTAGCTGCCATGAATTAGCCCAAAAGCCGCCAGCCACTTCAAGCTGCGCGCCAGTTCCAGGCGAGAATGGCTGCGTGATTGCATTGCCAGGGTCAGGCCCAACGAAAAGAACACCAACCCATAAAGAAACAGGATGATGTTTCGGTTGAGTTCCATGAACTGCGCCAGAGGCGTCATTTGATTACCCAGGGAAGATATCGTCTCACTTTTTAAGGCTGCCAGGCGGCAAAGTTGCGCAGCAAATTCAAGCCGATCGCGCCGCTCTTTTCGGGGTGAAATTGGGTTGCAAACAGGTTCGCTATCCCAATCGCCGCCGGGAAAGTCAATTCGTACTCGCTGCTGGCGTAAATGTGCGCTGCATCCGCCGGCTGCGGGTAATAGGAATGGACAAAATAAAACTCGTCGCCGGGGCGCAAATCTTTGAGGATGAAATGCGGCTGCTCGACCTTGACCGCGTTCCAACCTATATGGGGTATCTTCAGGCTCGGATCAGCCAGGGCAAAACGATGACATTTCCCTGCCAGCAGGTTCAGGCAGGGAGTATCGCCCTCTTCGGAATGCGCCAGGACGATCTGCGAACCCAGGCAAATGCCCAGGATCGGCGCTCCGTCTCCAAAAGCCTCTTGCAGCGCCTCATCCAGGCCGCGCGCATGCAGCACGCGCATGGCAGCCGCGGCATGACCAACGCCGGGAAAGATAATGCGTTCCGCCCGCGCCACGATCTGCGCATCGGCGGTAATCTGGCTTTCCAATCCCAGGTGATCCAGCGCCCGTTTGACCGAAGTCAGGTTGCCGGCATTGTAGTCAATTACGGTAATCATCGTTTCCTCTCTTAAAGCTGTTCTGCCGCCAGGGATAATAAATCGGCCAGGTGCAGTTTGTCGTCATACAGGGCGCGCCCAACCACGACGCCAGCCAGGCCGGCCTGGCGCGCCCGCTGCACATCTTCGCGCGCCGCGATGCCGCCCGAAGCTACCACCTGCAGCCCGGTCGCGGCTTGCAATTCCAGCGCGCCGGCCAGGTTCGCGCCGCGGCCCATCCCATCGCGCGCCACATCGGTAAAGACACACCATGCAATGCCCTGCGCCCGCAAGCGCCGCCCGGCTTCGAGCGCGGTCAATGGGACGGCTTCTTGCCAGCCTTTGATCTGCACCAGGCCGTCGCGCGCCCCGATATCGCCGGCCACGCGTGACGCGCCATAGCGCTCCAACGCCCAATCCACCAGGGCCGGCGTTTGAATGGCGGCCGTGCCTAAGAAGACGCGCGCCACTCCCATCTCAAGCGCCGTCGCGATAGCCGCCGGTGTGCGCAGGCCCCCGCCAAACTCCACCTTGAGACCGACGGCCAGGATCTGCTGCAGGGCGGCCAGGTTGGGGCGCGTATCCTCGCCGAAGGCCCCGTCCAGGTTGATTACGTGCAGCCAGCGCGCCCCCTCGGCCTGCCAGCGTTCTGCCCAGGCGCGCGGGTCATCGCCGTAGGTGGTCTGGCGCGCCGGATCTCCCTCCGCCAGGCGGACGACTTTGCCGCCGCGCAGGTCTATGGCCGGGAAGATGGTGAAGGATGTAGACCCTAAGGGTGTTGCGCCAAGCGCAACACCCTTAGGGTCTGTGACGAAAGCATTCATAAGCTGCCCTTCGTGCTAGGAATGACGCCTGCCCGCCGCGGATCAATTTGGGTCGCTGCGTCCAGGGCGCGCCCCAAGGCTTTGAAGAGGCCCTCCGCCTGGTGATGGTCATCGCGCCCATACAGCACGCGCGCATGGAGATTGCAGCGCGCCGCGGCGGCGAAGCTCTCGAAGAAGTGATCGAACAGGCTGGTCGCAATGCCTCCCACCGCCGGCGTATGCCAGCGGCCTTCGATCACCGCGTAGGGACGCCCCGAAAGGTCGAGGGCCACAAAGGCCAGGCTTTCGTCCATTGGGACGTAAGCGTGCGCCGTGCGCACAATCCCTTTCTTATCGCCCAGCGCGCTGGCAAACGCCGCGCCCAGGACGAGCGCCACATCCTCGACCGTGTGATGCTCGTCCACGTGCAGGTCGCCGCTGGCCTGGACGGTCAGATCGAACAGCCCGTGAACGGCGATGTGCGTCAGCATGTGATCGAGAAAGCCCAGGCCAGTGGCGATCGTATGTTGGCCGCTTCCGTCCAGATCGAGGGTCACTGAAATGCTGGTCTCGTTGGTTGTGCGCGAAATACTGGCAGTCCTCATGGCTTCTCCTTCAGCGGCTTGTTAGGGCGGCGATCACCGCGTCTGTCTGTTCCGGTTTGCCGACAGAGATGCGCACATGGTCGCGCAGGCGTGGGTTGTCGAAATAGCGGATCATGATGCCCTGCCCGGCCAGGTAATTCTTTAACGCCTGGCCGGGTGAGGTGGAAGCATCGCCCCAGTCTGAGGTGATCTTGCACAGGATGAAATTGGAGCAGGTGGGGTATGGCTGGAGATAGGGGATGGCGGACAGCGCAGCGAACAGTCGTTGGCGTTCACGGATCAACTGTTCGACGACTTCAGCGAGAGTCTCCACATCTTGTAAGGAAGCCAGCGCGGCCTCGCTGGCGGCCACATTGACATTATAGGGCTGCTTGGCTTTCCAAAGCGTTGGCAGCAGCCAGGCGGGGAAGGCCCCGTAGCCCACGCGCAGGCCAGCCAGGCCGGCCCATTTGCTGAAGGTGCGCATGACGATCAGGTTTTCGCGCTGCGCCGCCTGGCGGATGCGCGTCAGACCCTCTCCCAGGCGGCCCTGCCCGCTGAACTCGATGTAAGCCTCGTCCAGCACCACCAGCAGAGGCAGTGTCAGCAAGAAATCAATCTCAGCCGCGGGGGGGAATGATCCATCTGGATTGTTGGGCGTGGGCAAGAAGAGCGCCTTCGGTTTCTGCGTCTCCACCGCTCGTTGGATCCCCTCAATGTCCAGCGAGAAATCCGCCCGGCGGGGGACTTCGACCACCTGCCCAGCGTTCAAGCGTGTATCGAAGGCGTACATACCAAAGGTTGGCGGGCAAATCAACGCCTTCTCGCCGGTTTCCAGCAGCACACGCAGCAGCAAATCCAGCAGTTCATCCACCCCTGAGCCGGCCAGCAAATACTCCGCCGCTACGCCGGTGAAGGCGGCCAGGGCGGCGCGCAGGGCACGGCTTTCGGGGTCGGGGTAAATGTGTGGATATTCTAGCCTGGCCAGGGCTTCGCGCACGCGCGGCGATGGCCCATAAGGATTCTCGTTGGCATCGAGTTTGATGATGTCTTGTGGGGCGCGCCCCATGCGCGCCGACAGCACATCGAACGGCTCGATCGGTGTATAAGGCGGGAAAGAGGCAAGGTGTGTGCGAGGGTTCATGATTTCACCCGTTCCTCGGCCGCGCCGGCGTGACCATCCAGGCCCTCGGCGCGGGCAATGAGCGCCGCCGTGGGAGCAATTTGCGCCGTTGTTGCGGCATCCAACGCCACCAGGCTGGTCAGGCGCACAAAGTCCCAGACGTTCAGCGGCGAGGAGAAGCGGGCGCTGCCGGCGGTTGGCATGATATGACTCGGCCCGGCGACATAGTCGCCCAGGACCTCAAAAGAATGCTCGCCGACGAAAATCCCGCCAGCATGATGGATTTTGGCAACCCACGTCCACGGGTCGCGCACAGAGAGGCAGAGATGCTCTGGCGCATAGTCATCGGCCAGCGCCACCGCCTCAGCCACATCCTGCGTCAGCACAATTCCTGAGCCGCGCTCGAAGGTCTGAGTGATAATGCTGGCGCGTGAGAGCGATTCGATGCGCTGCGCAACTTCGGCCTGCACCGCCTGCGCCAGCGCCGCTGAGGGCGTCAGCAGCACGGCTGAGGCCAGCACATCATGCTCAGCCTGCGCCAAAAGATCGGCAGCCACCCACTTCGGGTTGGCGGTTTCATCCGCCACCACCACGGTTTCGGTCGGGCCGGGCAGGCTTTCGATGCCTACCACGCCAAAGACCAGTTTCTTCGCCAACACTACGTAAATATTGCCCGGCCCGACGATCTTATCCACTTTAGGGATCGATTCAGTGCCGTAAGCCAGGGCGGCGATGGCCTGCGCCCCGCCCGCCTGGTAAACGGCGCTGACCCCCGCAATATCCGCCGCGACCAGGATGACCGGCGAAGGATTGGGCGGCGTCGCCACAATCACCTGGCGCACGCCGGCGACCCTGGCCGGGATGGCGGCGTGCAGCAGCGAGGAGGGCAGCGGCGCTGTTCCGCCAGGTACATAGATTCCCACCCGATCCAGCGGGTTGACGATCTGTCCGAGCGCGCCGCCCAATTCATGGGTAATCCACGAGGTGAGCGGCTGTTTCTGGTGAAATTTTTCCACGCGCGCCGCGGCGGTTTTCAGGGCGGCGATCACCTCGGAGGATACGCTGGCATAGGCAGCCTGGATGGCAGACGGCGGGATGCGAAAATCCTCCAGCGTCACACCGTCGAAGCGCGCCGTGTACTCGCGCAGCGCGGCGTCGCCGCGGGCGCGCACCTCGCTCAAAATGGCTGCCACGCGCTCCAGGTAGGTCAAATCTTCTGTCAAAGGGTTTCTTTTCAACCAACTTTTTTCGCGCAGGTTCATGGTTTTAGCGCCTCCAACATGGCTTTATAACGTGGGGGTTCTTCTTCAAAAATGTACTTAACCGGCGAGACAATCACACCACTGCCGCCGACCGCGCGCAGGGCGCGCACCGCCGGGATGATGCGGTCTTTGCGCACGACGATGCTGACCGAGCGCCAGGGATCGCCGTCGCGGGTGAATACCGGGGCGATGGTTGGCCCTTGCAGCCCACTCAGGTCGGGTTGGTTGAAGAGCGCCTGGGCAATTGCTTCGGGCGAGTCGCCGCGTATATTGGCGATCACCAGGTAGTTGTCTTCGGCGCGCAGGTGGGCCTCGATGTATTCAAGCAGTTGTGAAATCAGTTTCAGGGCGGCCGGGTTGTTCTGCAGAGCGGCGCGATTGGCGATCAACACCGCCTGCGAATGCAAAATGTAGCCATCCGCCACGGGGCGCAGCCGGTTATCGCGCAAGGTCTGGCCGGAGGCGACCAGGTCGCAGATCATATCGGCGTAGCCGATGGCCGGGGCCACCTCCAATGTGCCTTCCGCCTCGACCAGGGTATAGTGATCCATGCCGCGCTCACCCAGGAAGCGCCGTGTCAGGCGTGGGAATTGGGTGGCGATGCGCATGGGATTCGGCTGGGCGGCGATATAGGCTGCCAGATCGGCCACAGTCTGCACGGGCCAGGATTCTGGCGTCGCCAGCGCCAGGGCGCAGTGACCAAAACGCAAGGCTTCATGCACTACAATCACCTTGCCCGCTTCGCCCAGGGGGTGCAGATGACTGCGCTCAACGACCAGGTCCAGGCCGGCGATGCCAAAATCTACGCTGCCATCGCGCACGCTGACGACGATATCGGTCGGACGCTGGAAAATGACCGTCAGGCCGGGCAGGTCGGGCATAGTGGCCTCGTATTGACGGATGTTGGGACGGTACACGCTAAGGCCGCAGCGGGCGAGAAAGTCAAGCGCTTCTTCTGCCAGGCGGCCCTTGGAAGGGAGAGAAAGACGGATCGGATGGGGTTGGGTCATACGGCTGCTCCAAACGAAAACCCCCCGTTTGGACACCGGGGGGTTGATCGAACTTGAAAATGAAAGCTTAATACTCCTCACCAAGTCCGAGTAGACCGGTGGCCAGCTTGGGCGGCTTGGAGCGCTCTTCGTCTTTGCCAAACTTGATCAGGTCGCCGCCGTCGGTGATTGCCTCGACCGACAGGCCCAGCGATTGAAGCTCTTTGACCAACACACGGAACGAAGCCGGGATGGAAGGTTCTTCGATGGGTTCGCCTTTGACAATCGCCTCGTAGGTCTTGACGCGTCCCTGGACATCGTCCGATTTGACGGTCAGCATTTCCTGCAGGATGTAGGCCGCCCCATAAGCTTCCAGCGCCCAGACTTCCATTTCACCGAAGCGCTGGCCGCCGAATTGAGCCTTACCGCCGAGCGGCTGCTGCGAGACAAGGCTGTAAGGGCCGGTCGAACGGGCATGGACTTTGTCCTCTACCAGGTGGTGCAGCTTGAGCATGGTCATCACGCCCACCGTGACGGGACGGTCGTAAGGGAGGCCCGATTGCCCATCACGCAGATACTGCTTTCCCAGAGTCGGCACCGGGTGGCCGGTCAGCAAGGCCACTTCTTCGGCCTTGGCTGGCAGAGCTTCATCCGGCATTCCAGCCGGGTCGGTGCCCATTTCGAGCATCCACAGCCGGATGCAGTTGTTGATCGCCGCGCTGTTATTGCTCTGGCGCTGCGCGAGCGGCAGCTTCGAGTCATCCAGGTTGGCGATTGCGTCCGGGTCAAGCTCCTGATCGCGCAGCCATTCACGCAGCGCCGAATGCCGCGCATAGGTGGGATCGGAGATCATCTTATAGACATTGTAGCCTCGTCCACCCAGCCAGGTTTCCATGTAGAGGCGGCGCACTTCGTCATCATCTTGGATGGTTTCGGGGTCGTAACCCTGTTCTTTCAACCAGCGCCAGGCGATCTCACCGGTGAATTTCCAGGCGCGATCCAGCAGCCAGGAGCGAGCCAGTTCAGCCTCAATCTCGACTTCAGTAGCGCCGTCAAAAACTGGGGTGATGGCGCGGAAGCCAAGCCGGCTGGAGGCCCAACCCAGGTGCGCTTCCAAAATTTGGCCCAGGTTCATACGACCGGGGACGCCGGTGGGGTTGAGAATGATGTCTACAGGTGTCCCGTCTTCGAGGAAGGGCATATCCTCGACCGCGACGACGCGCGAGACCACGCCTTTGTTGCCGTGGCGGCCGGCCATCTTGTCGCCGGCGGTGATTTTGCGGCGCTGCGCCACCGAGACGCGCACCATCATATCCACCCCGGCTGAGAGATCGGCGTTGTCTTCGCGCGTGAAGACTTTGACATCCACTACCTTGCCGCGCTCGCCGTGCGGCATGCGCAGTGAGGTGTCTTTGACATCGCGCGATTTTTCACCGAAGATGGCGCGCAGCAGGCGCTCTTCGGGGGTCAGTTCTTTTTCACCTTTGGGCGAAATCTTGCCCACCAGGATGTCGTTCGGGCCGACTTCAGCTCCCACGCGAATGATGCCGCGTTCGTCGAGGTCTTTGATCGCCTCGTCGCCTACGTTGGGGATATCGCGGGTAATTTCCTCTGGCCCAAGACGGGTGTCGCGAGACTCGACCTCGTATTTCTCGATATGCACCGAGGTAAATTTGTCATCCTGCACCAGGCGCTCCGAAATGACAATCGCGTCTTCAAAGTTGGCCCCTTCCCAAGAGATGAAGGCAATGGTGACATTCTGTCCCAGGGCCAGTTCGCCGCTTTCGGTGGAGGATGAGTCGGCAATGACCTCGCCTTTGCGTACACGCTGCCCCTTGACCACCGCCGGGCGTTGGTCAATGCAGGTGCTTTGGTTAGAACGTTGGTATTTGCGCAGGGTGTAGGTATGCGATTGACTTTGGTTGGTGCGCATGGTGATCGTGCTGCCTGTTACCGAGGTTACCTCGCCGTCCTCTTCGGCGATGACCACCTGGCCCGAATCCATCGCGGCGTGGTATTCCATGCCTGTCGAGACCTGCGGAATGTCCGGGCGCAGCAGCGGCACCGCCTGCGCCTGCATGTTGGAACCCATCAGGGCGCGGTTGGCGTCGTCATGCTCGAGGAAGGGGATCAAGGCCGCCGAAATACCAACCACCTGGTGCGGGGCGACATCCATGTAGTCAATATTGTCCGAGGTGGTAAACATAAAGCCGGATTTGTAACGGGAAGAGATGCGCCGGCGCACAAATTCTTTGTAATCGGTCAGTGGGGCGTTGGCCTGGGCGATCACGAAGCGGTCTTCGACATCCGCGGAGAGATACTCGGTTTCCTCGGTCACGAAAGGCACAACCAGGATTTCAGAAACCTTGAGTTTGGCGATGCGCTCGGCTGCAGCGGCGGTGATGCGCTCGTTTTCTTTGGCGATCACTTCGCCCGTCGCCGGATCGGCCAGGTTTTCGCGGGGAATGCGTCCCACCAGGCGGGGATCATCCGGTTTCAAGGTCTTGCGCACGCGGCGGTAGGGGGTTTCGATGAATCCATACTCGTTGACGCGAGCAAAGGTCGAGAGACGGCCGATCAAACCGATGTTCGGGCCTTCTGGCGTTTCGATGGGGCAAATGCGGCCATAATGGGAATGGTGGACATCGCGCACATCGAAGCCGGCGCGCTCACGCCGCAGACCGCCAGGGCCAAGCGCCGAGAGGGTGCGTTTGTGGCGCAGCTCGGCCAGCGGGTTGGTTTGATCCATAAACTGCGAAAGCTGACTGGAGCCAAAGAATTCGCGCAGGGCGGCGACCACCGGGCGGATGTTGATCAGGGTGACGGGGGGTCAGTTGTTCCTGATCGCGGATGGACATACGCTCTTTGATCACGCGCTCCATGCGGCGCAGGCCGATGCGCAGCTTGTTCTGGATCAGTTCGCCGACCGTCTTGGCGCGGCGGTTGCCCAGGTGGTCAATATCATCGGCTTCTTGCACGCCGTTATTGATGTTGATCATGCGGCGCAGCAGGCCGATGATGTCGCGCTTGGTGATGGTGCGATGCGTGACGGGGATGAACTCGCGCAGGCCGAGTTTTTGGTTGAGCTTATAACGCCCCACGCGTTCGAGATCGTAGTGGCGCTGATCGAAGAGCTGCTCGATCAGAAATTCGCGGGCGTTGTCGAGCGTCGCCGGGTCGCCGGGCCGCATGCGCTTGAAGAACTCCAGGATTGCCGCCTCGCCGATGCTCATCCCGCTGCCCAGGTCCCATTCTGGTTCCTGGTAGAAGGATGAGGCAATGTACATACGGTCGGGGTTATTATCCACATCGGCGAACAGGCTCAAAATCTCCTCATCGCTGCCGGTCTTAATGGGCGAATCGGCCAGGCCATCATTGACGGCGGCCAGGGCGCGCAAAAAGATGGTGACAGGGACGGTGCGCTTGCGGTTGAACCGCAGGGTGAGGTAATCCGCTTTGCGGGTTTCAAACTCCATCCAGGCGCCGCGATCGGGGATCAGCTTGGCCATCGCCTGGGCGCGCCCCGTTGAGCGATCTTCGGTCTTCTCGAAATAAACGCCGGGCGAGCGGATCAACTGCGAGACAACGACGCGCTCAGTGCCATTGATGATAAACGTCCCCTTCTCAGTCATTTCAGGGAAATCGCCCAGGAAGATGGGCTGGACGAGGGTTTGATCTTTGACTTTGTCCACCAGCAGAACTTTGACCCACAGCGGGCTGGAGTAAGTCAGGTCGCGTTCGACGCACTCTTCAAGATTGTGTTTGGGTTCGTCGAACCAATAGGTCAGTTCGAATTGCTTGGCTTCGGGGGTATTGCTCGGAAAGTAGAGCTTTAGCTCTTTGTTATAAGACTCAATGGGAGTAATCTCGTGAAACAGGTCGGCAAGCCCTTCTTTTTTGAGGCGTTCAAATGATTCAAGTTGAACCTCGATCAAATCCGGCAGAGGGAGTTGAACAGAAATGCGGGCATAGGACTTGCTTGGAAGGCGAGAGGCCATACGACACTCCTAAAGTGCAGATTGGTTAGTTAATACGACAAAACGTGCGAGGCAGGGCATTTTGACCTCGCACGAAAAAAGCATGACCAGGGTTGCAATCATTCATGTAAGTCGGTTGAAGATATGCTGAGTCTGGGAAGCGACGAAAGGACATTATACCGAATCGATGGCTTCTGGTCAAGAAGGAGTGTTAGACTCTCATATTGCTCTTAAAAAAGAGTTTTAAGCCCTGGTCTATTCAGTTCTGCCTCTTTGACTCAATCTGATCCACATAAAAATTGATCGCCTTTTGCAAAAACGCCGGCAGATCGGGATGGATGGCGGTGAAGGTGGCGTTGAAATCGGGGTCTTCGTTGTAGGCGTTGCCCAGGCCGCGCAGCACTTCCAACGACGGTTCGTAGAAGTAGCGCAGGTGCTGCTGCCAGCGATCCAGGAGCGCCTGCACCTGGGGGTGCTGCGGCCCGTCGCCGATGTGTGCTGCCAGGCCGGTGTAAATGGCGCCGCCTTCTTGCTTGATCTGCTCCTGTTTTTGCGCTGAATAGCTGTTCCACAGCCGGGTGGACTGCTTGACGCGGTCTTCACCCCAGCGGCGCATGGCTTCTTGTTCATACTGCTTCTGCTTTTCTTCGCTGAAGCCTTCAAAAAGTTTCTTTTTGCTCATTTTAATTTCTCCAGTTAAATCCATGATGGTGGCGTCTACGGTGTGGATCAAGGTTTGCAGGCGCTGGATTTCCTCTTGCAGGCTGCCGCGATGGGCTTGCAGGGCGCTGATCAGATCGAAGCGGCGATCGTGGATGATCTGCTTGATTTGTGACAATTCCATATCCAGCCGGCGGTAGAATAAAATCTGCTGCAAGAGATAAATCGCCTCGTCGGAGTAATAGCGGTAGCCATTGGCCCCGACCGAGGCCGGCGTAAGCAGTCCGATCTCGTCATAGTAGTGCAGGGTGCGGACGCTGACGCCAGCCAGTTTTGCCAGTTGTTTGACAGTATACATCGGTGCGCCTCGTAATTTCTTATGGCTGATCATAAACCATGACGTTACGTAAGAGTCAAGAGGGAAATTTCGTCGAAGAGTGACACACACCGATGTTAGCCCGCCGTACCGGTTTGCTCAAGCTGCCTTTCGTCAGTCTGTTCAGCTTCCCAATCGCGAAAGAACTTAATCGCCCAATCGAAATATTGGTCGTTCATCCAACCAAATCCCCAATCCTGTCCATTCCCTGTGTGCAAGCCTAATAGCCACAAGTGACGAATCGCTACAAAATACGACGTTGCCTGTACAGCCACTTCACTGATCCGCCTCACTTCGCGATAGCTTCGTAAGAAATGTGGCCATCTTTCTTTTTCTTTACTATTCCCACGAGCACCCCATCGGAATACAGCAATATCGTAGGCACGCCAACCATAACCGCAACAGTCAAAGTTGAAACTGACCACGGGTCTCTGATACTTAATTTTACTCCGGTTTGCATCAAGCGCATCAGTGTGTCGCCAGCAATTTCCAAATCCAATCAACAAACGCAGCATGACCAAGTTGTAATATAATCTTGCCTGATTGAAGTCGTCACCATAGGAGACCATTATGGAATACGTTCGCTTCGGGGCCACTGGCCTCAAAGTTTCAAAAATATGCCTGGGCTGCATGAGCTTCGGGCAGCCTACTGAGCAGCGTCCCTGGGCGCTGAATGAAGAGACCAGCCGGCCCTTTATCCGCCGCGCCCTGGAACTGGGCATCAATTTCTTCGACACTGCCAACGTGTACTCGAACGGGATGAGCGAGGAAGTGACCGGGCGGGCGCTGCGCGATTTCGCCTCACGCGATCAGGTAGTCATCGCTACCAAGGTGCATGGCGTGATGGGGCCTGGCCCCAACGACCGCGGCCTGTCCCGCAAGCATATTCTGAGTTCGATTGACGCCAGTTTGAGACGCTTGGGGACTGATTACGTGGATTTGTATCAGATTCATCGTTGGGACTATGAGACGCCCATCGAGGAGACATTGGAGGCGCTGCACGACATTGTCCGCATGGGCAAGGCGCGTTACATCGGCGCGTCTTCGATGTATGCCTGGCAGTTTGCCACGGCGCTCTATACCGCCGATCGGCATGGCTGGACGCGCTTTGTCTCTATGCAGCCGCATTACAACCTGATCTACCGCGAGGAAGAGCGCGAGATGCTGCCGCTGTGCCAGGATCAAAAGATCGCTGTCATTCCCTGGTCGCCCCTGGCGCGCGGCTTGCTGACCGGCAAGCGGATGCGCGACGGCAGCGAGACCGAGCGCGCCCGCACTGATGGCTTCACCAGGCGGCTGTACACCCGCGACGATGATTTCGCGATTGCGACGCGGGTGGATGAAGTCGCCCAGGCGCGCGGCGTACCGGGCGCCCAGGTCGCCCTGGCGTGGATGCTCGCCAGGTCTGTGATTACCGCCCCGATCATCGGCGCCACCAAACTGCATCACCTGGAAGACGCCGTCGCCGCCCTGTCCATCCGACTTTCGGCGGAAGAAATCCAGCGGCTTGAGGAACTCTACCAACCGCATCCGGTGCTGGGTCATTCTTAGCAGAAACCCGTTATAGAGAAGGCAACGAAAATGATGAACAAGTTTAGAGAACGTTTGACGCAAGAAGGTGTGCTGGTGGCCGATGGCGCTACCGGTACAATGCTGCAGCGCGCTGGCCTGCCAGTGGGCGCGCCCTCAGAATTGTGGGTGCTGGAAAACCCGGAAGGGGTCAAGGCGCTGCACCGTAGTTATATCGAGGCGGGCTCCGATATTATCCTGACCGACACTTTTGGCGGCAGCCGCCCCAAGCTGGCGAAGAACAGCCTGGGCGAGCGCGTGATTGAGATCAATCGCAAGGCTGCTGAACTGGCGCGCCAGGTCGCCGGCGACGAAGTGTTGGTGTTGGGCGATATTGGCCCCACTGGCGAATTGGTCGAACCGCTCGGCCCATTGAGCCAGGCGGAGGCGGTGCGCATCTTCGCCGAACAGGCTGATGGGCTGGCCGCCGGCAAGGTGGATGCCATCTTGATCGAGACGATGAGCGATTTGAATGAAGCGGCGGCGGCGGTGGAGGGTGTGCGCCAGGCGACGAATTTGCCGATCCTGGTCACGTTCAGTTTTGATACGCGCGGGCGGACGATGATGGGCGTCAAGCCATCCAAGGCGGCCAAAACCATGGCCGGCCTGGGGGTGGATGTGATCGGGGCCAACTGCGGGCGTACGCTCAGCGAGACGCTGGAGGCGATCCAGGAAATGCGCCAGGCCGTTGATGGGGCGGTGTTGATGGCCAAACCCAACGCCGGCCTGCCGCGGTTGGACGCCGGCGACTCAGTGTATGATGTGACGCCGGAAATCGTGGCCGAATATGCGCTCAAGTTTACTGCCCTGGGCGTGAAAATCTTTGGTACCTGCTGTGGCAGCAACCCGGATCATATCCGCGCCATTGCCCAGGCGGTGCATGGAAAAGAACCACATTAACCTTGTCGCGCCGCAAACCAGCGTCCCTCAGGCTGCCAGAGGGCGAAAGGGCCAGGGCCAAGATATAAGATTGCGCTGAGCGCGAGCAGCAGCAGGGTCAAGGGCGGCGCTGCGGGGAGCAGGCCAAGCAGCAGCGCCGCCAGGATCGCCATCAAGCGCGGGGCGACGCCCAACAAGAGGCCAAGCGAGGCGAGCAGCAGCCAGGGATAGGGGGTTGGCTGGCTGCCAGGTGCAAAAACAACCGGCAGCGAGAGCGCCGCCCCTAACGCCGCCGCCAGGAGGCGCAAAGCCAGCGGCAGCCAATGGTGCAGGGCGGCGCGGCGCGGTCCGCCGGCCCAGCGTTTCGCCTCTGGCTTGAGCGTCCCACTGACAGTTAACCAGTCTTTGAGAAAGAAGATCAAAAATGGGGTGGAGAAAAATATGGCGGCGTAGGAAGCGGTGGCGGGGGTGATGGGCGGCCAGAGCAGTACAAAGGTCAGGCCCATTTGCAAGCCAGCGTTGAGGCGGCGTGTGTTGGATGGCGGCAGAGGCAGGTTGGGGAGACCCAGGCGGTCGCGCAGGGCCAGGCCGGCCAGGAAGAGGTAGCGCGCCAGGCCGATCAACAGGTACCACGGCGGCGCTTTCTGGTATATCACCAGCAGCGTTGTCGCCAGGAGCATGCCCCAACTGTCGAACAGCATGTCAAGGAATTCCCCCAAGTCGGTGGCGTGATTGGCGCGCCGCGCCGCATAGCCATCCAGGAGATCGAGCAGCGCGGCCAGGGTATAAAGAGCCGCCGGCAGCCAGAGCAGCCAGCCGGCCGGTCGCGGCAGGACGAGAAAGCCGGCCAGGTGCGCCAGGAGAACGGCGCGGGCGATGGAGAGCAGGTTGCCCGGTCCCAACCCAGGCAGCAGAGCAGTTTCTCCAGCGCGATGGTTGAGATCAAGGCGGCGCACAAGCTGACTGAAGAGGTAAATATTGACCGATAAGGAAATCAGCCCCCAGTGTAGGGCGATTTGCCAATCCCAAGCTGCTCCCAAGAGCAAAAATCCTGCTGACAGCGAGAGCAGGCTGACGGCAAGTACCAGGAAACTCTGCTGGCGCAGCCGGGTCAGGGTCGCCTCCGGCGAGAGGAAGCCTGAAGGAAAGTGAAGAAATGATAAATGATTCACGTTGACCTCTGGCTATTTTTAGGTAAATAGGATAATATTTATCCATTATCTCAGTGTTCGGTGCGCCGGTCAAGCCCCCAAAACGTGATCCTGACGCTGGTCAAGCTCAATTTCGCCCAAAGCGGTCAGCCCAATCCTTGGGCGCTGCACGATCTGGGCCTGGCAATTGGAAATTTGACCCTGCAGGCGTCGGCGTTAGACCTGTATGTCCACAACATGGGCGGTTTCTCGCCTGAAAAGGCGCAGACGCTCTTTAATCTCCCGGCGGATGTAAGACCGGTGACGATGATTGCAATCGGTTACCGGGGTGAGATCGCCCAACTGCCTGAAGGGCTGCAAGCGCGCGAGAAGGCAGTGCAGGTGCGCAATCCGCTGGAAGAGCTGATTTTAAGCTAAATTCTCTGTTACGGAGGGCCATGATATCCAGGCCTGTTTTTCACGACAAAACGATCTCTGCCTCCGAAATTACCCCGGAGGCGGTTTACCGCGGGCGGCGGGCGTTTCTTAAAACCGCAGCCGTGGTCGCCGCGGCTGCGGTGGTAGGCGCGTGCGGCGGGCAGCAGACTGCCTCCACCCCGACGCGCGCCGCCACGGTGCAGTCTGATGGCAGCACGGATGAGTTGGGGGATGCTTTGACCGGCTACGAAGATGTGACCAACTACAACAATTACTACGAGTTCAGTTTCTCCAAACAGGAAGTCGCTGGATTGGCGCAGGGGTTTAAAACAACGCCCTGGACGGTGGAGGTGGGCGGACTGGTGCAAAATCCCAAGACCTACGGCATCGAGGATCTGCTCAAGCAGTTTCCCCAAGAAGAGCGCATCTACCGGCTGCGCTGCGTGGAAGCATGGTCTATGGTTATTCCGTGGCAGGGTTTTGAACTGGGGGCGCTGATCAAGGAAGCGCAGCCGATGAGCAGCGCCAGGTATGTGCGTTTTACAACCCTCTACGATCCAGAACAAATGCCCGGCCAGCGCAGCTCGAGCTTTCCCTGGCCGTATACGGAGGGCCTGCGCCTGGATGAGGCGCAGCACCGCCTGGCGATCCTGGCAAGCGGGTTATATGGCAAGCCCAGCCTGCCGCAGAACGGCGCGCCCCTGCGTCTGGTCGTTCCGTGGAAGTATGGCTTCAAAAGCATCAAGTCCATCGTCAAGATTGAATTGACTGAGGAGCAGCCAGCCACACTGTGGAGCGCTCTTGCGCCCAATGAGTATGGCTTTTATGCCAATGTCAATCCGCAGGTGGATCACCCGCGCTGGTCGCAAAGCAGCGAGCGCCGCATCGGAGATGGCAAACGGCGGCCGACTTTGATGTTCAATGGCTACGCCGAGGAAGTCAGCGGGTTGTACGCGGGTATGGACTTAAAAACCAATTATTGAGTTTTGCTTTTTTACCCAAAATAGCATTTTCATTTTTCATGAATCCAGATATAATTAGGGTAAGGATAGTTGCCATGAATGCTGACGGTTTGCGCCAGGGGGTGGGGTGGGCCATTCGGGATGGTTCTCCATCTCGACACAGGGGCATTGTATGGTATAGTCCAAATTGGTCTTTGCCCCTCAGTTGATGTGGGAGGATGACTTTCGGTAAGCCGTGTGCGCGATCGGGGTCATGGTTCAAAGTTAGAGTGGTTCACCATTCGTAAGCAGGAGTTGTTCAAATGAATATCTATGTCGGGAATCTGTCGTTCAAAGCCACCGAAGATGATCTGCGCCAGGTTTTTAGCGCCTACGGTCAGGTTGCGTCGGTTGCAATCATCAAAGATCAGGTGACTTCTCGTTCGCGCGGTTTCGCATTTGTCGAAATGCCGACGGCGAGTGAAGCCAATGCGGCAATCGCAGGGCTGAACGGCAAAGAGTTGCAAGGCCGTGTTTTGACCATCAATGAAGCTCGTCCACGTGCAGAGCGCCCGCCTCGGGCCGGCGGCGATCGTGGCGGTTTCGGCGGCGGCAGCGGCGGCGGTGAACGTCGTGGCGGCGGCGGGCGCGGTGGTTTCAATCGCGGCGGCGGCAGTGGCGGTTTCGGCAACGATCGCCAGCGCGGCAGTTGGTAATCCCTCCCCAATTATTCACATAGAGACAAAAAGGCGTAAGTGGGCAACCACTTACGCCTTTTTGTTTGGAAAATCAACGCACCTGGCGCAGAAAATCCGGCGTATTCAGCCCGCGCTCTAACAGATAGGTCAGGTAATACTGCATCAGGCGTTCCATCTCCGTGTTGATCGGAGCAGGGATATTGGCGCGCAGCGCCTCGCTGTAGTTGCTGCGCTGCAGGTGGCGCAGGTAGCGCAGCGCCTCGCACGAAACCGGGCGCGCCGCGGGATGGTTTTGACCGCAGGTTGGGCAAAGCACACCGCCCTCCGCCGCAGAAAAGTATTGATCTTCGGGTTGAATGTCATTGCTGCAGCGGGCGCAGGCGAACAATTGAGGGCGGAAGCCGAGCAGATCCAGCAGGCGGATTTCGTAATAGCGGATGGCTAACTGCGGCTCTGCCTCGCGATTCAGGCGGGCGAGAGTATCAATCAGAATACGATACAACGAGAGATTATCGCCCTCTTCGTAAGTAAAGCGATCGAGCAGTTCCACCACATAGCTGGCGTAGGCCACGCGGATCAGGTCTTCCCGCAGGCTGAGGTAGGCATCTACGGTTTCAGCCTGCGTCACCAGCGGCATATCATGGCCTTGCGCCAGCAATAAGTTGACGCGTGTGAACGGTTCGAGATGGCCGGCCTTGCGTGAGCGCATTTTGCGCGCCCCCTTGGCGATGGCGCGGATCTTGCCCGATTCGCGCGTATAGAGCCAGAGCAGGCGGTCGGCCTCGCCCCAATCGGTGTGGCGCAAAACCACGGCTTCAACGCGTTGAGAGCGTTCGCGCGCAGGCATGGGCGGTGAAAAGTTCCGTGTTCCTAGACGGAACGGCGGAGGAAGCGGCGGGAAATCCAGATCATCAGCGGGCGCGTCAGGCAGCCGGTGAGCAAAGCCACGAGGACCTGATACTGCCGGCCGGGGACGCATATCAGGCGGCCGTGCTTCAGATCGGCCAGGGAGTCGGCGGCCACCTGATCGGCGGAGAGCCAGAGAAAGGCCGGGTATTTTGAGCGGCGGAAGTTGGGATATTCGGGGCTGTCGTGGAAACCGGTCACGGTAAAGCCGGGGCAGAGGGCCTGCACGCGCACCCCTGTACCTTGCAGTTCAAGCTCCAGGCCGGCGCTGAAGGCGTTCAGGAAGGCTTTGGTTGCATGGTACATTGTCCCGCTGCTGCGCGGGAGAAAAGACGCCACCGAAGAAACGTTGATCACCCCGCCTTGCCGCCGTGCGACCATCCCCGGCAGGGCGGCGCGGGTAAGCTGCACCGTCGCCATCACATGCACCTGGCTCATTTCAAGCTGCCCGCGCGCCTCCGCTTGCCAGAACTTGCCGGACTTGCCAAAACCGGCGTTGTTGACCAACAGCGCCAGGCTCTCGCAAGCCGCCAGGCGGTCGGCCACGCGCTGCACCTCCTCCGGGCGCGATAGGTCGGCGGGGAAGACCTCCACTGCGACGGTGTGGGCGGCGCGTAGTTCACCGGCCAGGGCATTGAGTTTTTCGACGCGGCGCGCAACCAGGATCAGATCATGGCCGGAGGCCGCTAAACGATGGGCAAATGCAGCGCCAATCCCGGAGGATGCGCCAGTGATCAGGGCGGTGGGTCGAGGGGTCATAAGAGTTGCGAGGGGGCCTGGCGTGGGCAAAGCGTGCGTCTTGCGAAACAGACGCGCAGCGCTTAACCGCGCCAGAAATAAAAGAGGATTTCAACCAGGATTTGAGCCAGTAGAATTTTGAAGATCAGGGAAACCGGGTAGACACTGGCGTAGGAGAGCGCCGGCAGATCGGTCTCGGTTTGGGCGTTGGCGGCTCCCAGGCCGGGGGGGTTGGTCATGCAGGCGTTGAGCGCG
This sequence comes from uncultured Anaerolineales bacterium, assembly GCA_903872065.1. Classification (GTDB taxonomy): domain Bacteria; phylum Chloroflexota; class Anaerolineae; order Anaerolineales; family UBA4823; genus CAIQJJ01. The sequence continues at coordinate 13,877 of CAIQJJ010000752.1, read as the reverse complement.
CCCATCGTCGCCAATAGATTCATGTGGTAGAGGCGATCTGTCGCCAGGATGCCGGCGAGCACCGAGAGGGTGGTGATCAGCGCGCCGGCGATCAGCAGCAGGGGGCCTTGCTGCTGCAAGACCGTGACGAAATGCGCCCCGGCGTTGACGCCCGCCCCGGCCAGAAAGAGCATCAGCCCCAGTTCGCGCGAGAGATTGCGCGCCGCCTGCGGTACGTACAGGCGCAGCGGGCCGATTCGCCCGAAATGTCCCACCAGCAGGCTGACCAAGAACGCCCCGCCAGCCATCCCCAATTTAACCGTCATGCCGTTTGGCAGATCGATTGGGATGACGCCCACCAGGATGCCCAGCAGCAGCCCTACCAGGAACGGCAGCATATTGGTCTCATCGGCGCGGCGCGCCGCGCCGTGCGCCAACCTGGCAAAGTCATCTACCGCAGCGCGATCGCCCACTACCCGGATGCTGTCGCCCATTTCGAGGGTGACGTTGCCTGTGGGGGCGATCTCCAGCCCCTGGCGGCGGATGCGGGTGATGACCACCGTATAGCGTTCCCAAACTTTCATCGCCGCCAGCGTCTTGCCGCAGATCATTTCTTCGGTCACTTCCACATCCACGCTCAACACATTGGCGTTGACATCCATGCGTTCTTGCGCCGGTTCGCCCAACAAAAAGCGCATTTTTTCCAGCTCGCCGGGCGTGCCGACCACCAATACCACATCGCCAGCCTGTAAGACCACATCCGGCCCGGCGGCAAAGACGCTTTCGCCGCGCTTGACGCGCGAGATATTGGTCAGGCTCATGCGGTGTAGATTGAGTTCAAAGACGCTGCGGCCAACGCAGTTGGGGTTGGTGACGCGAAACTGGCGCGTCTCCAGGCTGGGCGATTCGGCTTGTTTTTCCTGCAGCCAGTCGGTTTCCTCTTTCTTGAGGTTGCGGCGCAGCAGGCGCGGCAAGAATTGGATCAGCAGGACGACGCCGATCATGCTGTAGGGATAGGCGATGCCATAGCCAACCGAGACGCTGGCGCTGCCGCCTGGGTTGACTCGCTCGACGGCGTCAATCGCCGCGGCCAGGGCCGGGGTGCAGGTCATCGCGCCGGCGTAGAGGCCGGCCGCCAGGGGCGCATCGAATCCCAGGACAACAGCCAGCCCCAGTGTGACCACCGCGCCGGTGACGACTGTGGCCAAGGCGATGATCACGAACTGGATGCCGCGCTGGCGGAAGGTGCGGAAGAACCGCGGCCCGGCGGTCAGCCCGACTGCATAGACAAACAAGAGCAGGCCCAGATCCATAATTTCTTTGGGGACGGTCAAGCCGAAGTGGCCGAAGACGAGGGCGACGAACAAGACGCCGGCTGCGCCCAAAGATAGGCCGCGGATGGAAAGCTGCCCAACCCAAGAGCCAAGCGCCAGGATGGCAAACAAGACCAGCATTTGTTGGGAGAATAAATAATCCATAAAGTGGATTATACCGTATTAGGACGGTCGCTCCGCTATAATAGGCGAAAAAAGGAGCGTTTGATGAAACCACAACTTTTAGCCCTCTTAACGGCCGCCGCCTGGGGCATCGGCGGCTACTTTGAAAAAAAAGGCCTGCACCTGGGCAATCTCTCGCCCCAAATGGGGATTACCGTGCGCACCGCCGTGGCGCTGCTCATCCTGGGGGCGGTCAGCTTCCCGCAGTGGAAGACGCTGCCCCAGGCCGGCCCTAAGGCGCTGACGATGATGATCTTGGGCGGCGGGGTGACAGCCGGCGCGGTGGGGATGCTCTGCTTTTACGCCGCCATCAAAGGCGCGCCGCTCAACCGTGTGATGCCGATCGCCTTCACCTCGCCGCTTTTCGGCGCGCTGATGGGCATTCTCTTCGGCGGTGAGCCGCTGACCTGGAAGACCGCTATCGGCATCGTCTTAACCGTCGCCGGCATTATCACCCTCACGATCTAAAAGTCAGGCTAAAAAACAGACCCTTAGGGTTTCTGAAACCCTAAGGGTCTGTTTTCATAACGACCATTACCCAAGCCAGGTGGCTTTTGCGCCGGTCGCTTCGAGCCTGTCCAGCGCCGGGTTGTAGATCATCAAAGGTTGGAGCAAATACTGGTTGTTCTCCAGCCCGCAGATCTCAACGATCTGGACGATGCGGCGGCGGCCATCCGGCAGGCGGTTGTGCTGCACCAGCAGGCGCAGGGCGTTGACGATCAGGGAGCGAATTTCGGGCAGCCCCAGGCCCAGGTTTGCCATCAGGCACAGCGACTCGAGACGCGTCAGGGTGTCTTCGGGATCGTTGCCGTGGATATTGGTGATGCCGACATGCCCACTGCGGAAGAGTTCCAGCACGCGCGCGGCGTCCGGCGTCTCCAGTTCGCTCACGATCAGCCAGTCCGGGCGCATGTTGGCAGCGGCGTCCAGTAATGTGCGCAGGGACATGCGGGTGGCGGCGGCTTCCAGGTAGACGGTGCGCGGGTGATCGATCTGATAGGTGTGGGCGGCCTCGACCACTACCAGGCGTTTCTCGGCCGGGATGGTTTCAACCAGGCGGTTGGTGATGGTTGTCTTGCCGCTGCTCATGTTGCCGGCGATCAGGATGTTGACATCGGCGCGGATGGCGCTTTGCAGCAGATCATACGCTTCCTGCGTCAGCGCGCCGAACTTGAAGAGCATTTCCCAGGTCACTTGATGGGTGAACATCTTGCGAATAACCAGGCATGGGCCGTTGAGGGCGGTTGGCGGCAGGACAATTTGCACACGGGCGAAATTGTCCGGCAGGCGGATATCGCGCAGCGTCTCGCCGGGGGCCAGTTTGACGCCCGTCAGCGCCAGCAGTTCGTCAATCAACATGCGCAGCGTCTCCGGCGGGTCGAAGCGCAGCGGAGTATCTTCCAACTTGCCGCTGCGTTCGATCACCACGCTATCGGGCGAGTCAACCATAATTTCTGAGACCGTGGGGTCTTCGTAGTAAGCGGCCAGTGGGCCAAGTGTAGAGAGAATATTAGACATGGACATGTGAATTTCCTTTCTTGGGCGATTTCGTGGATCTATTCTTTGAAGACATGTCCATTTTCGCACACAACCCCCTCCCACGCCTCCGCCATTGCCACAGGTCAGGCTTCTTTGCTTTCGTCGTTGTTCATGCTCTCTACCCCTGCGCCCCGGCGCGGATTATAAAAACAACAGCAGGCTGACCGCCATGACCGCCATACCACTGATTGCGCCATAGATGGCGGTATGACCCGTATCATACTCGCGGGCGGTTGGCAGCAGTTCATCAAGAGAGATAAAAACCATAATCCCGGCTACCGAGGCAAATAAAATCCCAAAAGTCAGTGGGGAAAAGAACGAGCGCATGATGGTGTATCCAACTATCGCCCCGATAGGCTCGGAAACCCCAGAAATGAAAGAGTACCAGAAGGCTTTTTTACGGCTGCCCGTTGCTGCGTGGATCGGAACCGCGACAGCAATCCCCTCTGGGATGTTGTGAATGGCGACTGCAAAGGCGATGGATAGACCAATTTTGGGGTCAAGCAGTGCTGCGCTGAAGGTTGCCAGTCCTTCGGGAAAATTATGGATGGCGATGGCCAGTGCAGTCATCAACCCCATCCGCATCAATTTCTTCTCAGGTTTGTGAGCAGACATTTCCTCGATAAGGTGGGGCTCGTGAGGGTTTTCTTGTGATGGAATGATTCGGTCAATGAGCAGAATTAACAGGAGGCCGGCAAAAAACGCCAGCGTAGTCACCCAGCTTCCACCAGCTTGTCCCAGGATTGCGGTGAGTGAGATCTTGGCTTTATTGAAGATCTCTGCAAAAGAAACATAGATCATGACGCCGGCGGAAAAGCCCAGCGCGGCCGATAAAAATTGCTTGTTTGTGTGGCGGCTCATTAGCGCCAACAGGCTGCCGATGCCGGTAGCCAGGCCAGCAAAGATGGTCAACCCGAAGGCTATTAAAACGTTTTGTTCCATAGGGGAAGTATATCCGATCAGTTCATTTTTTTGAAGCGATCAGGCAGTGTGCAGCGCTTGAGATTTGTTAACCATAAAGCCAGGCATTCAGCCTCGCGCCGGTGGAATCCAGCCGCGCTGCAATGCCACTGCGACCGCCTCAGTGCGTGAATTGGTCGCCGTCTTGTTGAAGATCGAGTTAATGTGAAACTGCACGGTGCGGTCGCTGATCCCCAGGCGGAAGGCGATCTCTTTGTTGGTCAGCCCGGTCGCGGCCAGTTCCAAGACCTGCTGCTCGCGCGGCGAAAAGGGCGCCGCCTCCGCCGGCGGGGGGCTGTCCTGGCCGCCCGGCGCGGCCGGGGCCAGGCGGCGGGCTTCCTGGCGCGCCTGTTCCGCCAGGCGGCTCAACGCCGCCACCGCCGCCCGCGCCGGGTAATTGTTCGCCGGCAGCACCCGCTCATAGACGCGTGCCTGCTCCAACAGCAAGTCCAGCGCCTTTAAGAGCGCGGCCAGGTGGGCATCCGGTCGTTCGTTCACGCCTCAGCCTCTCCGCTGGCCGGTTAACCCGGCGGCTGTTCCAATAGATCGCCCAGCGTGTCCAGGAAGCGCGCCCCGCGCGCCCCATCCACCACGCGGTGATCGAAGGAGACGCTCAACAGCAGGGTGGAACGCACGACGGGCAGGCCGTTCAAGGCGACGACGCGCTCGGCGATGCGCCCGACGGCCAGGATGGCGGCCTGCGGCGGGTTGACTATGGCGGCAAAGCCATCCACTTTATACATGCCCAGGTTGCTGATGGTCAGCGCCCCGCCCTGCACATCTTCCAGGCGCAGGCGGCCGGTTTCGGCGCGGGCGATCCGATCGAGGCGCTCCTGGGCGATCTGGGCGATGCTCAGGCGGTCGGCGTGGTGGATGACCGGCGCGACCAATCCATCTTCCAATGCAATCGCCAGGCCAATCGCGATCTCCTGGCAGCGCCAGACCTTGCCATGCTGGAAAATGGCGTTGACCTGCGGGTGCTGGCGCAGCGCCAGGGCGGTCAGCCGGATGAGCAGATCGGTAAAGGTGATCTTGGGCGCCGGCGGCTGAGTTTGCTCATTGAGACGTTTGCGCCAGGCGATCAACTGCGTCGCTTCTACCTCGCGCAGCAAATTGAACTGCGGCGTCGCCGGCCAGCTTGCCGACAGGCGCTCGATCATTTGCCGCCAGGCGGCGCTCAATGGCGCTTCGTGCAGCGGCGCTTCTGTTTCCGGCGGCTCTACTGTTTGTGGGCCGGCTTCTTTGGCCGCCTCATGGGAGGGGGTGGGCGGGGGTTCGGCGGCCGGCGGAGCGTTCGCCGCCAGGACATCCGCCACCAGCACCGCGCCGTGCGGGCCGCTGCCGTGCATCTGCGCCAGGCTGAGGCCGCGCTGCGCGGCCAGGGCGCGCGCCTTGGGCGAGGCGAGGATGGCCGCCGCGGGCGCAGGTGACCGCTCTGCTTTTTCCTCGAGCAGGGCGATCACCTGCCCCACCGGCGCTTCTTCCCCCGCCTCCACCAGAAGCTGCCTGAGATAGCCCGAGGCCGGCGACTCCACCTCCACCGCCGCCTTGTCCGTCTCGATCTCCATCAGCGGCTCGCCTTTTTCCACCCAATCGCCGACCTGCTTCAGCCAACTGACCAGCCGCCCCGTATCCTGCGACATACCCAACGCCGGCATGATGATGTCTGTCATAGCCTCTCCCTTGCCCTTAATGCGCGCCGCACAGCGTTTTCGCCATCTCGAAGATGCTGGCCGGCGTAGGCACGGTCAGGTCTTCCAGCGCCGGCGAGAACGGCACGGGTGTGTTCAGCGCCCCCATGCGCTTGACCGGCGCGTCCAGCCAGTAAAAGGCCCCATCGGCGATCACCGAGGCGATCTCCGCTGTGACGCCGTACTGCTCGTAGCCCTCGTCAATGACGATGGCGCGGCTGGTCTTCTTCGCCGATTCGATCAGCGTTTGCCGGTCGAGGGGGACAGTGGTGCGCGGATCGATCACCTCGGCCTGGATGCCAATGACGGCCAGCTTTTCGGCTGCGCCCAGCGCCGCCTGCACCATGCTGCTGGTGGCGACCAGGGTGATGTCCGAGCCAACTCGCTTGATGTCCGCCACGCCCAGCGGCAGCGTGTATTCTTCCTCGGGCACCAGGCCCTTGATCTGCCAGCTTAACTTGTCCTCGATGAAGACGACCGGGTTATCGTCGCGGATGGCGCTCTTGAGCAGCCCTTTGGCGTCGAACGGCGTCGCCGGCAGGACCACTTTCAAGCCGGGGATGTGGCTGGGCCAGGCTTGCAGGCTCTGGCTGTGCTGGGCGGCGGCGCGGCGCGTCGCGCCCAGCGTGGTGCGGAAGACGATCGGCGCTTTGAGCTTGCCGCCGGACATGTAGTGGACTTTGGCGGCCTGGTTGGCGATCGAGTCCATCACCAATCCCAGGAAATCGCCGAACATGATGTCCACCACCGGGCGCATGCCGGTCATGGCCGCCCCCACGCCGATGCTGGCAAAGCCCGGCTCAGAAATGGGCGCATCAATGACGCGCTGTTTGCCAAATTCATCCACCAGCCCGGCCAACACCTTGAAGGGGGTGCCGGCTTCGGCCACATCCTCGCCGATGATGAAGACGCGCGGGTCGCGGCGCATCTCCTCCGCCAGGGCGTCGTGGATGGCCTGGCTCATGGTGATCTCGTGCAGGGAAGAAGTGGTTTCAGGCATAGATGTCCTCCATCAATTCGCTGGGGGTGGGGAAGGGGGCTTGCATGGCAAATTCGAGGCCCAGGCGGATCTCATCCGCTACACGCTGGCCGATCTCATCGAGCAGCGCCGGCGGGACGGCATACTCGCCGCGCAGCCACTGGGCGCAAATCTGCAAGGGGTCGCGCGCCGTCCGCCAGTGTTCTTCCTCTTGCTTGGGGCGGTAATAGGCGCGGTTGATGTCGCCGACATGGTGGCCGTAATAGCGGTAGGTGTCGCAAATCAGAAAGGCCGGCCCCTCGCCGCGCCTCGCTCGCTCTACCAACGGCAGGACGGCGTTGTAGACGGCGCGCACATCCTGCCCATCCACCTCCTTGGACGGCACCTGGAAGGCCGCCGGGCGGTCGCGCAGCTCGCCGGCCAGCACCTCGCGAAAGGCGGTGTACTCGGTGTAGTGGTTGTTCTCGCAGACGTAGACCACGGGCAGTTGCCAGAGCGAGGCCATGTTGAGCGCCTCGTAGACCAGGCCCTGCCCCATGGCGCCCTCGCCGAAGAAAGCGACCGCCACCTGGTTGGAGGCGCGCAGCTTGATTGAGAGGCCGGCCCCGGTGGCGAGGCCGGCCCCCGCGCCCACGATGGCGTTGGCGCCCAGGTTGCCGCTCTCCGGGTCGGCGATGTGCATCGAGCCGCCTTTGCCGCGGCAGTAGCCGGCGGATTTGCCCAGCAGCTCGGCAAACATGCGATCCACCGCCGCCCCCTTGGCCAGGCAGTGGCCGTGCCCGCGGTGCGTGCTGGTGATGTAATCGTTTTTGCGCAGCGTCTCGCACACGCCCACGGCGATGGCTTCCTCGCCGGCGTACAGGTGCGCCAGGCCGGGCATCTTCGCCGTCAGGTAAAGTTGGTTGACCTGTTCTTCAAACAGGCGGATTTTGAGCATTTGCTCGTAGAAGTGCAGGCCTTGTTCAAGGTCGAGGGGATTGGGATGGTTCATAGGAGGATGGGAGATGTGGAAGCAGTTAATCGTTGGCGACCAGGCTGCCTTGCGCATCGAACTGCAAGGCGAAGGGCGCGCCGATCGGCGTCAGGGTGCTGCCGGGCAGGGCCTCCGCCAGCAGGCCGGGCGAAATATCCATCTCGTCCAGCGAGAGGGTGTTCTTGATGCGCGCCAGGCGCGCCTGGGACGGGTCGGGCCGCCCGCAGACGCGCAGGGCGGTCTCGATAGCGGCTTTCTCGTTCGGCGCGACCACAGGCAGTGCGGCGCGCTGGATGGCGGTAATGCCGGAGGTGATGCAGTTCAAATAGGTGGTTTCAAAGTCAATCTGCTCCAGCAGGCGGCGCGTGGTGACATCGGCCAGCCCAATGCCGGCGGCGTTGCCGTGCGAGGCGGGGGTCAGGCGCAGCACGGCGATGGCGGCGATGGCGCAGGCGGCCTGGTCGGGGACGCCATGCACTTTAATGCGCCCGATGACTTTCGTGTCCATGCCGACCCCGCTGATGTTCTTGCCCATCTCCTCGACGACCAGGACGTCAATGGCGTGGAAGGGCAGGCGCGGCATCCACTGGTAGGCGATCCGCAGCAGTTCGGCCTCGCGCGCTCCGGCAATGTCGTGCGGGGCGAGGGCGGCGATTTGCGCGGACTGATGATGCGCGTTCTCCAGGACGGCCAGCCCAAACAGCACGGGCGCTTTTTGGCAGACCAGGCGCGCCGCCTGGGGGACGAGGTCGCGCAATCCCTGCCAGCCGAAGCGGTGGATCGTGTCCGCCCCGCGCAGCTTGCCCAGCCCGATGGCGGCCATCTTGGCCAGGCCGCTTTCGAACTCGCCGTTGAAATCGGTGTGCGGCTTGATGCGGTTGACGATCACAATCCCGTCCGCCGCCGCCGCCAGTTGGTCGCAGTAGACGGGCATGCCGTTGTCCAGGCGGCCCAATTCGACCGTCTCCATCGAGGCGCAGATCGGCGCGCCGGCGCTCTCTTCGGTCACGCCCAGGTCGGCCAGCAGAGCTTGCTGCCCCTCGGCGGTTGCCCCGCCGTGACTGCCCATGGCCGGGACGATGAACGGCTGCGCCCCCATCTCGCGCAGCTTGCTGACCAGCGTCGCCAGGATGAGCGGCATATCGGTGATGCCGCGGCTGCCGGCGGTCAGGGCGATGCGCTTGCCGCGCACGCGGTCGGGCTGCGGCAGCATTTCGTCCACGCCCTGGCGGACGGCAGCGGGGACATCTTCCAGGCGCGGCTGGAGGAAAGTCTGCCGCACTTTTTGCAGCAAGGGCATCTGCCCTTGCCATTCAAAGGCTTTGCGTGTTTCAGGGATCATGGTATATGCGCTTTCTGCTATTTTTTGGCACTACTTCGACAGTCCTTTGACTATCCTTAATCCTCTCATCACCGCGGCATCAGCGCGAACACACCCCAGCCCAGGTATTCACGCGTGTAAGCGGCGTAGCGACCAGGCTCCGAAGTCAATTTGGCCCGAATATCTTTCGCCAACTCGTCGTCGGGGTTGGCTTCAAGCCATCGGCGCATGGTGAGCCATTTGGCCGCCTCGTATCTGTCCCAACCGTCTTGGTCAGCCAGAACCATTTCAACGACATCGTAGCCAAGACGGTCGAAAGATGCGAGAAGTTCTGGAAGCATGAGAAAATCGGAGATCGAGTTGGCATGGCACTCCTTGGCAACCTCTTCCGTCGGCGGAAACTGCCGCCAATAGGGCTCGCCAATGAGGATGATCCCTCCGGCGCACAGGCTCCGCGCCAGAAGCTCGATCGTGCCGGCGACTCCCCCACCGATCCAGGTGGCGCCGATACAGGCTGCCACACTAACCTTTTCGTCAGAGACATAACCGGCTGCATCGTCATGGATGAACTTGACTTGAGCGGCGACGCCGAGTTCTTCCGCGCGGCGTTTCGCTTGCTCGCTGAACAACTGACTCATGTCAATGCCGACGCCGATGATGCCATGATCGCGTGCCCAGGTGCAAAGCATCTCCCCCGAACCGCTGCCGAGGTCGAGCACTCGGGCCCCCGATTCCAGACGCAGCGCTGCGCCGAGAGTGGCGAGCTTTTCGGGTGTGATCGGGTTGTGGATGCGGTGAGCACTCTCAGTGATATTGAAGATCCGTGGTATATCCAATGTGGGAAATCTCCTTTCGGGTGTGATACGCTTCCAAATTGTACTAGCATTCACTCGTAGAATCAAACAGATCTATCTCTTCCTCGGTTGGAACTTTGATTATCTCTGCCTATCGCATGACCCTCGCGTTTTATTGGCGGATTTTCCATCCCTCGACGCTGAATGCGCTCGAAAAGGATTTCGGGAAGGGCGGATCGGATTTTCCCCATGTTTCCCTGTGGATGAAGTATACTTTTATTATCCGACAATGTCGGGCGGTAGACAAGAAAAGGAACTAAGCGATGAAATTCTGGCGTCGGAACTGGTACTATATCAGAAATCATGGGTTCTCAGTGAGCGTTTAAATGCCGCGAATTTTCGATAATATCTCTTTGCACCTGCTGCCTGATCTGCGCCAGGCTCTTCAAGCCGCCTACCGGGCGGATTTCTCGGTGGGCTATTTCAATCTGCGCGGTTGGAAGGAAATTGACCAGAAGATTGAAAATTGGGCCGGGGGCGATGGTCACTGTGTCCGGCTGCTGGTGGGGATGCAGCGCTTGCCTCAGGATGAGCTGCGCGCCTTTTATCGCTTCGCAGACGCGCAAACCGAAATGGATACTCAAACCTCCCTGCGCCTGAAGCGGAAATTGGCGGAGGAATTTCGCATGCAAGTGGCGATTGGCGCGCCGACCAACGCTGACGAAGTCGCGTTGCGTCGCCTGGCGGCTCAAATTCGCTCCCAGAAAGTGACGGTCAAACTCTTTCTCCGTCATCCTTTACACGCCAAGTTGTATTTGCTTTTCCGTCAGGACCTGTTCAACCCGATCATTGGGTACATTGGCAGCAGTAACCTGACCCTGGCAGGGCTTTCTGCGCAGGGTGAGTTGAACGTGGATGTCCTTGACGGCGACGCTTGCCAAAAACTGAGCAAATGGTTCGACGATCGTTGGAATGATCGTTGGTGTGTGGATATATCCGCCGAGCTGGCGCAGGTGATTGAAGAATCCTGGGCGCGCGAACAAACCATCCTGCCTTATCATATCTACGTCAAGATGGCCTATCACCTTTCGCAGGAGGCGCGCGCCGGGTTGAACGAATTTCGCATCCCGCGCGATTTCGGCGACCGGTTGTTCGATTTCCAAACGGCGGCGGTCAAGATCGCGGCGCACCACCTGAATAAGCGCGGCGGCGTGTTGATCGGCGATGTGGTAGGCCTGGGTAAGACGCTCATGGCGACGGCGGTTGCCCGCATCTTTGAAGACGATCAGGATTTAGAAACGCTGATCATCTGCCCCAAGAACCTGGTCAAGATGTGGGAAGGCTACCGCGATCAGTATCGTTTGCGCGCCAGGGTTCTCTCCATCAGCCAGGCGACCCAAGAACTGCCCAATTTGCGCCGCTATCGCCTGGTGATATTGGATGAAAGTCATAACCTGCGTAACCGGGAGGGCAAGCGTTACCGCGCCATCCAGGAATATATCCAGAAGAACGAGAGCCGCTGCATCCTGCTTTCGGCCACGCCCTATAACAAAACCTATCTCGATCTTTCCAGCCAGTTGCGCTTGTTCGTCCCTGAAGAGAAAGACCTGGGTATTCGCCCCGAAAAGCTGCTGCGTGAGATCGGCGAAACCGAGTTCATTCGCCAGCATCAATGCTCACCCCATTCACTGGCCGCCTTTGAAAAGAGCGAATATCCCGATGACTGGCGCGAACTCATGCGCCTGTACATGGTGCGGCGCACGCGCAGTTTCATCATTCAGAATTACGCCCAAACTGAGGCAGAGACGGGCCGTAAGTATTTACCGCTGGCCGATGGAACGCGATCCTATTTTCCTACCCGTTTGCCGCGCACGGTGAAGTTTGTCATTGACGAGAACGACCCAAATGATCAATACGCCCGCCTGTATGCCCCGGATGTGGTGGACGCGATCAACGAACTGAATCTGCCGCGCTATGGCCTGGGCAACTATGTACTGTCCCGCCACAAGCAGCCGCCCACCCAGGCAGAAGCGCGCCTTCTGCAGAACCTGGGGCGCGCCGGCAAGCGCCTGATGGGATTCTGCCGCACGAATTTGTTCAAACGCCTGGAGAGCAGTGGGCAGGTTTTCCTGGAGTCGGTCGAGCGGCATATTTTGCGCAACTACATTTTCCTCTACGCCCTGGAAAACAGCCTGCCTTTGCCCATTGGCACCCAGGATGCTGGCTTATTGGACACCCGCCTCAACGACGAGGACACCGACGACATCCCCCTCCCCGGCGACGCCGATGACAACGAAACCCCCTCCTCTGAAGGCGAGGCTTTAGCCGATAGCCCATCTGGGATCGAGACTTCGACCGGCGACTTATCTGGAGGCGAGGCTTTAGCCGATAGCTTATCTGGAATCGAGACTCCAGCCGGCCCCGCTGGTTTAAGCCTGCGCACCGAAGCAGAATTCAAACAGCGCGCGGCAGAAATCTACCACCAATACAAAACCGTCTATCCCTCGCACTTCAAATGGCTGAGCGCGCCTCTATTCAACGCCCAGTTGGCGAAAGACCTGCGAAAAGACGCCCATAAATTGATGCACATCCTGGCCAAATGCCAGCATTGGGATTGCGGCAAAGATACCAAGCTGCAAGCCTTGCTTCACCTGCTAACCCATCAGCATCCCCACGAAAAAGCGCTGATCTTCACCCAGTTCGCCGACACGGTGCGCTACCTCGAAACCCAACTCAAAGCGCACGGATTAACCAGTCTCGCCGGCGCTACAGGCGGCTCCAGCGATCCCACCGCCCTGGCCTGGCGCTTCAGCCCGGAAAGCAACGAAAAGCGAGCGCAGATACCGCCAGAAGATGAACTGCGCATCCTGATCGCCACCGATGTGTTGAGCGAAGGCCAAAACCTGCAAGATGGGTATATTGTGGTCAACTATGACCTGCCCTGGGCCATCGTCCGTCTGATCCAGCGCGCCGGGCGTGTCGATCGCATCGGCCAAAAAGCTGAGAATATCCTCTGCTATTCCTTCCTGCCGGCCGAGGGTGTGGAGCGCATTATCCGCCTGCGCGAACGCGTCCGCCAGCGTCTCAAAGAGAACGCGGAGGTGGTCGGTACGGATGAAGCTTTCTTCGAGGATGATCACAAAACCCAGGCCGTGTTGGATCTGTACAACGAGAAAGCAGGCATTCTGGATGGCGACGAGGACAGCGAGGTTGACCTGGCTTCTTACGCCTATCAGATCTGGAAAAACGCCATTACCCTCGACCCGGCCTTGCAGCGTTCCATTCCCGATCTGCCGCCGGTGGCCTATTCTACCAAAGCCCACCTGCCCAGCCTCAGAGAACCGGATGGGGTGCTGGTGTACCTGCGCACGCCAGAAGGCAACGACGCCTTGACCTGGGTGAACCAGCAAGGCGGCATTGTCACCGAGTCGCAGTTTGCCATCCTGCGGGCGGCGGAATGCGCCCCCAATACGCCAGCCCGGCCTCGCCACGAGAACCACCATGACCTGGTGAAGCAGGGCGTCGAGTTGGTTTTGCACGAAGAGAGAACTGTTGGCGGGGCGTTGGGCCGGCCATCCGGGGCGCGCTTCCGTGCGTATGAGCGTCTGAAACGCTTTGTGGATGAGAACCAGGGAACCTTGTGGGTGACGCAAGAACTGCTCAAAGCCATTGACGATATTTATCGCTATCCCTTGCGGGAATCGGCGCGCGATACTCTCAACCGCCAACTGCGCAGCGGCATCCAAAATCAACAATTGGCGGAACTGGTGGTGGCCCTGCGCGCCGAAGATCGCCTGTGTTGGGTGGAAGAAGAAGCTGAGATACAAGAACCGCATATCATTTGTTCTTTGGGATTGTCAGGTATTGAAATATGACGCTCAACTTGTACAGCTTGACAAATGTCCATTTTTGTAGTATTTTATGGATAATAGAACCCACAGGTGGTACCAGCGTCCGCCGGACTGTTGGAATTAGTCCATCTGTAAATGTAACTTTTGGAGGAGCGCGTTCGCGCTTCTCCATTTTTTTTCTATAAGCGGGAGTTTCTTGTGACAACCACACGTATTTTTATAGACTTTTGGAATTTTCAGCTATCGGTCATCCAATTAATGGGCAAATCTTACCGCGCCGATTGGTTAAAGATT
>CAIQJJ010000751.1 GCA_903872065.1 uncultured Anaerolineales bacterium | reverse complement strand
GGCACGCGGCGCGGGCGGATCGGGCAGCGGGAGCAGGGCGGCGCAATTTCTCTGACGCCATCTGGAATGCTTTGGCGCAGCACTGGAATGCCTTGGCGCAGCACTGGGATGCCCTGGCGCAGTAGGTGTGCAATGACGGTGTAGACATCCTGCAGGCGGAAGAGCGTGGCGTGGCACTGGCCGATGGTCGTCACGCGCTCATACGCCTGCATCTCGGCGGCGTAGACGGCGTGGTCGGTGATCGGGCAGGCCGCCTCGCGCCAACCCCAGGTGCGGCCCTGCACCATGCGCCCATCCGGCAGTTTGACCGGGTAGGCTTCACTGCGCAGCCCCAGGCAGGGCGCGCCGGTGGACATCTCGACCACGTGGTGAAAGGTATTGGCCCAATAGCCCACGCCGAGCAGCAGCCCGTAGCCGCCATCCGCGCCCAGCAAGCCCAGCGGCGACTGCGGCCCCATCGTCAAGGTGCGGTGATGGAGCGTCACATAGCGCTGACTGTGTTTGCCCCAGGCGGCGAAGGCATGGGTGGGGTCGAGGCTGCGCTGCACGCCGGGCATGCGCCAGAAGCAGTCGGGGATCGCCCCGTTGGTGGTGGGCGTCTCGCCGGGATCGTAATACCCCCGCCCCAACCCCTCCCCCTTCGACGCTTCTTCGCTCGAAGAGGGTGGGAGGGGGCTGTTCTCCTCCCCCATCGGTGTTTTTCCGATGTGGGAGGCTGGGAGGGGGTCAAACGCCGCCCCATGATTAAACGACGGCAGCAGCAGCGTCCCCTCTGGCGTCAACACCTCCATCAGCGCCGCGATCACCGCCTGCGGGCCGCCTTCCACACGCCCGAAACTCTTGAGCGAAGAATGCACCATCACCCCATCGCCGGCGTGCAAACCCAGGCGGCGCAGCCCGGCCGCAATCTCTTTTTGATTAACCGTTACCATTGAAGCAGACACAATCCAGACTCCTTAAAAAACATCCATCCAAAGCGATTGACGCAGTATATGATTATATTGACTCGATTCGCGACCGACCTCCTTCCTGACAACGCATCACTTGTTTCTAGATCGCTTATTGCTTCGCCTCCAAACACCTCAAGGCCTGCCGGTGCATGGGGGAAGTGACCGCCCCTTGTAAGATGGGATCATCCGTCGCTTGCAAGTGCTGCGCCAGGCGCGCCAGCAGATCCGCCTGGACGGCGGCGTAGGCGGCCTGGTTGGCGGCGTTCTTTTGCTCCCAGGGATCCACTTCCAGATCGTAAAGCTCCAGCGGGACATGGTACGCCAGGGCATGGTTGGCGGGAGTAACCGTATCTGAGCGCGGCCGCCAGCTTTGCGAGGCATCCATGAAATCGGGCGCGCTGGTGAAATTGACGATCAGCTTGTGGGTCTCTGTGCGGATGGCGCGCCGCGGATCGTAATAGTCGTGGTAGGTCATCTCGGCGAAGATTTCGCTGCGGGGGGTGTAGTCTTGGCCGTCCAGCAGGCTGCAAAATGAGCGCCCCTGCACCTGCGATGGGATAGGGATGCCCAACAACTCCAGCAGGGTCGGCAGGTAGTCAATGTTCGAGAGGAGCGGCGCATGGGTCACGCCGCCATGCCAGCCGGGGCGCGAGGGCAGGCGCAGCAGCAGCGCTGTCTGCAGGCCGGGGTCATACAGGCTGCATTTGGCGCGCGGCATGGCGACGCCGTGGTCGGTGGTGAAGATGACCAGCGTGTTGTGCGCCAGTTGCAGTTCATCCACCGCCGCCAGCAGACGCCCGACCTGGTGGTCTACGTGCCGCACTGCGCCTTGCAGTTCGGCCAGTTCTTGCCGCACGCCGGGCGTATCCCGCAGGTAGCCAGGGATTTGCACCCCCTGGCTGTCGTCGGCCTGGAAGTCCGCGGTGAGGAAGCCGTGTTCGCCGGCGGGGTCGGCGTTTGGGGCTGGCAGGCGATGCGGTTCAAGCAAACCGACCGCCAGGAAAAACGGCTGCTCTGGCTGCGCGGCGTAGGCTTGCAATCTTAGGATCGCGGCGTTGACTGCCGGGATGGCCGCCGCAGGAGGATCATACGTCTGGTAGCCGCAGCGCGCCGCTCCGCTGCGCGTCTCATGCACCACGCCCACCGCGGCGGTGGAGTAGCCATTGGCCGCCAGAAGCTGCGCCAGGTGCTGCTCAGCGGGATGCAGGTCCCAGCCGAACTCGGCATGACACAACCCCAGGACGCCGTTGTTGTGCGGGTAGCGCCCGGTGAAGATCGAAGCCCGCGACGGGCTGCAGCTGGGGGCGGTGCAAAAACTTTGCGCGAAACGCACTCCCTGGGCGGCGAAGCGATCCAGGTTGGGCGTCTGCACACTGGTCACACCGTAAGAGTGCAAATACTGCCCCAGGTCGTGGCAGTGGATGATCAAGAGGTTGGGCGAGGGGTTCATAGCGCGACCCGTACACCTTCTTTCGCCGCCTGGTACGCGCCCAACACCATTTCAATCGCCACGCGGCCTTCTTCGGCGCTGATCGTCTGATCGGTCAGGCCGCGCACATAGTTAATGAAGGGCCGCGGGATAGCCATCAGGCGCTCGGCGTGGCTTTGCGGGATGGGGATGTCAAATTCGCTCCAGGCGCTTTCGCCGCGGCGGAGCAGCTTGAGCGGGCGCACGCCGGCCGGGCGCGGCGCGGCGGTGGCCGGCCCATCGCCGTAATCGTGGACAATCGTGCCTTGATCGCCGTAAATTTCAGTCGTGCTGACCGCCGCCAGGGTGGTGGAAGAGTTCAACAGGATGCCCATTTCGCCTTTCCCAAAGCGGAAGACCGCCACGCCGTTGTCATCGGGGGCGACGTTCGTCACCACATTGTCAATTTCAGCAATCACACTGCGCGGCTTGCCCAACATCCAGTAAAACCAGTCGGTGGCGTGGGTGGCGTCATCGAAAAACATGCCCACGTTGGCGACCGGGTCAATGTGCCAGCGCGTCGGCCCGTTGACGAAATTGGGATCGAGCAGGACGCCGATCGAATGGCGGCGGCGCACCACAGCCACTTTGCCCACCGCGCCCTCGTCCAGCAGTTGCTTGATCTTTTGGTTGACCGGGTCGTGGCGCATTTGGTAGGCCATGCTGAACTTGACGCCATGCTGCTTGATCGCGGCGATGATCCGGTCGCAGTCGGCCAGGGTGGTGGCGAGCGGTTTCTGGCACAAGATGTGCTTGCCGGCCGCGGCCGCCAGTTCGATCATCTCGGCGTGGCGGTTGGTCTCGCAGGTCACGATCACCGCGTCCACCCGCGGATCGTTCACCACCTCGGCCGGCGTGGCGCGCAGAGCAATGTGATAGCGATCTGCGCTGGCCGCGCCGCGCGCCGGGTTGTCATCCCAGGCGGCGACCAGCTCCACATCGGGAAATTGGGTTTGGTCGGACATGACCTGGCAGTAGACATTGGAATGTCCGTGGGCAAAGCTTAGAATGCCGATCCCCACTCGGCCTGTGTCATTGGTGGTCATACGGTTCTCCTTCATTGATAGTACGACGATAGTGCAACATGGACGCAACCTGTCGGCGGCGTCACTGTTGCGCGACACTGTGCACGCGCAGCGCCACATCCACCGTGTAAAGCGGGGTGCGCAGGGGATAAACCCCGCCGGCGTGCTGGAAATTCACTTCGGCCAGCGCCGCGCCGCTGGCGGGATCAACCCATTCGGCGGAGTAGCTGCCGGCCGGCAGATTCAGCCCCAGGCTCTCTTGATATTCGCCCGGCTGGACGATGTACTTTACCCCATCCGGGCAGCGCGAGTGGTGCAAATACAGCGCGTACTGGCGGCCCGGTTCGCTGATGGCGCGCGCCAGCGCCCCCGGCGGAGCGCCGCCGGCGAGCAGCCCCGTCTCACGACGCATGCGCACGAAGTCGAACCGCCCCATGAACGTGAGCAGGTTTTGCAGCGCCTGCAAGACTGGCTCATTGCCCGTCCCGGCTCCGCTGGGGTTAAAGGTGGAAAACAACCCGTTCAGATGGTTGAAACCGGCCCCGCCGCCCAGGATGAATTCCCATGCTTCGACGCGCGCCGCGCCCGGGCGGTCGCCCTCGTACCAGATCGGGTAATAAGCGGTCTCGTTCAGTTCGATGGGTTTCTCATGCCCATAGAGGGCGTCCAACAACTGGAGGCCGCCGAACTGCCCGCCGGCCGTCCCGCCGATGTACTGGCTGACGATCAACGAAATGCGCCGGTCGCCGGAGACATCCCCTGGCCCGTGCAGCGTCCCGCAAATTTGTTGGGCGAGCAGATGGCGGTGGGGCAGGGCTTGCTCCGTCTCGGCGATCACGCCGGCCAGGTATTCCAGCCAGGGCGTGTACTCCTCGGGCGGCGTACCGTGGATGCCAGGTTCGTCGCAGATCTCCAGGATGACGTTGTCGCAGGCGTTCAGGGCTGCGGTGATTTTACGCACATAAGCCGCCTGGCGCGCCGTCAGCGCCGGTTCTTTGAGCGTCTGGAAATCTTGGCACGCCCCCTGGCTCACCCCTTGCAGGTTGTTGGCGTGATAGAGCGGCATGTTCACCCAGGTGTCCGGGTACATGGCGTTGAACAGGCAGACTTCGACCACAATCCCGCGCTGGCCGGCCTGGGCGACGAAATCCAGCAGGCGCTCGAAATAGGCCGGGTTCCACTGGTCAAGATCGAAGATGCTGCCGCCGTAGGCGAAGCCGGGCTGCTCGCTGCGCCCCCAGGGCAGGCAGTAGCGCCCCACGCGCGGCCCCAGCGTGTTATCGTGGATGAAATAATGTTCCGGCTCCACATAAGCTCCGGCGTAGATGCGCGTATAGTTCAAGTCGTAGGCTGCCAGGGTGTCCAGGTAAGAGAGGTAATCGAAATCCAGGTTGATTACCGCCCCGTAATGTTCGGCGGAAGTAATCAGCACGGTCGGCTGGCCGCGGAACAGAAAGTAGTGCGGGTTGTTGGGGTGAGCAGAAATGGGCGCGTAGGTCCATCCTGTGGGAAGCGGGCCGGTCGAGCCGCGCACGACCAGCCGTGAGGCCACGTGCGCTTTCTGCGGCGGCAGATCGGGGTCTTTTAAGCGGTTGAGCAGCAGGCGCACCGCCAGCGCGCCAAATTCGGTCCCATTGACGCTGCCCGTGGTCAGCGGCGGGCTGAGCAGGCGGAACATGGCGTCGTCATCGAAGCCGGCAATCGAAATATCTTGCGGCACGCGCAGCCCGCGCTGCAGGGCGGCCTGCAGCGCCCCATAAGCCATCAAATCGTTCATCCCGATGATAGCCGTTGGGCGTGGGTTCAGATCGAGCATCTGATTGGCTGCCGCGAAGCCGTCTTCCAGAGTGTTGCCGCAAGGGATGATCATCCGCGCTGCGCCGGGGATGGCCTGTTCTTCCATCTTTTGTTGGTAGATGTCGGTGCGGTCTTTGCCGGCCAGGTGGCCCTGCCGTCCGACCCCTTGAATGAAGGCGATGCGGCGGTGCCCCAGGCTGAACAGGTGATCCATCAGTTCGCGCGCCGCGGCGCGGTAGTGAAACCAGACGCGGTCTACCTCTTCGAACTGCGCCCCATCCGTCACAATCGGGATCTGCTTTTGGCGCAGCAGGGCAATGTCCTGGCTGAAATCTTCGGGATAGGTAAAGAATAGGATTAACCCGTCCAGGCGCTGGCGGGCGAGGGCGTCGAAGGCCTGCCGTTCGCGCTCCCGCTGCATCGAGGTGGTGGTCAAGATCAGGCTGTACCCATTGGCCAGGGCCTCTTGCTCCGCCCCATCCAGGATCGCCCAGAAGTGCGGGTTGTGGGCGTCTGGGATGAGCATCCCCACAACGTGCGAACGTCCCGAACGCAAACTGCGCGCCGAGGCGTCGGGGGTGTAATGAAGCTGCGCGATCGCATCCTGCACGCGCTGCCGGGTCTCTGGGCTGATCACCGGGTTATTGTTGATCACAAAAGAGACTGTCTGGACGGATACCCCCGCCAGGGCAGCCACATCTTTCATGGTAGTTTGGTAGCTGGTTCGACGCGCCATGGACTCTCTTTGCAGGACAGGTCTCTACTTGATCGTTCATTTGAACGATATAGCGAATTTATAGCAAGAAATGAAGAAAGAGTCAAGAGGAGAAGAGCCATGCTTTTGGATGCGGTGAAAAAGTCAGCAAATTTGTTTTTTGGCTCATTGGGAATTGCCGTGGTTCTTTGTGACAAACTGCGGCCCACCGCCACAGGTGCGGGCTAAAAACCCTGAGTGAATAAACATGATGTAGAAGTGGTATGCGGGGGAACAGCGAGAGGAGGCTGCGTGAGTACACAAGCACGGCATCGTCCGAAACGTCGTTTTGCGGATGGAAGGGCAATTTCGGCTCGCCATCCGAGATGCAGTCAACGAAGAGAGCCGAAAACCTTTTCAGCGGGGGCGGCGTCACCGGCATTCCCGGCCGCAACGCTGCGCGAGTCGCGCTGGGAGAATAGGCATAGAGCGGCGCGGGGAGGGGCGCCTGTCACGCGTTTGTCACGCGCCAGGTTTATACTTTTAAGGAACTGGGCCATCAAGCCCCAATATATATATCAGGTCTGATAAATAGACAGGAGACGAAAACAATGAAAATTAGCGAAGATATCATCATTGCAGAGGTTAACTCGGATACCACCACGCGCTGCAAAAGCTCGAAAACAACGGAGCGAGGGATGCAAGCCCTGAAGGTCAGGACGCACCTCAAGGCCGGAAGCACCTCGGCAGTTGATTGCAGCAACTTGATATGTTCCGACGACGCCACGCCTCAGCGTACAAATCTTGGCCAGAGTTGTGAGTGTGTATCCAAAGCTTAACGCAAAGTTTTTCCATTTGCAAGTAACACCACATCGCTTTGCTGTCTTCTTTCAGGAAGAAACCTGTCGTTGCGAGTAACACCACAGCGCGGGCGATGTTCTTTCACGAAGAAACCTGTTGTTGCGAGGCGGCGGAACAAGTTCCGGGCGCTCTTTGCCCGCCGCCTGCCCAGAGCGGAGCGAAGGGAAGCAATCTCCCATCCCGCGCGGGGGCTGCTTCGCAAAGAGCGCTCGCAGCGACATCGCAGAGAAGTTTCTTAGGAGGCGGTCTTCTTTACTGCTATGTAGCGGGGAGATGGGCGGAAACAAGCCGGCGGTGATAGAATCAATCTGTCTATTGTGGATGGGGAGCAAGCTCGTGATCATTGCCCAATGCTATAATTAAATAGACAGCGGCTCCTTTCCCCGCTGCCGGAGGCTTCCTGTATGCGACGCATCTTGAATTGGCTCGTTTTGCTTTCGCTGGCGATGGGGATATTTCCAGCGCGCCTGGCGCGTATGGCCGCCGCCCCGGCGGCTGAGACGGATTGGTGGGACGCCGCCTGGCCTTACCGTTTGCGGGTTGAGGTCAGCGGCAGTGGGGTTGCCCAGGCGCAAATCAATTTCACCAACGTTTTCGCTGCCCTGGGCTTGAACCATGCCCTGCTCGATCTGCGTTCGGTGCGCGTCCTGCCGGCGCAGGGCAGCGCCCCGCTCCCCTACGCCGAAACTTACAGCGTCCTCCTGCCCGACGCCGAGACGCCCGCCCGCTGGCAGATCAACGATCAGGGCAGCGTGGCCCTGGATACGGCGCGGCGCACGCACGGCGCCGCCTCCTTGCGCGCCGTCGTTCTCAACACCCCCGGCGGCTATGGCTATCCCGGCGCGGAATACGCTCCCGCCGCATTGACCGACTGGAGCGCCTACGAGGCCTTGCTTTACGATGTCTGGCCCGAAGTCAACGCCAG
>CAIQJJ010000750.1 GCA_903872065.1 uncultured Anaerolineales bacterium | reverse complement strand
GCCCCCGCCCTGGCCGGCAGCGGCGAGGGCGCGCATACGCTCTCCATCGAAGACGGCGCGCTGCGGGTGGAGGTGGACAAATACGCCACCAATAATCAGTGGGCCGGGCTGTGGTACGCCCTGCCGGCGGAACTTGACCTGAGCCAAAACCCGGTGATCACCCTGCGCATGAAGGCCGACCGCCAGGCCGCCATGCTGATCTTCTTGTGGGATGCGAACGATGTGTACAACACGGCGGAAACGGTCAATGTGTCGGTGGGGGTGGAGTGGCAGGACTACGTCTTCGATTTTTCGGGCAAGAACCTGGATTCATCAGGGCGGGAGGTGGATTTTTCCAGGATCAAATCGCTGTTGATCAACTTTGCGCCTGGGCGGCTCTATCAAGGTACCTTTTGGTTAGATGACCTGAGAATTGGCGCGGACGCCGCAGTGCAGGCCGCCCCGCCGCAGTTGGTGCTCAAAGCCCCGCCGCAGATCACCTTGCTCCCCGGCGGCGCGTTCAGCGAGCATTTCGCAGTGGAGGGCTGGCTGGCCGGGGATCAGGTGGAATTGAGCGGGGTGGACGCGGCTTTCTTTAGCGCCGCCAGCCTGCTGCAAGATGAAAACGGCTTCTCACTCAACTTGCAGGCCGCGCCCGGCGCAGCCGGCTACACGCGCTTGAAGCTCACTGCGAGCGGCGCGCCAGAGCGGCGGGCGGAGAAATTGGTGGATGTGATCTTCGCCGATCCCGCCAATACCGCCCAAGTCAATGTTGATCGGGGGGCGCGCTTCCAGGTCATAGACGGCTTTGGCGCTTTCCTGGGCAGCGAGGAATGGGACGCACAAAAGCAGGCCCTGGCGCTGCCCGCCGTGCAGGACTTAGGCCTCAGCATGGCGCGCTTCGGGATCATCGGCAATGACCTGGAACACCGCAACGACAACGCCAACCCTTACGTCACCGATTACCGCGCTTTCGACCTGTCCGGCCTGCCGTTGGCTTGGATGAGGCGCTTGAAGGCTGAAAGCGCGATTGACAAATACATCCTGACGGTGTGGAGTCCGCCGGCCTGGATGAAGAAGAGCCGCCTGCTGGAGGCGGCGAGCGATTCGGGGGAGAATTATCTGGAGGCGCGCTACTATGAAGAATACACCGAATTTTTGGCGGCGGTGGTGCATCTCATCAAAGCCGAGACCGATATTGACCTGTACGCCATTTCGGTGCAAAATGAGCCGCAGTTCAACGAACCTTATCCTTCGGCCCTGCTGTCCGCCGAAAACATGGCCCAAGTCCTGGCCGTGGTCGCGCGGCGCTTTGCGGCGGAGGGCATCCAGACGAAGCTGTTCATGCCCGAAGCGCTGCCTCAGCAGCAAGGGATCGGCGAATACATCCGCCAATTAGACCTGGTGAAAGACGCCGGCCAGTTTACCGACATCATCGCAATCCACAACTACGACGCGGATGGGATTCATGTGGGCGGGGCGGGGGCGCGCGAATGGGCCGCGATGTACACCTGGGCCAACGCCGCCCGCCCGCGCCGGCTCTGGATGACCGAGACGAGCGGCCACGCCAACAACTGGTTGGGGGCGCAGGTGTTGTTCGGCAATCTGTACAATGCGCTTGTGTATGGCAACGCCTCGGCCTGGCTGTGGTGGACGCTGGCGGAAACATCGGGCAGTGCGGAATACGGCCTGGTGGTGGACAATCAGCCCTCGGCCCGCTACGCCATCTCGCGTCACTTTTACCGGGCGATTCGGCCCGGCGCGGTGCGCCTGGGCAGCACAGCGGACGAGGGCCTTCTGAGTGCCGCCTTTGAGAACCCGGACGGTACGCTGGTGGTCGTGCTGTACAACACTGGCCCGGCGCGCCTGGTAAGCTGCGCCGGCGTGGGGAGCGCGGTCGAGGCCTGGGTCTCGCAAGAGGGCTTGCTCAGTTCCGCGGCGCAGTTCAGCGGCGCAAGCCTGCTGCTGCCCTCCGATGCAGCCGCGACAGTGGTATACCGGCCTTGAGGGATTCTGGGCTATAATTAAGTTATGTCGCAAGAAAGACTCGCTCAACTGCTTAAAAGACTTAAGGTTGCTTTGGCGGCGCTCTATGGCAGCCGGCTGCGCGGCGTTTATCTGTTTGGCTCTTACGCACGTGGCGATCAGGATGCTGAATCGGATGTGGATATTTTGATCATCCTCTCTCATTACGAACAATACGGCGCTGAAATCGAGCGCACCGGCGAGATCATCAGCGCGCTTTCCCTTGAATACGGCGTTTCGATCAGCCGCAAGTTCACTACCGAGATGCGGTGGAAGGCAAGCGATACTGCACTGCTGCGCAATGTGCGCGCCGAGGGAGTAGTAGTATGAAAGAAAAATCTCGCCTGCTTAAGGCGCGGTTTATGCGGAGCTACCGCCTGTCGCCGCCGGTATAGAGCGCTCTTCGCAGGCCGCCCACCGCCTGGCATTGGCCCTCGGACAAGACCGCGCCTTGCTGCAAAAGGTAGAACGCCATGAAGTACATCCGGCGATGG
>CAIQJJ010000749.1 GCA_903872065.1 uncultured Anaerolineales bacterium | reverse complement strand
GGTCTAGTTTACCGTAGGAATAAAGAATGTCAAGATTGACACCCCCGCCGTTTTAGATTAAGATTGTCTCATTGCCCCAAAACGTTTTTTCAGACGGACACTCATTCCATCGCCATCCACAGCGCCAGCGGCTGTTCCCGGTTGGCTGAAACGATCCAGGAAACGCTCATCAGCCTATCGCCGCAAAAAAATAATGAAAATTAAAGAGTTTATCCAACAAGAAATACTGCTTCCCCGCCTCAAACGGTGCGGCGTCCTTGTACTCTATGACCCTGCCCGCCGCTACCGTGAACTGTGCCTGGAATTGGCCAGTGAAAAACGCCGCGTGATTGACGCCTCGCAAAGCAGCATTACCAGCCGCGCGGCGGCGCTGCGCGAATTTGGCCAGCCAAACCCGGCGCTGGAGGGCATCCTGATCTATGCGCCGGTCAAAGCGCCGGCGACCGATGAAGAGAAACAACGCGACCCCTTTGCCGTGTACGGGGCCTGCGGCGCGGTTTTCCCGGAAAGCGACGGCGATGAGTACCTGAGCCTGTGCCTGAGGGCGCGGCCCGATTTCGCCACCGAAATCCGCCGCGTCTTCAAAACCGACCCTAACCCGGGCTTCGCCGTCATTGACGCGGTGGGGGGCGGGGCCGGCTGGCCCAATTTGCAGGCGCGCCTGGGCGTTGAATCGACGCGCGAGATCCTGTTTGCTTTGCTGACCCCCTCAATCGCCCAGCTTGCGGCGCTCAAAGAGGGGGCGGCCGGGGTGGAGGCCTGGGCTGAGGAAGTGCGCCGGCTGTGCCAAAGCGCCCTGGGGCTGAAATTTTCGACCCGCGCCAACAGTTGGGATGCGCTGGCAGATGAATTGTGGCGCTGCCTGCTCTACAGCGAGTTTGTCTTCGACTTGCAGCAAGCTGGTTCGGCGCTGCCCTCCGCCCTTGCCGATGTCCCCCGCGCCCCGGCGGAAGCGCGCCCCGCCGTAGAAGATTTATGCGACTGGCTGCGCCGCGACACATCGGCCCAAACGCTTTACATCGAGCGCGCGGTAGGGATTGAAAAAGACCTCGGTCTGCCGGCGTTCTGCCAAAAGATTGAAGATTTCGGCGTGCGAGATACATTTCCCTTTGAAGAGCGCGCCTGCTTTAACCAGGCGGTGGATGCGCTCCAGCGCGGCAGCGCGGACAGGCTGCGGCATCTGCTTGCCCGGCATGGACGCTCGGTGTGGGTGGGGCGGGGTGAAAACCAGTCGCAGTGGAACCTGCTCCAGGCCGCCGCCAGTTTAGTCCAGGCGTGTGAGGACGCCAGGCGGCTGTGGCCGGAGTGCGGCCGCAGCCTGGAGGCGCTGGTAGAGGCGTACCTCGCCAACCTGCGCGAGGTGGATCGCTTGCAGCGCGAATTTGAACAGGCGGCGAGCGACGCGCTGGGCGTGGAGGGCAATGCTGCGCCGATCATCCAGCAGGCGCGCCTGGCGTACCGCGATCTGGCCGAAAAAATGCAGCACAGCTTTTTGCGCCAGGTCGAAAAGAGCGGCTGGCCCATGTCCAGCCGCCTGGCGAATGCGGCTGTTTTCGATAAATTGGTCGCGCCCAGGTTGATGGAGAGCGGCCGGCGCGTTGCCCTGTTTCTAATTGATGCGGCGCGCTACGAATTGGGCGTTGAACTGGCCAGGCAGTTGGATGAAGAAGGCCAGGTAGAAGTCCAGGCTGCCTGCGCCCAACTGCCCACGGCGACGCTGGTTGGAATGGCCAGCCTGCTGCCCGGGGCCGCCCAAAATTTGCGCCTGACCACGAAAGATGCAAAACTGACCGTGATCCTGGACGAACAACCGCTGACCAGCGCCGCGCAGCGCATGGAAGTCTTGCGGAAGCGCTATGGGCAGCGCTTTGCTGAAATGGATCTGGCAAAGTTCATCAAACAACGTCCCAGCCTCGACAGCGTCGTCGAACTGCTGGCGCTGCGCAGCAATGAAATGGATAACGATTTTGAGAGCAATCCTGAGGCGGCGCCGGCGCTGATCAGCCGCGCCTTTCAGCGCATCCGCAGCGCGCTGCATCACCTGGCCGGGCTGGGCTTTCAAGATGCCTTCATCCTGACCGATCACGGCTTCTTCCTCAACCCGGCGCCCGAGGCCGGCGATAGCTGCGCCAAACCCTCTGGCCAATGGGTCAACACTCACGAGCGCATGCTGCTGGGGGATGGGAGCGGCGACTCGGCCAACCTGGTTCTGCCGGTGGAAATGCTTGGGATCAGGGGGGATTTCCCACGCGCCGCTGCGCCGCGCGCCCTGGTCGCATACCGCGCCGGGCTGACCTACTTTCACGGCGGGCTTTCTTTGCAAGAGGCTTTGGTGCCGGTGATTTCGGTGCGCCTGCGCGCCCCGGAGAAAAAAGCTGAAACGCTCTCGGTGCTGATCAGCTATAAACATGAGGCCAGGAAGATCACCACCCGCCTGCCGGTGGTTGAAGTCTCGCTCGCCGGCCAGGGCAGCCTGTTTGGCGGCGAAGACGCGGTGGAGATCTTGCTTGAGGCCCACGATCTCAAAGGGCAGGTGGTGGGTGAAGCCAAGCCGGGGGGAGCGGTAAATCCGGCGACGCGGCTGATTACACTCAAGCCAGGGGTGAAGATCGCGGTCACAATCAAGATGCAACTGGATTTTGAGGGCAAATTCGTCTTGAAGGCGCTCGCGCCGGCCACCCTGACGGCCCTCGGTAAACCCCTGGAGTTAGAGACGGATTATACGGTGTAGAAGCATGGATGGATTAGATCAGAAACTGACGAGTATTTTTGCGGGCAAAGTGGTGCGCAAGGATTTGCTGCACCGCATCAAGAAGGGGACAAACGTTCCGACCTTTGTCCTGGAATTCTTGCTGGCGCGTTACTGCGCCAGCGAAGACCAGGCCGAGATCCAGGAGGGGCTGGAGGCGGTGTTGGCGACCCTGCAAGACAATTACGTGCGCCCGGATGAATCCAACGCCGCCCAATCGAAGGTAGCCACCAAGGGCCGCCACCGTTTTATTGACAAAGTGCATGTCAATTACGTGGAAAGCGAAAAGCGCCACTGGGCGGCGCTCGAAAACTTCAACTCGCAGCGCGTGGCGATCTCCGAAAAGTTCTACCGCGACAATGAACGCCTGCTGGAAGGCGGCATTTGGGCGGAGATCACGCTCGGCTACAACGAGATCGAGGACGATGATTACACCTTCTACGTGGAAGACCTGCGTCCAATTCAGCTCAGCCGCTTTGATTTCGACGGCTACGTGGCAGGTCGCCAAAAGTTCACCCGTGATGAATGGTTGGACGCCATCCTGCGTTCGGTCGGGC
>CAIQJJ010000748.1 GCA_903872065.1 uncultured Anaerolineales bacterium | reverse complement strand
GGTTAAATGCACCCGTCAGTGAAAAAGCGACTTTTGCTTACACCACGGCGCTGAACTACCTGCTTTCTTCAGCCAATCCGCACAAGAAGTTTTACATGGGAGACACTACCCTTGTCTATTGGGCGGAGAGCGCAAAGAAGGAATACGCCAACGCTTTCGCCAGCCTGATTGAGCCAGAGCTTTTGGAAGAAGCAGAAACAGATCAAGCCGGACGCAAAAAAGCCGAAAAGCGCATGGGGGAAATCTCCAACAAAGTGCGCAAGGTGCAAGCCTTGGATGTTTCCAGGCTGACCGAGGGGCTGGACAAAGATACTCGTTTCTATGTGCTTGGCCTGGCCCCCAACGCGGCGCGCATTGCGGTGCGCTTTTTCTTAACCGATGCCTTTGGCAAAATTGTAGAACGCATCATGCGTCACTACGAGGATTTGAAAATCGTCAAAGAATATGATGATCAGCCCGATTACATCACCGTGGGCCAGATATTGAACGAGACGGTCTCGAAAAAATCCAAAGACAAAGACGCCTCACCCTTAATGGCAGGGGCGGTGATGCGTGCAATCCTCAGCGGCGGGCCTTACCCGGCGGCGCTGTATTACGCCATCATCAACCGCATCCGCGCCGATGTAGACGATTCACAAAAATATATTCAAAAAATCAACTATGTGCGCGCCGCGATCATCAAAGCCTTTCTTGTGCGCAAATATCGCAATCAGCCTAAACTTCAGGAGGTTCTCGTTATGTCGCTCAATGAGCAAGCCACCATTCCCGCCTATGTGTTGGGACGTTTGTTCGCTATTTTAGAGAAAGTACAAAAAGAAGCCATCGGGGATGTCAATGCCAGCATTAAAGACCGCTATTTCACCTCTGCCTGTGCTTCTCCGGCCAGCGTATTTCCTGTTCTGCTGCGGCTTTCCCAGCATCACATTTCCAAAGTCGGCGGCATCTACTACGACCGGCGCATCCAGGACATATTAGATTTGCTGGATGTCAAGAGCAACCCCATCCCTTCCCGTTTATCGCTTGACGAACAGGGCATTTTTGTCTTGGGCTACTACCACGAGCGGAAAGACTTGTACACCGCGAAAAACACTAAATCCACTGCCTCATCCGAATCGAAATAACATTTGAAAGGAATCTATCTTATGTCTACCCCTATCAACAATCGCTACGAATTTGTTTTGCTGTATGATGTCGAAAATGGCAACCCGAACGGAGATCCCGACGCTGGCAACATGCCGCGCATTGACCCTGAAACCGGTTATGGCCTTGTCACCGATGTATGTTTGAAACGGAAAATCCGCAACTATATTGAACTGGTCAAAGGGGATGCAGCCGGCTACCGCATTTATATCAAAGAAGGTACGCCGCTCAACCAAAATCATGCTGAGGCCTACGTGGCAATCGGTCTGAAGACTGGCGACACGGCGAAGCTAGAGAAGGTCAACGAAGCGCGCAAATGGATGTGTCTCAACTTCTTTGACGTGCGCACTTTTGGCGCAGTGATGAGTACGGGCGATAACTGCGGCCAGGTGCGCGGCCCGGTGCAAATCAACTTCTCGCGCAGCATTGACCCCATCATCCAGCAAGAAGTAACGATCACGCGCCAGACTGTGACCAAAATCGAGGATGCGGAAAAAGAACGCACAATGGGCCGCAAACATATCGTCCCTTACGGCCTGTACCGCGCGGAGGGGTACGTTTCAGCCAAACTGGCTAACGACTCGACCAAAGGCACTGGATTCTCGGATGAAGACCTGGGGTTGCTGTGGGAGGCGCTGGTCAATTTGTTTGAGCATGATCGCTCGGCAGCGCGCGGCAAAATGGCAACACGCAAGTTAATCATTTTCAAACATGACAGCGATCTCGGCAACGCGCCGGCGCACAAGTTGTTCGACCTGGTTAAAGTAAGCAAAAAGGCTGACGCCAACCCGCCGCGCAATTTCAACGATTACGAAGTCAGCGTTAACATCGCTGATCTCCCCACCGGCGTGACGTTGATCGAGAAATAAACTGGCGTTGACACCCAATGCTCAAGCCCGAATACACCTCCGATGAACTTTTGCCCCTGTCTGGCATTCAGCACTTTGTCTTTTGCCGCCGGCAGTGGGCGCTGATCCACGTCGAACATCAGTGGCAGGAAAATGTGCTGACGGTTGAGGGCAAACTGCTGCACAAGCGGGTGGACGACCCGTTTTTCAACGAGACCCGTAAAGGGGTCATCACTACCCGCGCCGTGCCGGTGGCCTCCTACCGCCTGGGGCTTTCGGGGATATGCGATGTGGTTGAGTTTACTTTGCTGGAGGCGCAGGATAAGGGCGATGGGGTGAAACTGCCGGGGCGGGAGGGTCTGTACCACCCCGCTCCGGTGGAGTACAAACGCGGCAAAGAGAAGCATGACGCCTGCGACGAGGCGCAGCTTTGCGCCCAGGCGCTCTGCCTGGAAGAAATGTTGAGTGTGCGTATCCCAACCGGCTATCTGTACTATGGCGAGACGCGCCGCCGTGTGGATGTGCCGCTCAACGCTGAACTGCGCGTACTGGTGCGTAAGATGGCAGAAGAGATGCACGGGTTCTTCCAACGCGGCTACACGCCGCGGGTCAAACCCTCCAAAGCCTGCCGTTCCTGCTCCCTGGCGGATGTCTGCCTGCCCAGCTTGCAAGAAAAAGTGATGCCGGCCTCGCAATACATCCAAGAACGCCTAAAGAATGCCTGAAGAGCGCCTGAACTATGAAAACTCTTGCCAATGTCCTCTACGTTACCAGCCCTGAAGCCTACCTTTCCCTGGAAGGGGAAACTGTGGTCGTCAAAAAAGACGAACATACCTCGACGCGCCTGCCCTTGCATAATATCGAGAACATCGTTTGTTTCAATTACCTGGGAGTCAGCCCGGCGCTGATGGGCGCATGCGCCGAACGCAACGTGGGCTTGTGTTTTCTGACCCCTAACGGGCGCTTCCAGGCGCGTATCATCGGCCAGGTCAAGGGGAATGTACTGCTGCGAAAAAAGCAGTACATCCTGTCCGAACAGGTGGAAAGCGTGCCCATCGCGGCCTCGTTCTTGCTCGGAAAAATCGCCAACTGCCGCAAGGTGATCGAACGCGCCCTGCGCGATCACGCCATGTTGGTAGATGCACAGGCCCTGGAGCAAGCTTCGGCCACCCTGAAGGGAATTTTGGCGGTCATCCCCGGCTGCAAGACGGTCGGGGAGTTAATGGCTTTCGAGGGCAGCGCCGCCAAAATCTACTTTGGTGTGTTCGATCAGTTGATCTTGCAGCAGCGCGAGGATTTCCGCTTTGAGGAACGCACGCGCCGCCCGCCGCTGGATAACATGAATGCGCTGCTGTCGTTCTTGTACACTTTACTGACCAACGATGTCGCCTCGGCGCTGGAAGCAGTGGGGCTTGATCCGTATGTGGGCTTTTTGCACCAGGATCGCCCCGGGCGGCCTTCGCTGGCGCTGGATGTCATGGAAGAACTGCGCCCGGTCTTTGGCGACCGCCTGGCGCTATCATTGGTCAACCGCAAGCAGATCGCTGGCAAAGGTTTCACCCAAAAGGAAAGCGGCGGGGTGCTGATGGATGACGAGACGCGCAAAGCGGTCTTAACCGCCTGGCAGGAACGCAAGAAGGAAGAGATCACCCATCCTTACCTCGATGAACGCATCCCCTTTGGGCTGATCCCGCATATCCAGGCCTTGCTGCTGGCGCGCCACCTGCGCGGCGATCTGGACGCTTACCCGCCCTTCTTTTGGAGCTAGAATCTATGATGGTGCTGATTACCTATGATGTCAATACTGAAACGCCGGCCGGTCAGAAACGGCTGCGCAAGGTAGCGAAAGCGTGCGAGGACTATGGCCAACGGGTGCAAAACTCGGTCTTTGAATGTATCATTGATGCGGCGCGCTGGAAGCTGCTGCAAGCCAAGCTTGAAAAGTTGATTGACAAAGATAAGGACAGTTTGCGCTATTATTACCTGGGCGACGAGTGGCGCAGCCGGGTGGAGCATGTGGGGGCAAAACCCTCCCTCGACCTGGAAGGCGTACTGGTTGCCTAGACATTCCAACAGCCAGAGCGGGGTTAAGCCGGGCTTGCGAACCTGAAGTGAACATAAAATCACTGGGAGGTTCGCAAGCCTGAAGTACCTTAACAACCGTATATTGGCTCACTTGGAATGAAAATTTGCTGATCAGAGGCGTTTGTAGTATGATGGGGGGGCAATATCTGGCGGGGATGTTTGTCGCGCCCCCCAGGTGTTGCCGTCGCTCCCCTCACGGGGGGCGTGGATTGAAACTCTGCCTTATGTCCGGGTTGTCCAAGTGTCCGGGGTCGCTCCCCTCACGGGGGGCGTGGATTGAAACTGTTGTG
>CAIQJJ010000747.1 GCA_903872065.1 uncultured Anaerolineales bacterium | reverse complement strand
CGTCCGCGTCGGTGTACTTGAGGGAGATGTGCTGCCCTACGGGCAGGCCAAGCACATGTCGGGGCGTCGGGAGCGCGAACCGGAAGCGCCGCGTGTTGTGCGTCAGCTCCTCGCGCTCCACCAGCTGCGTTTTTATGTTATGGGGGGGGTGGGTTGGGGCAAGACGACTCTGCTGCGGGCGCTGCTCGGACTGCTGCCGCCTGATGCGGGCCAGGTCTTTTGGAACGGGCAGCTTGTGACGGATGCCGGCAGTTTCTTCACCCCGCCGCGCTGCGCCTACACCGCCCAGACGCCGCGCCTCTTCAGCAATACATTGCGCAACAATGTCTTGCTCGGACTGGATCAGCAGGAGGCCGATCTGCAGGCCGCCCTGCGCCTGGCGGTGATGGAGCGTGACCTGGAAGAATTGGACGACGGCCTGGAGACGAAGGTCGGCCCGCGCGGCGTGAAGCTCTCCGGCGGTCAGATTCAACGCACCGCCGCGGCGCGGATGTTCATCCGCCGCCCTGAACTGCTCGTCTTCGATGACCTGTCCAGCGCCCTGGATGTGGAGACGGAGCGGCTGCTCTGGGAGCGCATCGCGGCGCATGGCGAGTCCACCACTCTGGCGGTCTCGCACCGCCGTCCGCTCCTGCGCCGCGCCGATCAGATCATCGTGATGAAAGAGGGCCGGGTGGAAGCCAGGGGCAGCCTGGATGAACTGCTCGCAACTTGCGACGAGATGCGGCAGCTTTGGAATGTGGCCGGCAGCGAATAAACCTTAATAGTTTTCAAACCCTAAAGGTTTAAGAAACCTTTAGGGTTTGGAGTACACAACAACGATATGATGCGTTATAGATTAGCAATTTTCGACTTCGATGGTACATTGGCTGATTCCTTCCCCTGGGCGCTCAGCGTTCTCGATCACCTGGCCGATCGGTATCACCTGCGGCGGGTGGATCCCGCCGACATTGACCGGATGCGCCGTTTTGGGGCGCGCAAGCTTCTAAAAGAGTATCGCGTGCCGATCTGGAAGGTGCTGCGCATGGCCGGCTATGTGCGCAAGTTGATGACGCAAAACGCCCATCATATCCCCTTGTTCGCTGGAATTGACGCCCTGCTGCAAGGCCTGGCCGGGCAGGGCCTGACCCTGGGGCTGGTTACTTCCAACGCCTATGAAAATGTCTGCCAGATTCTTGGCCCGCAAAATGCAGCCTTGATCCAATACTATGAGTGCAGCGTTTCTTTGTTTGGCAAACCGGGCCGCCTGAAGAAGATTTTGCGCCGCAGCAAGGTCGCTCCTCAGGAGGCGATCTATATTGGCGATGAAATTCGCGATCTGGAGGCGGCGCGCAAAGCGCGCATCCCCTTTGGCGCGGTCGCCTGGGGCTATACTCATCCTGAGGCGCTCCTGGCGCACGCCCCCGACCGCTTGTTTGCCACCGTGGATGAGATTGGTTCAACCGAAAATTGGCTGATTTGAGAAAGGAAAAGGATGATGAAAATCTATCTCAGCGCTGATATTGAAGGAATTACCGGGACGACCCACTGGAATGAGACTGACGCCGGCAACGCCGAGTGGGAGGCCGCCCGCCAGCAAATGACCGCGGAAGTGGCCGCCGCCTGCCAGGGGGCTTTGGAGGCCGGGGCCACTGAAATCTGGGTTAAGGATTCGCATGACACCGCCCGCAACTTGATCGCCGCCGAACTTCCCCAGGCGGCGCGCCTGATCCGCGGCTGGAGCGGTCATCCCTTCCTCACCCTGCAAGAATTGGACAACACCTTTGCCGCCGTCGCTCTGATCGGGTATCACTCGCCGGTCGGGTCTGGCGGCAGCCCCCTGGCGCACAGTTTCACCGGCAAGGTGACGATGCTCAAGCTCAATGGCCGCCTCGTTTCCGAGTTTTTGATGGACGCCCTGACCTCGGCCTATGTGGGCGTCCCGTTGGTCTTCCTTTCGGGCGACCAGGGAATTTGCGAGGCGGCGCTCGCCTTCAATCCCTCCATCCAGACCGTGGCGGTGAAGCAGGGTGTTGGCGCTTCTACCATTAACCTCCACCCCGCCCTGGCGCTCGAACGCATTCGCCAGGGTATGGCGCAGGCGGTAGCCCAGGCTGCCGCGTTTCGCCAGCCGGCGCTGCCTTCAACGCCTATCATGATGCGTTTTACCCCGGCGCGCAGCAGATAGACTCCGCCACGGTGCGCTTCGAGAGCGACAATTTGTATATCAGTG
>CAIQJJ010000746.1 GCA_903872065.1 uncultured Anaerolineales bacterium | reverse complement strand
AGGGCTGGCTGCGCTACCTGAACAACCATGCCGGAATGGAGGGAAAGAGAATCCGGTGAGCGGGCGGGTTAAGGAGCAATGACCGTCTTCAAAGAGATCTGGGATTTCTTCAAACGACACTGGCTGCACTTCTTGCTCGCGCCGCCAGGGGCGATCCTTTGCACAGCGCTGCATGAGGCGGCGCATGCCCTGGCGGTGCTGCTGCAAGGCGGGCGGGTGCTGGAATTTGCCTGGATGCCAGGCGGGGGACGCTGGGGCTATATCCGCTTCCTTTTCCCCCCTGGCGGCGGGCAGTCAAGGGAGGCAGTCTCGATTGCGCCCTATGTGCTGTGGTTGAGCATGATGCTGCTGACAGCGCTGCTGGCCTGGCGTTGGCCGCAGCCGCGCCCGTCGATCGCCGCGACGCTTTTCATCTGGTGCTTTGTTGTCCCATTAGGCGATATTGCCAATACCGCCCTGCCCTATTGGCTTGGATGGGAGAACGATTTCACCGCTGCGTTCGGCGTCGCCAGCCTGTGGTCGCGCAGCGGGATCATCCTCTTCGGCGCGGCGGCGACAATCAGCGGCCGATGGGTCGAGCAGAGGTTGTACGGCGCAAAGTCCATCTCGTGGGCGGCCTACATGCTGCTGGCGCTATCGGGCCTGCTGCTTGTCGGCGTTCTCAACATCTTGATCGATTTTTTGTAACGGTATAGATTTGTGCAACATATTTCGATTTCAAGAGTATAATAAACGCCACGCGCAAGAATCGGATACGATGGGTTGCCCCCAAGATTAAGGTGAACGTAAGGCGGCAGGCATGACTGATAGCTTCGAAACGCTGAGAAGAGAAGATGTGTTGAATGGCCTGTTTGACCGGCATGCCAAGATAGCCAACACAGTGCTGTTCGCCATTGAAAACCAGGCGGCGCATCTGGTCGCCCAAGCGAAACAAACTACAGAACGTTTTCCATCTCTGGAGACCACGCAAGAACATGATCTGACTTTGCTCAAGCTGCTGGCCATGGGACGCAAGCCGGCTGAAGGGCCGACAATCCAGGAGTTGGAGCGCTACGCTCCACAGTGGGCGGCGCTCGTGCCAGAACGCGCCGCAGTGCGGGCAACGCTCAGCTATCTCCTGGGGCAGAAATATTACCTGCCTTACGCGGCTGTCCCTGGCATCCGCGCCGCCCTCGGCATGGATGACCCCGCCGTGCAGCGTTCTTATCAGCAGCAGTACCAACAGCCATTGCAATCGGTCTTTGTCACGCGCCTCCCCCTGGGTGAGCGGCTGTATTGGGTTGGGTCGCGGTTGTCTGCCCGCCTGGAGACACTGCATCCCTTCTGGTTGATCTTCTTTTTGACCCTGACCGAGATGTTCAGCGCGGGTGTATTGGCCTTGCCGATTGCGTTGGCAGAATTTGGCCCGCTGGCCGGGGCAGTGATATTGATCGCGTTTGGGGTGATTAATATGTTTACCATCGCCGGCCTGGCCGAAGCGGTCAGCCGCAACGGGGCGCTGCGCTACGGCGAGACTTCGTTCAGCCAACTGGTCAACGATTCGCTCGGACGGCTCAGTTCGCTGGTGTTTTTCGCCGGCCTCGCGGCAACCTGTTTCTTGATCCTGTGGGCCTATTCGGTCGGCTTCGCCGCCACATTGGCCGCGGTGACAGGCATCCCGGCCGCGATTTGGGGGATTGCGCTTTTCCTGGTCACTTTCCATTTCATCTGGCGCGGTTCATTGAATACACCTTTTGCCGCGACGCTGCTCCTCAGCATTGTAGGGGTAGCGTTGATCCTGGCATTGGCCCTGTTGGCCTTCATTCAGATCGATCCAGCCAATTTCAATGCGGCGACCTTTCCGCAAGGGGCTTTCCCTTCTTCTGTATCGCTGCTCTTCGGCGTCGTTTCGATGGCTTACTTCGGCCACCTGGCGATTGGCAACAGCGCCCAGGTGGTCTTACGACGCGACTCAAGCGCCCGCTCGTTGATCTGGGGAGCGGTCGCCGCTCAAGCGAGCGCCATCCTGCTGTACTGCCTGTGGGTGGCGGCGGTGAATGGGGCGCTCGGCCCACAAGGATTGAGCAGGGAGCCAGGCACAGTCCTGACCCCGCTGGCGGCGCGGTTAGGCCCGGCGGTATCCGCTGCAGGCCTGCTTTTTGCTTTGAGTATGGGCCTGGCAGTGATCCATTTCTCGCTGCGCCTGTATCACCTGATGCGCGAATACCTGCCCATCGAGCGCCAACCGATTCTGGTCCTGCCGCAGCGCCAGGGCCGCCTGATCTTGACCAATAGTTGGCGCAAGGCTGCCCGCGCCAGGGGCGAACTGCGCATGGGATTGACCTACCTGGGGTTGGGCGAGGCCAGCAACGAATCGCCAGAGAAACCGGCGCGTTTCTATCTGGATGTACAATTCGAAGGCCACTTGTACCGCACCGAACTGGCCATTAAAGGACAGTGGGAGGCAGAGGGGCTGCTTGAACGACTGCATATCGTTCTTCTGCGCAAGCCGCGCCTGGCGTTGGAGATTCTTGAAGCCAGGCCGGAGTTTGTGCGTCTGAAAATCTCCTCATCACTGCGCTTGGGCTACGAACGCGAAGAAGACAAAGCCATCCCCAATGCAGCAGATGTATTTTCACAACCCGATGCCGAGCGCAAGGTGGTTACCTGGATGCTGCGCGAGGCGGTGCATGGACGCACAGAGGTGAACCTGGCCAGTGTGATGACATACACGAGCATGGCGCAGGCTGAAGCACAGGCGTTGATGAGGCGACTGGGGGAACAAGGTTTTGTTCGCGAGGTGGAAGTAAACGGCGAAATTCGCTATCGCTCGGCGCTCTCAACCAGGCGCGGCCGCCGCCTGCCCAAGAAGGTATGGCGCGCGTTGGATGAGACCAAAGATCACTCCACAAACGCCAAGGCCGGTTTCTTCCAACACGGGCGCGGGCTTGTCTTCAGCAAAGTCGGGCGCGCCGTCCTATCCGTCAGCCCGGTGATCGCGGCTTTTTTGCTGGTCGAGGGTCTGCTGTTAAGCGGCGAGGCTTCGTTTAGCGCCCCACTCAATTTTTTGGGCGTTCTTGTAACGCCGGCGTTGGGCGGCTTTTTTCCAATCTGGCTGCTGCTGGCCAACCGGAGCAAAGGGGAAATGGCGCCAGGAGTGGTCTACTCTTTCCTCGGGCGCCCGGCGCTGCTGGCCGGCATTGCTCTGTTTTACCTGGTAGGCCTATTTTTGTACGGGGTTGTTATCTGGCAAAATCCCTTTGAGCGGGCCGCGGCGCTGATCAGCGGCGCGCTGCTGACGGCGCTCACGATCAGCCTGGCGCGCCAGGGGGCTTTTGCGCCGCGGGTGGTGGTAGAGCTGCGCAAAGAACAAGGAGAAACGCCCACAGGAATATTCGTCGTCTCAAGCGGTGGTCAAGCAGTGAAAGCGGATGTACAATTAGTCTATCGCGATCACGAGGAGCGCCGGCAGGCAGCGAACGGAACGATAACCGCCTTTGCTGACCTGTGCGCGCTCCACGTTCAACTGCCCAAGACGCCGGCGACCGAACTGAAAGTGTGGGTGCACGCCGTCACCCCCGCGGGAAGCTCAGAAGGCCTGCCGGCCGAGCTGCGCGTGAGCCTGGGCAGTGAAGAAAAGGAATTTAACCTGAGGTTGTCGGCTGGACAGGTGGTAGTTCCTCTAAACGGCGGCTCCTGTCATCTGACCATCAGTCTACCTGAATGAAAAGGCTTTCCCAGGGAAAGGTTGATATTCAATGGATAATTCTGATAGCTTGAAGCGCCAACTTGAGGCGGCGCGCAAGACGCTTGAAAACCTGGAAGTCAAAAACGCCGGTTATCCTGCTCTTACTCTGCCGGCGGAAGTGCAAGTTCAATTGGACGAACAGCGCGCCAGGGTCATGCAATTAGAGGCTGAACTGGCCAAAACAGCCTCTGCGCCAGAAGAAAGTGATGCGGATAGCTTTCCCTTCACGAATCGCCAGGAAGAGATCAAACTCATCCTGGATGTTTACGCGCCGGCCTACTATTTGCTGGATGCCCCCACTGGCTACGGCAAGACCAATCTGCTGCACGAAATCGAGGGACGTTTTCAACAGCAAGGCTGGTCATGCGTCTACGTGGCGGTGGATGAGCATCATGACCTGAACACGGTAATAGACCATTTGGCCGCCAAGCTGGGCATCAAGCTAACCAAGCCCGATTCCATGCCGCCCGGCTTGCAACTGGCCGGGGCTTTGAAAAATCAATTGGAAAGAAATCCCAAGCAAGGCCTGGCATTGTTGATTGATCTGGAGAAAAAACCATCGTTGGTATTGGTGCAGCAGTTATTCAGCCTGCTCATTCCATTGTTGGAAGTGTGCCTGCGTCAGCTTGAATTTTTCGAGAAACATCACAATCGCTTTCGTGTGATCATGGCCGGGCGCTACCTGGCCATGCGTCCGGCGGTGCGCAAGGTCAGCCTGCCGCTGGAAGTGCTGCGACTTTCGCCTTTCCAATATGATGTGGTGCGCAAGGCCGCCCGCGATTACCTGCCGACCTATAACGAGAACAGCGTCAGCCTGATCGCGGCGCACACCTTCTTCATCACCGGCGGCCATCCGGGCTGCGTGGCGCAAGTGCTGAAGGAGTACCGCAGCCGAGGCATGACGCCGGATGTGTTCATCAACTTCTTCAGCCAACACATCTGGGAAGACATTGTCCGCCCGATCGTCAATGAACTGCGGGCAGGTTTGGCGGAAAACACCAAAGAGCTGTATAAAGTCATTGGACGTTTGAGCGTCTTTCGCTATGTAGATTATGAGATTTTGCGGCAGATGATGGGAGAATGGAAAGATCTGGATATTGACAGCGAATATGACCTGGCAGATGAATTGACCTCTACCTATCTTTTGGACTGGAAGGGCCGCGTGCTGCGCGATGACCTGGCGCGCCGCCTGCTGGCGATGGCCCTATTCCGCGAGCAGCCAGAGGAATTCGCCGCCTTCTGCCGCCATGCCCAGGCGCTCTGCGCCGAACACATCCGCCAAAGCGGGGTGCAAAAACCTGAAATCTGGATGCTGGAATACTTGCACCAGGCATTGCAGCAAAACGCGGCGCTGCTCTTGCAGGCCAAGTCCGCCGAGCGGCGCCAACTGCGGCAAAAGTTTATTTTGCAAGATGTGCCGGCTGCCTTGCAAATCCTTTTGCAGGAACGTGTGGTGCCGGCGCGCAGCTACCAGGCGGAACACAAAGCGCTGCTTCAAACCCTGGAAGAAGATTGGGAACTGCGCTTTACGGTAAATTATTATCTGCGCAGCGACCAATACGACCAAACGCCCTACGCAGACCTGCTGGCGACTATTGATAACTGGTTTGCAAAAGCCAATGAAGGAGCAAAACATGGTTGAGCGTGTGCCTTTTATTGGACGCGAAATCGAACTGGCAAAAATTGCCCAACTGCTGCAAGCCCACGGCGAGAAGCAGGTAGTGTGCATTCACGGGCCAGGCGGCATCGGCAAAACGCGCCTGCTGGAGGAGATCAAGCGGCGCTATTCGCTTCAGCCGCAAATTGTGGTAACTGAGGTGATGGACTTTGATGACCTGGCGCTGCACATCCCTGAAAACGTGGAACTGCGCATCGCCCAGGCGCTAGGCCAAAAAGCGTTCCAACCCTATTTGCAAGAGCTGCAGCGCTTAAACAGCATGGAAATCCACGGGATGGACGCCCTCACCCTGGACAACCAATCGGATCTGGCGCACACAACCTTCGTGGAAAACTTCAACCAGGTGACAAAAACCTGCCGCGTGGTGTTGTTGTTTGATACCACCGAGCGCCTCAAAGAAAAACATGTTTGGGATGATTTTCGCCGCCTGGTGAAAACCGCGCGCAATACTTTATTTGTGCTGGCCGGGCGCAACACCGCCAATATCTACCAGGAACTGCTTGCCAAAGAAGACCTGGAGCAGCCCGATCGCCAGGCTATCCTGGTCAACCTGGAGGCTCTGCAGCAGCAAGATAGCAACGCCTACCTGGCCAACAAACAGCAGCTTCTTCATATCACCCTGGCGCCCGAACTCTCCGCCGCCTTGCTGTCGCTGGCGCAGGGACGTCCCATCCTGCTCGATCTGGCGACGGAATACCTGGCGCATCACATTCCACTGCCCTGGCTGCTTGAAGTGGATGCACAGGGGAGTCAAACGCGCCCGGAGCAAGACTGGAGCAATTTCGAGACGGCGCTTGCCCTCCAACTGGAACAAATGCGCCGACCATTGGACCGCCTGACACTGGCGCTTTCGCGCATCCATCCGTTGGACACGGAAGGGATCGTCACTCTGCTGCGCCTGCCGCCGGACGAAGCAGATGAGCTTTACCAGGAAGCATGCAACTACGCCTTCATCAAGCAACTGCCAGGCGGGAAAATCTCGCTGCACGATGAGATGCGCCGCATGATCAATGAGCAGGTCTGGCCCAATGTTGACCCTGATCAGGGCCGGCGGCGGCGGGATAGCAAACTGGCGGTCGAATACCTCTCACGGCGATTGGCCACGCTGGATGCAGCGATTAAGAACCTGCCCTTCTCCGCAACGGGCGGCCAAAATGCAGCCCCGCCGCAAAGCGAACTTAGCGAATTTGTCCAGCGGGAGGCTCTGGCGCGCGAACGCTGGGCGCTGACAGAGCATCTGATCTCCCATGCGCTGTACGCCAATCTCAACGACGGCTTCGCCCGCTTCTGTCAGCTTTTCGATGAGGCGGAGCATTTTCACCGCATTACGCTGCGGGCGATGATCCTGGAGCAAATTGAACCGTATACGGCCGTCTTGAGCCTCGAGCAAAGCATCGTCCTGGAAATGCGCAAAATTCTGCAAGCGATTGATCTGGGAGAGTACGATCAGGCGCGCCAGATGGCGATCCGTTTGCTGCGGCGCGGTGTGCTGAAAGCAGATCAACGCCTGGATGTCTTGACCCGCCTGGCAAACAGCCAAAAATTGTTAGGACACCACAAAGAGGCGGCGGTCGCCTTCGAGGAGGCGCTGCAAATCTGCCACCTCACGCCGGAACTGCGCGGATGGGAAGGCGCCATGCTCAATTCGTTAGGCCTGGTCTATCGTGAGATGGGCCAACTGGATATGGCGCTTGAATATTATACGCAGGCGCTCTCGATCACCTTCGATGCAGCGCAAATGGCTTCGGCGCTGAATAATATCGGTTATGTGTGGGCCTTGCAAGGGAAATACCGCAGCGCAGCCAAGTATTGCGAACAGGCGTTGGCGATCCGCCAGCAATATCATCGCCAACGCGAGATCGGGATGAGCTATTCTACCCTGGGCGAGTTGTATCGCAACTGGGGCAAGTACGATGAAGCGCTTCAGTACTATAACATTGCACTCGACATATTCGAGGCCGAACATGACCTGCTGTGGCTGGCGCGGGTGCGTAACTATCGCGGGGCCATCTGTCGTTTAAAAGAACAATATGAGCAGGCGGCCGCTGAACTGAAGCAAAGCATCCAATACAATATCAAAATTGAGCAGCCGTGGGCTTATCATGCCCTGGGCTGCGTCTATTGGAA
This sequence comes from uncultured Anaerolineales bacterium, assembly GCA_903872065.1. Lineage (GTDB taxonomy): Bacteria > Chloroflexota > Anaerolineae > Anaerolineales > UBA4823 > CAIQJJ01. Next base: position 4,247 of record CAIQJJ010000746.1, on the reverse strand, counting down.
TCAAGGCAATCTGAGCGAAGCGCTCAACTGCTTCGCTACCAGCCAGACCCTGGCCATCGAAATCCATGATATCCGCAGCCAGGTCAATAACCTGGTCGGCAGCGCCGAAGTTTATTACGATCTCTGGCTGCAATCGAACCGCGAGGATGCGCAGCTTACACGGCAAATCCACGAAAAAGCGGAGGCGCTGGAGGCGCTCGTCGGGCAAGGGTACAAACACCATACCGGACGCATGCAGCGCGTTCTGGCAGATATCGCTTACGATATGAGCGATTACGATCGTGCGTTTCAACTTTACAAAACCGCCTACGCCGGGTTGGGCAGCCGCTCAGGCGGCTATGGCAAACGCAAATTTAGCGATGAACTCGATTTGCTGGCGCAAAAACTCATCGTGTTGGCGCAGACCAACCCTCAACAAGTCATCCGTTGGTGCAAAGATTTTCGCAGAGCATGGTCTGACCACGAAATTTTACGCAGCGATGAACTGCTGACCATGTGTGATGTTTGTGAAGTCGAAGCGCGTTTAAGGTTACATCCTACCTCTTAGAAAATGATCTTTCGTCGTTTTATGCCTATTCCCCTTTCCACCCCTTTTGTTCTTCCGATCCAAACCCAGGCCATAGATGCCCAGGGACAGTGCGACTGCGATTGCGATTGCGCCTGCACCGGCGGCCTTGCCTATGCGAATAGCGAGGCCATTACGCCAGCGCAAGAAAACGGAAAATGGGTCATGCCGGGGAAATTCGCCGGCCCCAGGCTCGCCCAGGTCAGCCTGCCCGGTGAGCGTTGGTTGGCGTTATCGCCGCTCGCACCCAGTGGAGCCTTAATGAATGCGCCAGCGGCGCGCCTGTTGGAAAGTTTCGCCGCGCCGCGCACCTGGCGCTCCGCCGCCGATGAATTGACCGGATTTGACGCTGAGGCCAGCCTGCAAGCCGCCCGCCAAATGGCTGGCTGTGGGCTATTGACGCCGCAAGAAGGCGCGCCGGCCGGCCAGCAAGCGCAGCCACAGACCTTGAGCGCCTGGCTGCACCTGACTGACCGCTGTAATTTGCGCTGCTCGTACTGCTACCTGCCGCATCAGCCCAGGGATATGTCGCTGGAAACAGGCCAGGCCGCCCTGCGCGCCACGTTTGCGGCGGCGCAGGCGCACGGCTACCAAAATGTCAAAGTGAAATACGCCGGCGGCGAGCCACTGCTGCGGGCGGAACAGTTGTTTGATCTACAGCGCTATGCTGCGGAACTGGCCGAGCAAAAGCAGATCGCGCTGCAAGGCGTGGTGCTTTCGAATGGCGTCAGCCTGACGCCGGCAATGGTCGGCGCGCTGCAAACGCTCAATCTACGGCTGGCGATCTCGCTGGATGGGCTGGGCGCAACCCACGACCGGCAGCGCGCCTTCCCCGATGGGCGCGGCTCCGCGGCAAAGGCGCTCGGCGCGATCGAAATGGCGCTCGATCATGGGCTGACCCCGGAGCTTTCGATCACCGTTAGCAGCGGCAGCGCCAGTGGGCTGCCGCAATTAATGGACTGGGTGCTGGAACGCAGCCTGCCCTTTACACTGAATTTCTACCGCGAAAATGATCTCTCCACTGGCCAGGCAGGGTTGAGCCTGGATGAAAGAGCGATCATTGAGGGCATGTTGGCGGCCTACCGCGTGATTGAAGAGCGCCTGCCGCGGCGCAGTTTATTGGGCAGCCTGACCGATCGCGCCAACCTGAGCGCCCCGCATTCTCGCACCTGCGGCGTGGGCCAAAACTACCTGGTATTTGATCCGCAAGGCCAGCTTGCCCGCTGCCAGATGCAGCTTGGACAAACATTTCCCCTGGCTGCGCCAGATCCACTGGCGGCGGTGCAGGCGGAGAGGCGCGGCGTTCAAAACCTGCCCGCCAGTTCAAAGAAGGGCTGCGACGACTGCCAGTGGCAAGCCTGGTGCAGCGGGGGCTGTCCTCTGGCAACCTACCGCGTCCGCCAGCGCTACGACGCGCCTTCACCGCATTGCAACATTTACCAAACACTGCTGCCGGCCGCGCTGCGCCTGGAAGGGCTGAGGCTGCTGCGCAAATACGACGCTTAAAAGATAAAAGGGATGAAGAGTTTCGAGCGCTGGCGATACTCTTCAAAGCCGGCCATTTGCGCCAGGGCGCGATCCTTGCGACGCATATTGGGCAGCCAGTAGGCTAAAATCCATAAGAGCAGGATCGCCAGCGGCAGCCAGTGCATGGCGAGCAAGCCAAAGCCGGCGTAAATCAGCAGCTCACCGAAGTAATTCGGGTTGCGCAGGCGCGCCCACAAACCATCGCTGAAGAGTTTTCCGGGGAAGTGTTTGAGAAAAAAGTATTTTTGCATATCGGCGGCAAAGTGCATAAACAGGCCCAACGCGTACAGGCTGATGCACAAAGCCAGCAGCCAGGGCGGGGCCTGTACCCCGCGCCAGGTCAATAACCAGGGCGCTACCCAATACAGGCTGAGGCTGCCCCATACGACGAAAACCCCATACGCCCAGTTGGTGGGACGCTCCCAGGAGGCGTCCGGGAAAACCTGGCTCTTCAACACCCATAAGAAACCATACGTGCCGTGCAAGGCCAGGTAAACCCAGGCGGTGGGGTTTTGCCACTGGTTATAGACGGCCATCAACAGCAGGACGGCCAAAAAAGTAGCCCCTTTGTGGGAATCGATAAAGTGTTTTTGCTTCATAGGCGCTCCATGTATGAGATGGCAAATTGTAGCATGGAAGTATACCCCATGTCCGATGAGATTTCTTCTCCCCTCCAAAATCATCTGGCCGGCGTTGTGCAGTGCATGGAGCGCCGCGCGGCGCGCGGCGAGGCCCTCAGCCGCGGCTATTCCTGGGCGCGCCTGGCGCTCTTCTGCGCCGGCGGCGCGCTGACCTGGGCGGCGACGGCGCTGAGTGGGCCTGGCGCAGGTTGGCTCGTTTTTGGCGCGGCGCTGCTTTTGTTCGCAGTGGTGGCTGGCCTGCACCGGCGCGTCGACCGCTGGAACGAGAAATTCCGCGTGTGGGGCGCGCTGCACGCGGAACAACTGGCGCGGCTGAGGCTGGATTGGGCGCACATCCCCGAAGCCGCGGCGCCGGCCGCTGGCAATTCGCCCCTGGCGCTCGATCTCGACCTGAGCGGGCCGCGCTCGCTGCACCACTTGATCGATCGGGCCGTCTCGCGCCAGGGCAGCGCCCGCCTGGCAGAATGGTTGAGCCGCGGCGCGCCGGACTGCGCCCAAATCGAGGCGCGCCAGGGGATCGTGCGCGAGTTGAAGCGCATGCCGCGCTTTTGCAACCGCCTGCTGCTCGCCTTTCGCCTGCTCACGCGCCAGCCCCTGGATGCGGAAAAGCTGCTCGCCTGGCTCGCCATCCCCCTGCCTGAGGCCGCCCTGCGCCGGACACTGCCATGGGCGAGCCTGTTGGCGCTGGGCAACCTGGCGCTCCTGGCGCTAAATGTGGCCGGGAAACTGCCGCCTCTCTGGCTGCTCTCAACCTTGCTGTATGCTGGCCTGTATTTTGCCAACCAAAAGCTGGTCGGTGAATTTCTGGCGGCGGTGGTACGGCTGGACGAGGAACTGGACGCCTTTCAACCCCTGCTGCGCTTTTTGGAAACTTATCCCTATGGCCAGGCGCGCCGGCTGGCGACGCTCTGCGCGCCCTTTGCCCAGGGCGCGGAGCGCCCGGCGCGCTTGCTGCGCCAGGTCAAGTGGGCCACCGCCGCGGCCGGGCTGCGCATGAACCCGGCGCTAGGAGTGCTGCTCAATCTGCTGACGCCGTGGGATTTTTGGGCCGCCTGGCTGGCGGCGCGGCAAAAAGCGCGCATGGCGCGCCTGCTGCCGGCCTGGTTGGACGCGTTTCATGAGTTGGAGGCGCTCGTTTCGCTAGGGATGTTCGCCGCGCAAAACCCGGCTTACGCTTTCCCCCAGGTAGCGCCGCTCGCCCCCGCCGCCGCAGCCCCAGAAGCAGGGATGGTTTTTACGGCGCGTCAGATGGGCCACCCGCTGCTGCCGCGCCGGGTGTACAACGATTTCAGCGTCCAGGCGCTCGGCGAGCTAAATCTGATCACCGGCTCTAACATGGCCGGCAAAAGCACCTTCATCCGCACGGTGGGGGTGAACCTGTGCCTGGCTTATGCCGGCGGGCCAGTTTGCGCGGCGGAGCTGTGCAGCGCGCCCTTTCGCCTGTACACCTGCATCCGCGTGAACGATTCGCTCAATGACCACTTTTCCTATTTCTATGCCGAGGTCAAGCGCTT
>CAIQJJ010000745.1 GCA_903872065.1 uncultured Anaerolineales bacterium | reverse complement strand
GGCAGTAGGCAGGGGGAAGTGGACAGTGGGGAATGGAGAGTGGGAAGTGGGGAGTTAAGAGGGGGGGCGGGGGAGTTCGATGGTGAATGAGGCGCCCTGGCCGGGCTGGCTGGAGGCTTCGATGACTCCGTTGTGGGCGCGAACCAACTGGCGGGCGATGGCCAGGCCCAGGCCGCTGCCAGAGCCATCGCGCCGGCGGGAGCGGTCGCCTTTCCAGAAGCGATCAAAAATGTAGGGCAGTTCGTCTGGCGGGATGCCCACGCCCGTGTCGCTAACCACGATGCGCGCCAGGTCGCCGGCGGGGCTGGCGTCCAGGCGGATGCGACCGCCGCCAGGCGTAAAGTGCAGCGCGTTGGCGACCAGGTTGGAAAGCACCTGATCCAGGCGGTCGTAATCGGCCAGGAGTTCAAGCTCCGCCGTGGCTGAGGTCTGCAGCTCTACGCCCTGTTCGGCGGCGCGCGAGGCGAAACTGGCCGCGACGTCCGCCAGCAAATCGGCGACCAGAAAACGGGTCGGGTGAAGCGGAAGCTGCCCGGTCTCGGCCAGGGAGAGGGTTTGCAGGTCGGCCACCAGGCGCGCCAGCAGGCGCGTCTCGTCCAGCGTGGCGCTCAGGTTTTCCGGGCTTGGCTCATAGACGCCGTCCAGCATCCCTTCCAGGTTGCCTTGAATGATGTGCAAAGGGTTGCGCAGTTCATGGGCAATATCGGCGGTCATGTTGCGGCGCTGCTGTTCGGCGCGTTCCAGTTCAACCACCATGCGGTTAAAGCTGCGCACGAGGGCGCGCACAGGGCGCGAGCCATTTTCGTTTAAGCGGATGGTCAAGTCGCCGCGCGCCACTGCATCAATCGCGGAAAGAATTTCTGCAATTGGGCGGCCAAAGCGGCGAAAACTCAGGCTGCCCATGATGCCCGCCAGGATGAAAAAGCCCACCGGCGCCAGGCACAAGACAAAAAGGGCGCGCCCCGGGTAGGGATATCGAACGTTGAGCAAGGGGAAGTCGGTGAGAAGCGCCAGGGTAAGCCCCATGCCCAACAGGAATAAAAAGGTCAGTCCGCCAAAAAAGGCGAGAAAGCCCCACAGGACAAAGCGGCGTCCCGGCCAGTGATGGTTCACGGGCGCTCCTGTTCGAGCAGGCGGTAGCCGACGCCATACACCGTTTCCACCGCCAGGCGCGCGTTTTCCAGTTTGCGGCGCAGGTTTTTGACGTGCGAGTCGATGCTGCGATCTACGCCAGCCGGCGCGGCCCCGTACAATTCGTCCATCAACTGATCGCGGGTGATGATTTGCCCGAGGCGGCGCGCCAGGCAGACCAGCAGTTTAAATTCGTTGGGGGTGAGGTGCAGTGAACTGCCCGCCAGGCTGACCAGGTGTCCCTCTACGTCTATGTCCAGTTCGCCGACCTGCAAGCGGGCCGGCGCTTTGACCTGCCCCTGGGCGCGGCGCAGCATGGCGCGCACCCTGGCCACCAGCGCCCGCGGCGAGAAAGGCTTGACGATGTAATCGTCTGCGCCGAGTTCCAGCCCGACGATCTGATCGCTTTCCTCGGACAAGGCGGTCAGCATGATGATCGGGACGTCGCTTTCGCGGCGCAAAATGCGGCAGACCTCGCGCCCATCCAGGCCGGGCAGCATCAAGTCCAGCACGATCAAGGCGGGGTGTTCACGGCGCGCGATTTCAAGCGCAGAACGGCCATCGGCGGCGGTCAAGACGCGAAAACCGTTCTTTTCCAGGTAATCGCGCGCCAGCCGCGCCACTTTGGGTTCGTCGTCCACTACCAGGATGAGTTCTTGCATAGGTTAAGTGTATCAGAATCTACGCCGCTGAAAAGAAGTTGGGATAATTTGCTCAGGCGCGCTGAGCTTGTCGGTAAGGATTTCCGGAGGCGAGGCTTTTAGCCGGTTGAAGCGCGTTCGGCTGAAGCCTCGCCTCCAGTGGACGGGGATTTCTGGAGGCGAGGCTTTTAACCGATTGAAGTG
>CAIQJJ010000744.1 GCA_903872065.1 uncultured Anaerolineales bacterium | reverse complement strand
TGTCACTTTTTGCTGCTTTGGGTGGATGACGCGGCGCGAGTGATCCGTGAGATGGCGCGGGTCACGCGGCGCGGCGGGGCTGTGTTGGCTTTGGCCGAACCGGACTACGGGGGACGGATTGACTACCCGGAAGAGTTAGCAGTGATTGGAAAGTGGCAAATGGAAGCGCTGCGCCGGCAAGGGGCCGACCCGCTGATCGGTCGGAAGCTGAACGACATTTTCCACCAGGCCGGGCTGCAAGCCATCGAAACGGGGCTGCTGGGCGGGCAGTGGTCAGAAGCGCCGGCCAGGACGGAATGGGAAATGGAATGGCAGGTCATCGCGGCGGACTTGACGCCCGATCCAGGGAAAGCTGAGACCATTGATCTCTTAAAACAGCTTGATCACTCCGCCTGGGAACGCGGGGCGCGGGTGCTGTTCACACCTGTCTTTTATGCGTGGGGCATTGTGAGCGATGAGCGGCCAGGATCGCGCGAAGGAACAAGATTTAAATAACTTTCCGCAATCCATCGCGAAGCAAACGTTTGCATCGGACAACGATAAAATTCTGGTTCCTACACTTTGGCGGCGGCTTGCGCGGTTTCAGGGGACGGCGATGAGGCGGCCGGCTTAGGATGGATGGCAATAAACTGCAGCGAGGCGCGCTCCCAATCGTCCAGCAAATTTTGAGCCAGAGGGCTGCCCGTCAGCCAGGCGTGGCGATTGATCCAGGTATACACCTCTTCCAGTTCTTCGAGCGTCGGAATCGCCATGTTGACCATTTGCAAATTCAGGCGGGATTCAAGCGCCGGCTGTTCGCGATAGAGGTAGGCCACGCCGCCGCTCATGCCTGCGCCAAAATTGTAACCGATCGGCCCCAGAACAATCACCTGGCCGCCGGTCATGTATTCACAGCCATGATCGCCCACCCCCTCTACAACCGCGTTTGCCCCGCTGTTGCGCACGGCAAAGCGTTCCCCGGCGCGGCCAGCGATGAACAACGCCCCGCCTGTCGCGCCATACAGCACAGTGTTGCCGGCCAGGACAGGCTTTTCGGCGCGCAGTTTACGCGGCGGGCGGATGACAATTTGCCCGCCAGCCAGACTTTTGCCAACATAGTCATTCGCCTCGCCGGTCAAAGTCAGATGCAAGCCAGGCACCCCAAAGGCGCCTAACGACTGCCCGGCGCTGCCCTCCAGGCGTACTTCTAACACGCCCCCCGGCAGGCCGCCATCGCCAAAATGGCGCGCAATTTCGCCGGACAAGCGCGCCCCAAAGGCGCGGTCGCGATTGGCGATCGGATAGCGAAACTGCCAGTTGGCATTCAAGGGCGGCTGAGGCGACAACAACTCCCTCATCAACGACTGGCAATCGGCAATCAACTGCTCATTCAGGCTCGAGTCGCGGCCGACGCGATTTAACTCGCCGGTATATTTGTGCGGGCCAGGCCCCGGAGGAAGCGTTAAGAGTTTGCGCAGATCAAGGGCATCCTCGTTGGTGCGCCCGATCAACACCTGCTGCAATAAGTCGGAACGACCAATGACATCCTCCAGGCTGGCAAACCCCATAGATGCCAAGATTTCGCGCACTTCTTCGGCGATAAAGTGCATAAAAGCGATCAACTGCTCTGGAGCGGCGTTAAATTTGGCGCGCAGATCAGGGCGCTGCGTGGCGATCCCGACCGGGCAAGTGTTGATATGACAGGCGCGCGCCATGACGCAGCCTTCGGCGACGACTGCCGCCGTGCCAAAAGAGTATTCATCGGCTCCCAGCATGGCGGCAATGACGATATCACGTCCAGTGCGCAAGCCGCCATCTGTGCGGAGACGCACGCGCCGGCGCAAGCCGCTGGCAGCCAGCATATACTGCGCCTCGGCCAGGCCCAACTCCCACGGCACCCCCGCATATTTGATGCTGGAAAGCGGCGAAGCTCCCGTCCCCCCGGAGTTTCCGCTGATCAAGATAATGTCTGCGCCGGCCTTAGCCACCCCGGCCGCCACCACCCCCACCCCGGCCTCCGCCACCAGCTTAACCGAAATCGCGGCGCGAGGGTTGACCTGGCGCAAGTCATAGATAAGCTGCGCCAGGTCTTCAATGCTGTAAATATCATGATGGGGCGGCGGAGAAATCAGGGTCATGCCGGGCTGCGCATGACGAATGGCGGCAATTTCAGCCGTCACCTTGTGGCCGGGCAGCTGCCCGCCCTCGCCCGGCTTTGAACCTTGCGCCATCTTGATTTGCAGTTCATCAGCCGAGATCAGATACTCAGGCGTGACGCCGAAGCGCCCCGAGGCGACCTGCTTGATGCGGTCATTGCGCTCATCGCGGTAGCGGTCTGGCGCTTCGCCGCCCTCGCCGGAATTGGAAATCGCGCCGGCGCGATTCATGGCGATGGACATGGTGGTATGCGCTTCAGGCGAAAGGGCGCCCAGCGACATGGCGGCGGTCGAGAAACGGCGGATAATGGCAAGACGCGGCTCAACCGCTTCCAGCGGAATAGGAGGCTTTAAGCCAGAACCATTGACAAAACCCAACAAATCGTGAATATCCACTGGCGCAGCGCAAAGCTGCATATCGCGATATTTTTGATAGGCGATGTAGCCCTGCGCAAACCCGCCATTCAAAGCCCCTGGCGTCTTGACCGCGGCATGCAAAGCTTTGACAATTTCCGGGCTAAAGGCGTGCACTTCGCCCTCACGTTTGAACTTGTAAAAACCAGGGCTATCTAAGACCGGTTTGACATCATACGCGGCCGCATGCCAACGCAGCACGATGCGGGCAATCCCTTCCAGGCCAATCCCTTCGAGATGTCCAATCGTCCCCTCAAAGTAATGATCAATCACGCTGCTGTGCAAGCCAATGACCTCAAAAATCTGAGCGCCGCAGTAGGCGTCGAGGGTGCTGATGCCCATTTTCGACATAATCTTCAACAGGCCGTGTTCAAGGGCATGGAAATAATTGCGAATTGCCAGGTTGGGATCCAGACTGCGCCCGATTTCAACCGCAGTGGCTAAAGCCAGGTAGGGGTTGACCGCCGCTGCGCCGTAACCGATCAAGGTCGCAAAGTGATGCGTCTCGCGCGCTTCGCCGGTTTCAACGATCAGGTCTGCGCCAACGCGCAGGCCGCAGCGCAGCAAGTGCTGATGCACTGCGCCAACCGCAAGCAGGGCGGGGATAAAGACATGTTCAGCATCCACGCCGCGATCAGATAGGATGAGCGCCTGGGCGCCATGCTGCACCGCCTGCGCCGCGGCCTGGCATAACTGATCGAGCGCCGGCGACAGCCCCGACTCCCCCTGGGCGACCGGAAACAAAGTAGAGAGAGTGACTGCTTTAAGGATCGGGTCGGCTTTCAAAGCCGCAAGCTGATCGTCGCGCAAAAAGGGAGTGGGCAGTTCCAACAAACTGGTCTGTTCGGGCGTCTCAGCCAAAAAATTGCCGCGCGCCCCTACCCGCGTGGTCAGCGACATGACCAATTCCTCGCGCAGCGGATCAATGGGGGGATTGGTCACTTCGGCAAAGCGCTGGCGAAAGTAACCAAATAACGGGCGCGGCTTCTCAGAAAGAACGGCGGTTGTGGTGTCGTCGCCCATAGAACCAATCGCCTCTGCGCCATCTTCCACCATCGGGCGCAGAACAATGACCAATTCTTCCGCCGTATAGCCAAAGGCGGATTGGAGGGAGACGAGCGGCAGGGTTTGGGGGAGCGGCGCGGGCGTTTCATCAGCGGCCAGTCTCCGGACATGCTGGCGCACCCAACGCCCATAAGGCTGGCGCGCGGCAAGAGCGCCTTTCACCACTTCATCTTCATTCACCTCGCCATTGGCAGTGTCAAGCGTCAGCATTTGGCCGGGGCCAAGTTTTCCTTTATGAACAATGCGCGCTTCATCTATACGCATAGCACCGGCTTCGGAGGCTGCGGCCACCAGGCCATCGTCAGTGACCAAATAGCGCGAGGGGCGCAAACCATTCCGATCCAGCGAGACGCCAACTTTTTGGCCATCGGTAAAAACCAACGCAGCCGGGCCATCCCACGGCTCAGTCAAACTGGCATGATAAGCATAAAAATCGCGCACCGGGGCAGGCAGCGGCAGTTTCTCCCAGGCAGAGGGGACGAGCATAGCAATGGCATGGGATAGCTCACGCCCGCCGCGCGCCAATAATTCGGCGACATTATCGAGCATGGCCGAATCGGATCCAGAAAGGTCAATTACGGGACGAAGCTGGCTGGCAGTGGCAAAGTTCGCCGCCAGGGCTGGCTCGCGCGAACGCATCCAGGCAATATTCCCTTGCAAGGTGTTAATTTCGCCATTATGCGCCAGGACGCGAAACGGCTGGGCGCGCTCCCAGGTGGGTGTGGTATTGGTGCTGTAGCGTTGGTGAAACACCACGACTGAAGCCTCATAAGCGGGGTTTGCCAGGTCAGCATAAAAAGCTCGCAGTTGTGGAGCCAACAACAGCCCCTTGTAAACGATGGTGTTGGAAGAAAAGGAAGGGACATAAACCGCCAGGCCGGCGGCGCGCGCCTGGCGCTCGAACTGCTTGCGCGCCAGGTAAAGTCTCTGCTCAAACTGGATTGGCGTCAAATCGGCCGGGCGGGACACAATGGCCTGGTGAATGGTGGGCATTGTGGCGCGCGCCCAATCGCCAATCGGCTCAAGATGAACTGGCACGCTGCGCCAGGTTAGAAAATGCAAACCTTGTTCAGCCACAGCAGCTTCCAGGATGGGATGGGCCTCAGTCACCGCCCGCTCGCGCAAAAAGAAACTGCCCACGGCCAGGCGCGCCGGATCGACCGTCTTGCCGGTCAAATGCTCAACCTCGTGGGCAAAAAATGGGCGCGGCAGAGAGGTCAGCACCCCCGCGCCATCGCCAGTGGCGGCGTCGGCGTTGAGCGCGCCGCGGTGTTCAAGGTTGTGCAAGGTCTCAATCCCCAGGCGCAGCAAATCGTGCGAGGGCCGTCCAAAGCGATCGGCGACAAACCCCATGCCGCAGTTGCCCTGTTCATATCGAGGCGCATAAAGAGAAGATAATGATGGCATAGAGCCTCCTGAAAGCAAACAACAGTCTGTAACAATTAATCCGTCAACTCGATCATTTTAGACTATTTTTGTCCAATTACAAGGGTCAAGTTAAACGAAAATCGGGAGTCCTGCTTGTGCAAGACTCCCGATCAGATTTAAAGAAAAAGGAGGCTTAACTCCACAAACGATCCCAGGACTTCTCCTTGTTCCAGGCTTCGGTTGGCTCAAAATACCCCGAATCGTTGGGATCGATGTATTTGCGCACAACCTCTTCATTGAGATCGCCAATTCCCAGGCCAGGGGTTTCGGGGACATTGATAAAACCGTTCTGGATCAGCGGCTTTTCCATGCCAGTCACCAGGTCATTCCATTCGGGAAGATCAACCGAGTGATTCTCCAATACCAGGAAGTTCTCGGTGGCTGCCGCGCAATGGACAGCGGCCAGGGCTGCTACAGGGGAGCCTGCCATGTGCATGGCCATCGCCACGCCATGTTCCTGCGCCAGGTCGCCGATTTTCTTGGTTTCAAGAATGCCGCCAGAGGTGGCCAGGTCGGGATGGATCACGGCCACAGCGCGCGCTTCCAGGAGGGGTTTGAAACCTTCTTTGAGGTAGATATCCTCGCCGGTACAAATGGGGGTGCGCACCGCCTGCGACAGACGCAGGTACATATCGGTGAACTGCCAGGGGATCATGTCTTCATACCAGGCCAGGGTGTATTGATCAAGCGCCTGACCCAGACGGATGCAGGACTCCAGGCTAATATGGCCGAAATGATCAACCGCCAACGGCACTTCGTAACCGATGATCGAGCGCACCTCATCCACATAGCGGCAGAGCCAATCAATGCCGATCGAGGTGATCTGGATGCCGGTCAGGGGGTGCATAATGTCGTAACGATCGAGCATACCGGGAGGCGCCAGGAGCGCGCCGGGGACGCCGCGCAGCAGCCCAATGCCCACGTCCATCTTAAGAAAACGAAAGCCCTGATCCATGCGTTCTTTGAGGCGCTGCCCCATGGCCAGGCCGTTATCCTCAGAGGGCGTATCCGAATAGCACAAAACCTTGTCGCGGAATTTTCCACCCGCCAGCATATAGGCTGGCACACCATAAGCCTTGCCCGCCAGATCCATCAAGGCCATTTCGATGCCGCACACTCCGCCGCCCTGGCGGGCATGGTGGCCGAACTGCTTGATACGACGGAAAATTTTATCCACATTGCAGGGATTCTCACCCAAGATGCGGTTCTTGAGCATGAGGGCATACGTTTTGCTGGCCCAATCGCGCACTTCACCATAACCAGAGATGCCCTGGTTGGTATCAATGCGAATAAGGGGGAGGTCCATCGGCAGCCCTTTGAGACTGACCACCCGCAAGTCGGTGATCTTGAGGTCAGAAGGGCGCGAGCTTTGATTAACGTTTTGTTCGCTAATGAGGGACATGAAATACTCCTGAGAAGTAGAATAGTGCTGCCAAGTATACCCCCAAAGGAAAGCCGCCGCTAACCTGTTTTGGGCCAACCGATCTCAATCTGCCCATCCCGGACGCGCACCGGATAGGCGGCGATATCTGCCGCCGCCGGCATGGACAGCGCCCGCCCGGTGTGCAAATCGAAGCGTGCGCCATGGCGCGGGCAGATGACCGCGTGACCTTCGAGCGGCGCGTCATCCAGGGGGTTGCCATCGTGCGAGCATGTGTCTTCGATGGCAAAAATTTGCCCGGCGATATTAAACAAGACGATGGGGCTATTATCAATTGTCACAAAGAGGCGTTCGCCAACGGGAAGTTCGGCCGCATCCGCCAGCGGTACATATTCAAGCTGATCGTCCGACAAAAGACGGTAATTCATCTCATTCACCCTGCAAAATCGCCCTCAAAGCGGTTAAATTTTCTATGGGATTAAACACTGCCTGCGCAGGTATCTCAAAGCCGGCGACAACCTGGCTGACAATGAGGCCGATTTTCACTTTTACAGCCAGCGTATAAGTATCGTTCGCCAGCCAGTATTGTTCGATGGTCTCATGTTCTGGATCCACGATCCAATATTCGCTAATCCCATGAAAAGCATAATCATCGAACTTCAAACCACGGTCAATCTTTTCGGTTGACTCGGAAATCACTTCCACCACCAGATCGGGAGCGGGAAATTTTGACTGGAGCGGCGTGAACTGGTCAGACTTTGTCCGCGACCAGAAGCAAATATCTGGCTCATAATCATTGCGGCTCAAGCTCACCAACAATTTCTCATGCCCCACGTGTCCCAAGCGGCGACTGGTCACATAAGCGTTCAACAGCATCGCCAGGCGATCGCTGGCCATGCTGTGCATCAATTTGACGGGTGAATGCACGATGACTTCTCCATTGATAAATTCCGCCTTTTGGTTTTCGGTGACCTCATCGTAAAAGCGCTGGCGCTCGGTCTGTTCTGAGGCAATGATCGCATCAAGTTTGCGCGCCAAAACCGCCAGACGAGGCGAATGGAGCAGCGTCTCGATCAGATGCTCGGTTTCGGCGGCAGGGGTATAGATCATGGCGACCAGGATCAGTCTACCAGGTCATCGCTGGCAGCTTTGAGACCGTAGACGCCGGCTTTAAGCACCTTGAGCGAGAGCAAGGCGCATTTGAGGCGCACCGGGCCGAGATCGATCCCAAGCAGTTGCAAAATGTCATCGCGGGTAAGCTGCTTGATGTCGTTCAATGACTTACCAATGACAGACTCCATCAACAAATCGGCGGAGGCCTGCGAAATGGCGCAGCCATGCCCATCAAAAGTGGCTTCAGCGACGCGGCCATCCGCTCCCAGACGCAAATCCACCTGGATATGATCGCCGCACAGGGGATTATCATCTTGAAAGGAAATATCGTGCGGATCGAGCGTCCCACGAAATTGGGGATTTTTGTAGCGGTCAATAATTACTTCGCGATAAAAGTCATCCATGATGGTGAAATCCTAACTCTACATGCAAATATTCCAGCGCGATGAGAGCATCTTATTAAGAAAACACTTTCTTGACCCGATACAAGCCCTCGATCAATTTATCCACTTCGGCCGGGGTATTGTAAAGGTAAAAACTGGCGCGCGCTGTGGCCGGAATACCGAGCTTCTCATGCAAGGGTTGGGCGCAGTGATGCCCGGCGCGCACCGCCACACCGCCCTCATCCAGGATTTGGGCGATGTCATGCGGGTGCACACCAGCCAGCGAGAAAGCCGCCACCCCGCCCTTGTGTTGAGCAGATGGCCCATAGACCTTCACACCGGGGACCTCTTCCAGACGTTCAAGGGCATAGGCGATCATCGCCTGCTCATGAGCAGCAATCGCATCCATACCGATCCTCGAGAGATAATCTACCGCGGCGCCTAAACCCACTGCTTCGGCGATCGCCGGCGTGCCAGCCTCAAATTTGTAGGGCAGGGCGTTGGGGGTAAAGGAGCGCAAATGCACGCTTTTGATCATGTCGCCGCCGCCCATAAAAGGCGGCATGGCTTCCAAAATTTCTTTGCCGCCATAAAGCACGCCGATACCGGTTGGCCCACACATTTTATGGGAAGAAAAGGCCAGGAAATCACAGCCCAGGCTTTGGACATTGACGGCGAAATGCGGCACCGACTGCGCCCCATCCACCAAAGTGACTGCCCCAACAGCTTTGGCCTGTCGAATGATCTCTTCCGCCGGGGTAATCGTCCCCAGGACGTTGGACATGTGGGTGAATGAGACCAGCTTTGGGCCAAGCGTCAACAAACGACGGTACTCGTCCAAATCGAGCAGACCGGCCTCATTGACGGGAATAAATTCCAGGCGAATGTTTTTCTCGGTCGCCAGGATATGCCAGGGGACAAGATTGGCATGATGCTCCATCTCGGTCAAAATGACGACATCGCCGGCGCTTAAATTGGCCCGCCCCCACGCATAAGCCACCAGGTTGATCGCTTCAGTGGCATTGCGGGTGAAGATCACTTGCCGCGCAGAGGGGGCGTTAATGAAGCGCGCCACCCTGGCGCGAGCGCCTTCATAAGCAGCCGTCGCTTCTTCAGCCAGGGTGTGAACGCCGCGGTGAATGTTCGCATTGCAGCAGCGATAAAAACCATTCATCGCCTCAATCACCGCCTCTGGTTTTTGACTGGAGGCGGTTGAATCGAGATAGACGAGCGGCAGGCCGGGACGCACTTCACGATTCAAGACGGGAAAATCCGCGCGGATATGCTCGATATCGAATGGAATGTTAATTGCAGACATGGGATTGGATGCAGTCATGATGATCTCTTCGCCTGGGAGGATTTTGCACGGCCGCGCCTGGCTTGTCGGATGGTCACAGCGCTTTTTGGACACCACAGCACATGATCCGGCACCATCCACCCATCGGTGAGATAAACATTTTCTTGAAACTGGACTGCGATCATTTTCGCATCCACCTGAACCACTACGCCATCCAACCAGTCATGAACCCGTTCGCCCCCCTTGTTGTGATCGCACAAAACTTCCACGCGATCGCCGACCTGATAAGGTTCTTTTGCATCGGGTGCGGAAGTGAAATGTAATTCTGCCACGGTAACTCTCCTTACAATCAGCTATATCCTTGATTTTAGCCCATTTTTGCCTGAATGGCAGACTGGAAACGTTCACGAACGCCATCAAAAGGGATACGCTGCATGATCGGATCAAAAAAGCCTTCCACAATCAGACGCTCAGCTTCCTGAGAATTAAGCCCGCGCGAGCGCAGATAAAAGACCTGATCGGCGTCAATCTTACCCACGGTCGCGCCGTGGGTGCAGCGCACATCATCCGCGAGAATTTCCAGGCCGGGGATCGAATCGGCGCGCGAGGCGGGACTAAGCACCAGGTTGCGATTGGCCTGGTAGCCATCTGCTCTCTGGGCGCCGGGAGCGACATAGATCATCCCTTGCCAGACCGAACGGCTCTGATCTTTCAAGGCGCCTTTAAAGAGCAAATCGCTGGTGGTGTGCGCCGCCAGGTGATTTTGCTGGGTGTCGTGATCCAGGTGTTGGCTGCCATCGGTAAAGTAAAAGCCAGACATGCGCCCGGCTGCGCCTTCCCCGATCAAATCCAGGTCTGAAAAATTCTTGGTCAGGCGGCTGCCAACCGCGCCGAAGATCCAATCCAGGCTGCCATCTCTGGCGACGCGGGCGCGCTCATGGCTGAAGTTCCAGACATGCTCACCCCAGGATTGCAGTTCGACGAAGCGCAGTTTCGCCCCGGCGCCAACATAGATTTCGACCAGGCCGGCATGCAGCGCCGGCGCAGACTCGGTGGGAGAGGCCGATTCGTGGACATAGGTCAAGGAAGCGCCATCTTCCACCCAGACCAGCAAATGAGAGAAGTAAGCCAGGCCCGCGCCCGGCCCCCACAGCAGACTGTGCAAGGGCTGCTCAAGCTGGACATGGCGCGGAATGTAGACCAAGACCCCATTATTCGCCAGGGCGGCGGCGAGCGCGGCGAACTTCCCTTCATCCGCGCGCACAACCTGCCCGATGATATTGGCCAGGATGTCTGAGTGCTGACGTTCAGCAGTCGCCAGGTCAGTGAAGATCACTCCCTTTTGGGCCAATTCTTCGGCCAGTTGAACAGTGACGCCGGAGGGCGTGATCACAATCTGCCCACCGTGCGTTTCACCGGTCAATGAGGCCAAAAGCGCCGGGTCGGGGGCGGCGAGCGGCGCAGCAGATGCGGCTAAATGCTGTGGAACAAAAGCCGACCCAATCAGAGGGCGGATATCCGTCCGCCGCCAGGCTTCGTCGGTGATCGCCGGCAGAGGCAGGCGTTCGTAGGCTTCCCAGGCGCGGGAGCGATAATCCTGGAGAAAATCCGGCGCGCCGGCGCTGGTTTTCATCATTTCGCGATGAAATGGAAGTGAAGACGGCGCGCCTTGCGGCTGAGCGTCAGTTTTGCGAGTACGAGTAACAACAACTGGAGACATGAGGAAACCTCAAGAATAATCAAGTGGAGGGATGAAAAGGCAGGCGAGGGATTAGCCCACCGAGCCTTCCATTTGCAATTGGATCAGGCGATTCATTTCGATCGCATACTCCATTGGCAGTTCTTTCACCAATGGCTCAATAAAACCAGAAACGACCATGGTTGTGGCTTCTTCTTCGGTCAAGCCACGACTCATCAAGTAGAAAAGCTGTTCCTCGCCCACTTTCGAAACGGTCGCTTCGTGGCCGATAGTGACATCTTGCGCATCAATTTCAATCGTCGGATAAGTATCCGAGCGCGACTGCGGATCGAGCAGCAAGGCATCGCAAACCACATTCGACTTCACATCCTCGGCATTCTTATGCACTTTGAGCAAGCCACGATATGAGGTGCGGCCGCCGCCTTTGCTGATGGACTTGGAGGTAATTTTGCTGCTGGTATGCGGGGCAAAGTGCAGCACCTTACCGCCGGCGTCTTGATGCTGACCCGGCCCGGCAAAAGCCATCGAAAGGATTTCCCCGTGAGCGCCAGGCTCCAACAAGTAACACGAGGGATATTTCATGGTCAATTTGGAGCCGAGATTGGAGTCTACCCATTCCATGGTTCCATTTTCATAGACCAGGGCGCGCTGCGTAACCAGGTTGTAGACGTTGTTAGACCAGTTTTGAATGGTGGTATAACGGACACGGGCGCCCTTTTTGACCACAATTTCGATGACGCCGGAATGGAAGGATGAGGTGGTATATTGCGGGGCGGTACAGCCCTCTACATAATGGAGCTGCGCCCCCTCATCTGCAACGATCAAAGTGCGCTCAAACTGGCCAATGCTGGCTTCGTTTAAGCGGAAGTAAGCTTGCAAGGGCAGGTCTATTTTAATGCCTTTCGGCACGTAAATGAAAGAGCCTCCCGACCAGACCGCGCCGTTGAGCGCGGCGAACTTGTTATCCTCGATGGGAATGACAGTGCCAAAATATTCTCTGAAGAGATCAGGATACTGGCGCAAGCCATCCTCAATGCTGACAAAGATCACCCCTTGCTTCTTAAGATTTTCATGGATCTGGTGATACACCATTTCCGAGTCGTACTGCGCCCCCGCCCCAGCCAGGAATTTGCGCTCGGCCTCAGGAATGCCCAGGCGGTCAAACGTCTTCTTAATCTGATCGGGGACATCTTCCCACGAACGCGCCTCGCGATCGGCCGGGCGGACATAGTAATAAATATCATCCAGGCCCAATTGCGATAGATCGCCACCCCAGGTTGGCATTGGGCGTTTCTGAAAGTGATCCAGCGCCTTCAGGCGAAAAGCCAACATCCACTCCGGCTCGCCCTTCATGGATGAAATCTGTCTCACAACCTCAGCATCCAAACCCTTGCGCGAACGAAAGACATACGTTTCAGGGTCGCTAAAACCATATTTGTAGTCGCCAATACTTTCCAAAATTGCAGCATCACTCATAAATACCTCCAACGATCGTGGAAACGACCTCTCAGCTATTCACCTTTTCTCTGATCCAGTCGTAACCATGCTCTTCCAGATGTAATGCAAGTTCTGGGCCGCCGCATTCAACAATCGAACCATTGAGTAAGATATGCACATAATCGGGCTTGATGTAATTGAGGATGCGCTGATAGTGGGTAATGACCAGAACGCCCATACCAGGCCCGCGCAGGGCATTGACTCCTTCGGAAACAATGCGCAGCGCGTCAATATCCAGACCTGAATCCGTCTCGTCCAAAATAGCGATTTCGGGTCTCAGCGTCGCCATCTGAAGAACTTCGGCGCGCTTTTTCTCGCCGCCCGAAAAGCCATCGTTAAGATAACGTCCGGCAAAGGCATGATCCATCTTCAACAAATCCATTCTCTCTCTGAGCAAACGACGAAATTCTGGGATAGGAATGCCTTTGTCTTCAGGATTAACCGCTTTGCGGCGGGAGTTCAGTGCAGTGCGCAAGAAATTCGCCACCGAGACCCCCGGAATCGCTACGGGATATTGAAAAGCCAAAAAAATGCCCAGGCGGGAACGTTGGTCAGGCTCTAACTCAAGAATGTTTTGCCCTTTAAAGAGAATCTCACCCGCGGTAACAGTATAAGCTGGATGGCCCATGATTGCATAAGCCAGGGTAGATTTGCCATTGCCATTTGGCCCCATGAGCGCATGTACTTTGCCTTGCTCAATCACCAAATCCAACCCCTTCAATACCTCACGGTCGCCGATATTGACATGTAAATTATGAATAACCAAATCAGACATACTATTCTCCTTGATGCTGGTCAGACAATGTTCAACCAGTGTGCAGCATTATAGCACGCAGCCGACAAAGTGTCAATATTTATGATAACAATGATAAATATTGACAAAAATATCTATCCCTGGTATACTGACGAAAGTAGAGTTACCTGAACGCTGATGGTAAAGAAACAAAAATGACCACTACCCGTGATTCTGTATTAAAAACCCTGTTGACTCACCCACGCTGCACCATCCAAGAACTGGCAGAAGCGGTGGGGATTAATGATATTTCCGTACGCCACCACATCAACGCACTGCAAGCTGAAGGGCTGGTTACTTCAGATGAAGAGCGGCATGGCGTGGGCCGGCCGCGGCGCGTCTATTTCTTGACTGAAGCCGGGTTAGAGCGCTTTCCAACCCGCTACCTGCGCCTGACGGTGCGCCTGCTCGAACAGCTTAAAGAAACCATGCCAGCCAACCTGGTCAACCAGCTTTTTAGCCAGATGGCGGAAGGGCTGGCGCAAGATTACACTGCCCACGCCAATTTGAAAAATATGACCATGGAACAGCGTTTGGAAACTATGAAAGAACTGCTGGCCAAAGAAGGTTTCAATATTGAATGGGAGCAGCGTGATAACCAATATTATATTAACGAGACAAGCTGTCCCTATTATCACGTTGGTCAAAACCACCCCGAAGTTTGCACGGTGGATAAAGCATTGATCTCGGCTGTGTTAGCAACGCCGGCGCAGAAAACCCACTGCATTCTGAATGGCGACTCGGCTTGCATCTATGTCATTCCACATACCCAGGAGAACCCCACATGAGCAACACCCCTCGTAATCGTCCCGTTTGGCGACTTGAAAGCACGCATCCTCATTTGGTCGAGCCGGCCATTACCGCATTAAGCCAGGTGACAGATCCCGAAATCGGTCTCAATGTGATTCAGTTGGGATTGGTGCGCGATATCGCCATCGAAGATGGCGCAGCCGTCCTTACCGAAATTATGACAACCCCCTTCTGTCCTTATGCGCCGGCGCTGTTAGAAATGTCACGCCAAAAAGCGGAGGAGGCGCTTGGTGTGCCAACCAAAGTCGCTTATGGCACAGAAGCGTGGGATTTCTCGATGATGGAGGAGGGCGCGGGAGACGACTGGGGGCTTTACTAAACTCGATTTTTATGCTACACTATGTGCCGCGCTTTGACCAGCGCGGCGCTTTGTTTTATTAATCCTACTTTGCTAAGAACATTGCGCTCTCTTTCCGCTCCGGCCTGCCATCAGGTAGTGTCAGGGGCAATCCCGTGGAAAGGAGGAATTCCTCATGCGTGACTATGAACTGATCCTGATTCTCCAACCTGACCTTGAAGAAGGCGCGACCAATGACCTTGTTGAAAAGGTGAAAGGCTGGATTGTTGATGGCAGTGGCTCCGTCGCAAAAATTGACTTCTGGGGCAAACGCCACCTGGCGTACGCCATCAAGAAGCAGCGCGAAGGGCAATATGTGCATTTTAAGATGCAAATGCCCCCCGCGCTGGGCGCTCAATTGGAACGAAGTTTGCGCTTTCAAGAGCCTGTAATGCGCTTCCTGCTTACTCAACTGTAAAAGTTTTGAGAGGTGTCTGTTATGAGCCGAGGCCTCAACAAAGTAATGATCATCGGGCGTTTGGGGCGCGAACCAGAAATGCGTTATACCCCCTCAGGTCGTCCTGTCACTACATTCAGTGTGGCGACCAGCCGTAGTTGGAATACATCGGACGGCGAGCGCCGCAGTGAAACCGAGTGGTTCAATGTAGTCGCGTGGGGCAGCCTGGCTGAGATTTGCAAGGAATATCTCACCAAGGGCCAACAGGTATACATTGAAGGTCGTTTACAAAGCCGGCATTGGGATGATGACAAAGGGAATAAACATACTTCGATTGAAATCGTCGCCAATGAGATGATCATGATCGGGGAACGTCGTGATACCAACACTGACGCACTTCCTGAGAGTGAGGCTGTGGAAGAGGATGAATTTCCCTTCTGATTCAAACAATTTCCTCGCCAGAGTTATTGATCAACTGGGGGCGTGTAACCCCCAAGGAGTATGAACGTGAAACCCGAAAATGCGTCCCCTGAAACCCAGGACGGCAATAAACGCTTTTACGCCCAGCCACGGGTTTGCCAATTCTGCACGGATCACAATGCGGTGATTGATTACAAAAGTGATTTGCTCCGCCGCTACGTGACTGAAGATGGCAAGATTCGCCCGCGCCGTCAGACCGGCGCCTGCGCCCACCATCAGCGTGAAATTGCTCGCGCCGTCAAACGCGCTCGCCATCTGGCGCTGCTGCCTTTCGTCGCCAGCACCGATCGCTAGACCGCCCAAAACTCGATATTTTCGCGCTGTGATGGCGCTCCCTTTCGCGGGGCATAGTTGTCTATGCCCCGTATTTCTGTAAAACAATGAGGTCAAAACTGTATGGCAAAACCCTCTAGTGGCCGTGTTATTACCAAAAAGCATCTTGCTCGCCTCGAACGTGAACGCTTGCAGACCCGCTATATTATGATCGGCAGCATTGTTGTTGTGGCCCTCGTGATCATTTTAATTGGCTATGGCGTCACCAACGAATATATTTTAAAACCACTCAAGCCAGTGGCGGAAGTGGCTGGCGATAAAATCAGCACCAGTGAATTCCAGGCCAATGTGCGCTACCAGCGCGACCGCCTGGTGCGCAACTATTTGCAACTGGTGCAGTACTTCGGCGAAGATGCCACTTTTCGCCAGCAAGCCGAGTCGCAGCTTTCATATCCCCAGGTCATAGGCCAGCAAGTGATAGACAGCCTGGTGCAAGACCGGATCATCCGCCAGGAAGCCGCGCGGCGCGGCATCAAAGTTTCTAAGGAAGAAATTGACGCCGCCATTCAAGATGATTTTGGGTATTATCCCAATGGCACGCCGATCCCGACCGGCACCCTGGCCCCGGCGGCGACCTCCACGCTCTCGGCTTTGCAAATGACGTTGAGCGCGCCGACAGCTACCGCGACGCCCACCACAACCCTTGCAACCCCCACCACAACTCCCACTCTGGTTCCCAGCCCAACGATTGATCCGAACCAGCCTACCAATACCCCCGGCCCGACTGAAACCCCCTACACGAAAGACTCCTTCCAGAGCAATTACAAAGAATACAGCGGCGATCTTAAAACTCGTCTGAATATCACCGAAAGCGATCTACGCCGCATCTATGAAAGCCGACTCCTGGGTCAAAAAGTGATGGATGCAGTTCTGAATGACCTGGGCGTCACCAAGTCTGAGGAAGAACAGGTGTGGGCGCGGCATATCCTGGTTTCGGACGAGGTAACGGCCACCCAAGTTTTGCAAGCCTTGAACAATGGAGGCGATTTTGCCCAATTGGCGGCAGAATATTCCACAGATACCAGCAATAAAAACCGCGGCGGCGACCTGGGCTGGTTTGGCAAAGGCCGCATGGTAGCCGAGTTTGAACAGGCCGCCTGGACGCTGCAGGTAGGCGAGATTGTCAGCCAGCCGGTCAAGACCAGCTTCGGCTATCATATCATTCAGGTCCTGGGACATGAAATTCGCCCGCTGCGCTCGAGTGAATTTGAGACCCTGCGCCAACAGCGGTTCAGCGATTGGCTGGACGAACAGCGCAAAGCAATGGAAGCCGACGGCAAGGTTAAAGTTTACGACGATTGGACAGCAATTGTTCCGTCAGACCCGGCGCTGCCGGCTGCTCAGGCGACGGAAGTTCCGATCGTGGAAACGGCGCTGCCATAATCCATAAGGTTCTTAAGCAGAAAACGTAATTGGCGTCTGCGCCAGGCATATTCCCTTTTTCTCTCACTATGGGTGGGTCGCAAGCGACCCACCCATTTTTTACCTTAATGATTGATTACACAAAATATTCCCTTTTTATGCTACAATAGCCCATCCCAATCGTAACATCCAGATAGGTAATTGAATGACAGAAACTGTTCAGCTAGGCAATCGCGCCCAAATTGGCGGAGATGTTTTCACAGGCGGCAAACAGGTCGGCGTAGATACCGGCTCGATCTCAAATGTAAGTGGGGGGCAAATCAACGCAGCCGCGGGCCACATCATTCACGCCGAGGCAGGAGCAACAGTTATTGTCGGCAGTGTCGCACAGGCTGGCAATATGTTCCAAACTCTTGATGAGTTAATGGATGTTTCTCCTGAAGTTACGGCGGCGGTGATCCAATTCCAGGCAACGATCAGCGAATCGAGCAAACAAGTTGACATCTTGGGAGATTATAAAGACCTGCACGATCTGCTGCACGATTTACAGTTTGCCTGCTTTAACGGGATATCGAAGGATGCACGCTCTTTCCCAGATGACGAAATGGGGATCGAAAGTTTACAAGAATATCGTTTCAATCTCGAAAATCTGATCGCCAGGCTTCGCTCAGTTGTGGAGCGGGGACTGGTGGCAAAATCCGAGGCTTCGTGGGTGCAGGAGGTCACGCTGGCGCACACAGACTTAAAAAATGCGCTGGATAAATTTGAGAAGCCCCCACTCGATAAAGCCATCTGGCGTCTCAACCGTTTGCTGAATACGCAGCCATCGCGCGTCAACACCCGGCTGGTAGACGCGGCCCGCATCCTGCCGCTGCCAACGCTGGTCAACGTGCTCAAGACAGTGGGGGCAAGCCTGCCAACCCTCAAGATCGAAACGGAAAAGATCGCCTCGTTTCAAGAAGGGCTGGCTGGGCTGTTGAACCTTTCACAACGTTTACAAGTTCTGGTAGATTCTCACGAACAATGGCAAGGGGTAGATGTAGAATTGCGCCGGGTAGGGGCGCTCATTGATAAAGATTTATATGAACTGCAAGTTTCATGGCCGGATATCAAAGCGCAAGCTGAGGGGTTGTATCTCGCCGCCGGCTCCAATCAAGCGGTTGAAGACTGGGCTGCCGCCCTGCAAAAAGATAGCAATGCGCTGGATGAAGCGCTGAATACCGAAAACCCGGCGCGCATTAAAAGCACTTTCCGTAATTACAGCCGACGCGCCAGCACGCGTTTTTACCAGATCGATCTCAATCTCAAATCGCTCTGCGGTGAGTTACGCTATATTGCCGGCCCCCTCTCAAACATTTTGAGGAAAATTGGATGAACATTCATAACGAAGAGCCCCTCTTTCCATCGTTCGAAGCGCTGCGTAAAGCGCATAATGACTTGCTCAAACAGCATCGCGAAGAGAAAGATACCCCCGAAATATTACAAGCCATCAAAGACTTTATTCGGCGCGGCAAAGGCGCAGGCGCTTTTCTCGACTCCGAAGATGATCGCATGGCGGCCCAAAACCTGCTGGATTATTGGGCCACGCGGTTGTATCGTTTGGATGAAACTTCCCCGGACGCCACACTGGACGATTTTGCGCCCGCGCTGGCGCCCGACCTGGCGGACGAATTATGCCCTTACCTGGGGTTGGATGCTTTCAACGAAGCACAGGGCAATTTGCTCTTTGGGCGGCAGCGGTTGATTGAGAGCATGCTCAGCCGGATCGAAGCGCCCCAAACCGCGAGCCGGCGGACGATTGACAATCTGCTGAGTCGGCTCGAAGATCGCACGGCAGACAAAGGGACGACCAATCCGCGGCTGCTCATCGTCACCGGCCCATCGGGCAGCGGCAAATCGTCGCTGGTGCGCGCTGGGCTGATTCCCGCGCTCAAAACGGCCGAGGAAAATAGGCCCGAGGCGACCGATCAGCCGCGCCGCTATTTCGATCCCATCTTGCCTGGGTCGGCGCCGCTGCAAAGCCTGGCGCGCATGCTCCAGGCAAATTCCATCGACGCGACGACCGAGTCTTTCTTACAAAGTCCGCACAGCCTGGCCCAATTCGTCGCCAACAATATCAATGGCAACGTGTTGGTGATGGTCGATCAGTTTGAAGAGGTGTTTACACTCTGCGATAATCAGCGTGTGCGCCAGGCATTTGCCAATAACCTGCTGCAATTGGTGAAAGACACCCGCTTTCAACATATTGTGATTCTCACTTTGCGCACTGACTTTGAAAGCCAGATGGCGCGCCTGCCAGAATTTATGCCGTACTTTGAAAACGCGGTCGTGCGCATGACGCCGCTGAATGCCAATGAACTGCGCGAGGCGATTGAAGGGCCAGCCCGCTTGATCGGCTTGAAGTTTGGCGACGGCGTCGTGGACGCGCTGCTCAACGATATTCTGGGCGAGCCAGCCGCACTGCCACTGTTGCAATTCACCTTGCTCAAGTTGTGGGAGAACCGCGATCACAACCGTGTAACCTGGGAAACCTACCAAAAGTTAGGCGGCGGTCGCCAGGCCCTGGCGCACAGCGCGGATGAGTTCTATAACTCGTTAATCACGGAAGAACAAATTACGGCGCGGCGGATTCTCTTGCGGCTGGTGCGTCCCACCGAGGGACTGGAAGTAACCAGTTACCGCATGAAACGCTCCAGTTTATACTTCAAAGCTGAGGCGGCTGACCGGATCGATCGAGTGCTGACAAAACTGGTGAAGGCGCGCCTGCTGCGCCTGACCTACGGGAGTACGCCAGCGGATGATCAGATCGAGGTGGCGCATGAGGCGTTGGTGCGCAACTGGCCGACCTTGATCGGGTGGTTGAATGAGGAACGCTTGCTGCTGCGCGAACGCCAGCGGTTGACCGCCGCGGCCGAACATTGGCGCAGCCTGGAATATGATCCCGGCGCTTTGCTGCGCGGGGTTTCGCTCAAAGAAGCCGAACAGTATGAGGACTTGAATGAGTTGGAGGCTTCTTTTGTGCATGCCAGCCAGACAGCCCTCGAAAAAGAAGAAGCCGCAAAAGAAGCCGCGCGGCAGCGCGAATTGATGGATGCGCGCCGGATTACACAGGAAACCGAGGCGCGCCGCCAGGCAGAAGAGCAGCGCGCCCAAGAAGCCGAAATGGCCGCCGCCCGCCTGGCAAAACGCAACCAATTGATCAGCGCGGTGGGCGCGGCCGCATTCATCCTGGCGCTTATTGCGGGGTTCTTGTTTGCCCTGGCCTCCTCAGCCCAGCGTGAGGCCGATCAGCAAAGAATGGTGGCGATTGATCAAGGCAGCACCGCGGTGGCTGAAGCCCAGATGCGAGCCACCGCCCAAGCTCAGGCAGAAATTCAAAAAGATTACGCCGAAGCCGCCAGCACCGAAGCGGTAGCTCAGAAAGGGTACGCCGAAGCCGCCAGCACCGAAGCGGTAGCTCAAAAAGGATATGCCGAAGCTGCCAGCACCCAGGCCGTGGGGCTGCAAAAGACCGCCGAGGCCGCCAGCACCGAGGCCGTCAGCCAAAGCCAGATCGCCGCCACGCAAGAAGCTCTGGCGCGGGAACAAAGCCTGATCGCTCTGCAACAAAGCCAGATCGCGAATTCGCGCCAATGGGCCGCCCGTGCGTTAAGCTATGTGAATACGAAGGCTGACCTGCTGCTGCTCTTCAGCGTCGAGGCTTATCGCGCCAGTCATACCCACGAGGCGTTCAATACCCTGCTGTTGGCCTTGCAGCGCACCCTGCGCCGCACCAGCATTCAATCCAGTGTAATGGTCTATGGCAGCACTGGCGGTGTGACCAGTATCACCTTCAACCTGGAAGGCAATGTATTGGCAATGGGGAATGCCAATGGCACAATCACTTTGCGGGATATTAAAAAGCAAAATTTGCTCGACGCGCCGCACTTCAGCCACTCGGAAAAGGTCCTGATATTGACCTACAGCCCGGATGGGAATCACATTGCATCCGGCAGCGCAGATGGCAGCGCTGTCATTTACAATATCAAACGGCAAAACTTTCACACCATTGTGACGGGCGATTCGAATATCTGGCGCGTTGCTTTCAGTCCAGATGGCGACAAACTGGCGCTCACGCGCTCGAACGGGTGGGTTTCAATTTGGGATGTGAGAAGTTGGGACGACAGCCGTATCACTTCTTTGACAAATTTCACAATTCATACTGGCCCAGTAAACGGTGTAGCCTGGTCGCCTTATGGCACGCGCCTGGTTTCTGGCGGCTCAGACCGCGTCTTGCGTATTTGGGAAGCTGAAACAGGAGAGTTTGTCCATCTTCTCAACGGGCACACCGGCAGTATCAACTGTGTAGATTGGTCGCCAGATGGAAAAATCATTGCTTCGGGCAGTGATGACATGAGCGTCATTTTGTGGGATGCAGCATACGGACGCGAGATTACCCGGTTAACCGGCCACACCGGATATATCAACGATGTCCGGTTCAGCCCGGACGGTAAATTGTTGGCTTCATCCAGCCGCGATGGATCGATCATCTTATGGGATGTTAATTTGATGAAGCCGCTCGATCAGCTCAAAGGCCCGATTCCAGTGGTCGAGTCGATTGCTTTTTCGCCCGATGGCAGCCTGTTGGCGGCCAACAGCGGCGACTCGGTCAACTTATGGAAAATATCAACCCAAGAACCGCTAGGGCAGTTTGTCTTCGGACAAGGCAAAAAGACCAGTGTGGTCGTGAAAAACGATGGGCAAGTCCTGGCGTTAGGGGTTCAAAACAGTGTCCCGATGGTCTGGAACATGACCACCAATCATCTCGACCAAATTTTTGCGAAAGATAAATACACCAGTTTCGTCTTAAACCCTTATGATGATGGAAAGACATTGGTGACCGGGGACGAGGGCGGCAAGATTATCATTTGGGATGTGAGCAGCAAAGAAGCGCTGAACACGATCGAGACCGAGACGCGCACGGCAATTGACGCGGCGGTGCTCAATCCCGCTGGAGATGTTCTGGCATGGAGCTATTGCCAGACCTACACCGGCGGCCGGTGTACTGAGAGCGCGATCCAACTGTGGGATATCAAGGCCGGCCAGGCCAGCGGCGCGCCGTTGATCATCGAAGACACGGGGCTTGTCACCAGCCTGGTTTTCCACCCCAAAGGCAAATTCTTGGCCTCAGGCAGCGCCAATGGGAATATTTTTATATGGGATTTGCTCACCGGCCAACAAGTGGGACTGCCACTCACCGAACATTCGCGCCCGGTGATCAGTCTCACGTTTAGTCCAGATGGCGCCTTCTTAGCTTCGAGCAGTCCAGATGGCATGACAATCCTATGGGACATGAACACCCGCCAGGCCACCGGCGATCCTTTCAGTATGCCGGGCGTTTCCAGCGCAGGGTTTTCACAAGCCGGCAATTTGGTGCTGGCAACCGGCGCGACGGATGGCAGTGTGATCCTGTGGGATGTCAGCGCGGACTCGTGGCTGCAGCGCGCCTGTGAAGCCGCGCAGCGGAACTTCACGCAAAGGGAATGGTCGCAATTCTTCCCCGATCGTCCCTACCAAAAAACTTGCGAGCAATGGCCGGATGGTGAATAAGAGCGCCATGCGGAAAGCGCCGGCGGAGGGTTAAGCAAATGACATCTTATGAGGATTTTTGCGTTACGGTCAACGGCGAGCCAGGAAGTTACCAGGTTGAGGCGCGCGGGCCAGGAGAGATCAGCATCGCGCCGCTGCCGTTCGCCTTTGACCAGGATGAGTTTGCCTTATTGCAAACCGAGTTAGAAAGCATCAAAAACGGCGAAGCCCCTTCTCGCCAACAAATGCAAGCGGTGGGCGCCCTGCTTTTCAGCGCCCTCATGCCGCGCAAAATCCTGCGGGGGCTGGCGCGCTCTTACGATGAACTGCCGCCCGAAAAGCACCTGCGCCTCAAACTGGCCATCCGCCCTCCTGAATTGAATATCCTGCCGTGGGAACTGCTCTACGACCCAGATGAAGAGAACTTCCTGGCGGCGCGCTTAAGCACCCCGATTGTGCGTATGGTGGAAAGTGGGGTGCCAAGCGCCAGCCTGCTGGCGCGCCGCCCTTTGCGCGTGCTTTACGTGCAGGCCGCCCCAAGCGACCTGCCCGAACTGGATTTGATGGCAAGCGAAAACGCGCTGCGCCAGGCGTTGGGCAAACATGCTGAAATCGTCAGCCTGCGAGCAGCGACCCCACCGGCCTTGCGCCAGGCGCTGCGGCAGCCGTTCCACATTTTGCACTACGACGGGCATGCCATGTTCGACGCCAGCGCCGGGGCAGGGTATTTATGCCTGCAAGACGAAAATGGCTATGCGCATCAGATCAGCGGGGAACTCCTCGCCACTTACCTGGAAGGAACCCCGATCCGCCTGGTGACGCTTGCAGCTTGCGAATCGGGCATGGATTCGCAAGAAAAACGGTTTGCGGGCATCGCCCAACAATTGATGAAATCCAGCAATTTGCCGGCCGCGATTGCGATGCAGTTCAGCATCCCTGACCGGTCAGCGATTGCCTTCGTCAGCGGATTCTATGGCGCGCTGGCCGACGATTACCCGATTGACGCCGCGGTTACGGAGGGTCGCAAAGCGATCTTGGAACTGATCGGCGGCGAGGCTTTCACCGCCCCCGATTGGGCAACCGCGGTGCTGTTTCTGCGCGCCAAAGACAGCGATATTTTCGGCGGAGGCGCGTCGAAAACCGCCAGCGGCGCTCAAACCAAATCGAAGGAAGAAAAGGGCATGAAGAACGAGAAGAAATCCCAGAACAGCGGTATTCAGATCGGCAAGGGATCGACCATCCAGGGAGATGTCTTCACCGGAGGCAAGAAAAGCGGCGTTTCGATCGGCAGCATCAGCAATGTTTCGGGCGGGCAGCTCAATGTCGCCGGCGGAGACATTCACACGACAACAGTGAGCGGATCGGGGGGATTGACGATTGCGCAGGTGTTTGAGCAATTGACGCAAAAAGTGAACAGTCTGCCCGATGGCCCGGCGAAAATGATGGCTGCTACGGCAGTCCAGGGATTGAAGACTGAAGCTGACAAAGGCGGCCAGGCAGACGAGAAAACGGTCGCCCAATGGCTGGGGCTGCTGGCGCCGATCGCCCCAGAAATCCATCAAGCCGCCCTGGCCAATTTCAGAAATCCCCCGGCTGGCTTAAGCCCGGTCTTCAAGAAAGCCGCCGGCTGAGACTCAAGCCCGGCGTCATTCAACCACTTTACTGACCTCATCCAGTTTCAAGCTGATCATCTGGCTGGCTGAGTCTCGTCCCATGGTAATGCCATAAATCGCATCGGCCGCCTGTACTGTGTTGCGGTTGTGGGTAATGATGGCGAACTGGGTGGTCTGCGCCAGTTCAGCCAACAGA
>CAIQJJ010000743.1 GCA_903872065.1 uncultured Anaerolineales bacterium | reverse complement strand
CTCACGCTTCGACAAGCTCACGCTTCGACAAGCTCACGCTTCGACAAGCTCACGCTTCGACAAGCTCACGCTTCGACAAGCTCACGCTTCGACAAGCTCACGCTTCGACAAGCTCACGCTTCGACAAGCTCAGCGCGCCTGTGCGCCTGTTTTTTTCTTTTTGTGTTATAATGAAAGCAATCGAAAGTGATTGTAATCAAAAGAAATGCAGATGATCGCTCAAAAGCCCTCTACTCTTTACCCTCATGAACGCCAACAACAAATCCTCGACCTGCTGAAGCAGAGCGGGCGCGTGGTTGTGACCGATCTCAGCCAACGGTTTACCATCTCTGAAGTGACGATCCGCGCCGATCTGCAAACCCTGGCCGAGCAAAATCTGCTCATCCGCACGCATGGCGGGGCAATCTCTGCTGACCACGCGGCAGAGCTTTCGCTAACCCTGCGCCGCCAGAGACAAGTCCATGAAAAAGACTTGATCGGAGCAGCCGCAGCGGCGCTGGTTGCCAACGGCGACGCCATCTTCCTGGATACCAGCAGCACTTCGCTGGCAATCGCCATTCATCTCAAACGCCACCGCGATCTGACCGTTCTAACCAACAGCCTGGCCTTGGCGCAGGCGCTGCTCCATGTGCATACGATCGCCGTGGTGGTGGTGGGCGGCGCATTACAGCGCGATACCATGTCGCTGGTCGGCGTGGATGGGCTGGAGATGCTGCGCAAGTTCAACATTCAAAAAGGGTTCTTCGGCGCGCACGGATTGAACGACCTGGAAGGGCTGACAGACGTTTCGGCGAGCGAGGCGGAAGTCAAGCGGCAGGTGATCGCTCTGTGCCGGCAGGTGTATGCAGTGGTAGATGCGACCAAATGGGGACGCAGCGGGCTGGCCTCCTTTGCCAGGTTAGAGCAGCTTAGCGGGATTATTACCAACCGGCCGGAGGCGGGCCCGGCGCAAACCGCCCTGGCAGCAAGCGTTTCCGCCCTGACAACAAGCGCTTCCAATTTTGAGCGGCTGGCGCAGCGGGTGCGCGAGTTGGGGATTGCGCTGACCGTTGTGTAGGGACTGACGAAGCAGGGAAAAAGTAACCAATCATAAAGCAATAGAAAAAAATTAGAAGATCTTATGTTTTCGGAGGAATGTCTGAATGGAATCACAACTCTCTCGTTTTGAATATGTTTCTGGTTTGATTGAAGAACAAGGCCTGACCAAAGAAGAACTGGTGGCCATGCTGCGCCAGGTGATGGAAATCCGCACGATGGAAAACACGATCGCCAGCCTGCTCAGCAAAGCCGTGCTGAAGGGTGCATCGCACCTGTATGCTGGCGAAGAGGCGGTGGCGGTAGGGGCCATCGCGGCGCTGTGCGACAACGACCTGATCACCAGTACGCACCGCGGCCACGGACATGCTCACGCCCACGGCGACCGCTTTGCCAAGACGCCGGAGGCCAAGCAAGAGCATTACAACAAGATGATGGCCGAAGTGCTGGGCCGTTCGGGCGGCTATTGCAAGGGCAAGGGCGGCTCGATGCACATTGCCGATGTGGAACACGGCAACCTGGGCGCGACGGGCATTGTGGGCGGCAATATTCCGGTGGCGGTCGGGGCGGCGCTGGCGCAAAAGCTGCAAGGCACAGAGCGCGTGGTGGTGTGCTTCTTCGGCGACGGGGCCTCTAACACGGGCAACTTCCACGAGTCATTGAATATGGCCAGTGTGTGGAGTCTGCCGGTGATCTTCGTGGTGGAAAACAACCTGTATGGCATGTCGGTGCCGTTCAAAAAAGTCACCAAGCTGCCGGATATCGCCAAGCGCGCCTGCGCCTACGGCATCCCCGGCGAGGTGGTGGATGGGATGGATGTGTTGGCTGTGCGCGGGGCGGTGGAAAAAGCCGCTGAGCGCGCCCGCCGCGGAGAAGGGCCGACGTTGATCGAGGCCAAAACCTATCGCTGGTACGGCCACTCGCACTCGGACCCACGCGCCTACCGCACGCGCGAGGAAGAATCCGAATGGAAGAAGCGCGATCCGATCACGGTGATGAAAGAGAACCTGGAAACCGTCAAAATGCTGACGGAGGGCGAATTCGAGACGTTGGAAGCAGCGGTCGAAACCAAGATGGAAAATGCGCTCGATTTCAGCAACCAATCGCCTGAACCCAAAGCAGAAGATGTGACCACGGATGTGTTTGCGCCGGCGAAATTCACCGCCGCCGATTATGAAACCGATCGCCGCCTGCGAACGGCCATCGCCAAGGGCGAGATCAAGCGCGAAATCTCCTTCGCCGCGGCGCTGGTGGAGGCGGCCCGCGAAGAAATGCTGCGCGACCCCAAAGTCTTCATTATGGGCGAGGATGTAGGGTTGTACGGCGGGGCGTACGGCGCGACGCGCGACCTTTACAAAGAGTTCGGTGAATGGCGCGTGCTGGATACACCTATCTCTGAAGCGACCATCGGCGGGGCGGCGGTCGGCGCGGCAATGGCGGGGATGCGCCCGATCGCCGAGATCATGTATGTGGATTTCACCCCACTGGCCATGGATCAGATCGCCAACCAGGGCGCCAAAAACCGCTATATGTTCGGCGGGAAGACCAGCGTGCCGATGGTGGTCCGCACCGAGGGCGGGGCCGGGCGGGCGATTGCCGCCCATCACTCGCAATCGCTTGAGTCATTGTGGACGCATTTCCCCGGCATTTACGTGGTGATGCCCTCAACGCCCTACGACGCCAAGGGCCTGCTCAAAGCAGCGATCCGCGATGATAACCCAGTGATGTTCATTGAGCATAAGATGCTCTACAAAGAAAAAGGCTTTGTCCCCGAAGAAGATTACGTCATCCCCTTCGGCGTAGCAGACATTAAGCGCCCCGGCAAAGATGTAACCCTGGTGACGTACTCGCGCCAGGTGTTGAATGCGCTGGAAGCCGCCAAAAAGCTGGCGGAGGAAAATATTGATGTGGAAGTGATTGACCTGCGCACGCTGAAGCCGCTGGATATTGAGACGATCATTGCTTCGCTCAAGAAGACTGGTCGCCTGGTGGGCGTCACCGAATCGTATGAGAATACCAGCTTTATCAACGAAATCTTCGCCCAGGTCAATGAACAGGCCTTCGATTACCTGGATGCGCCGATGGTGCGCGTTGCAGCCGCAAACGTCCCCGTGCCACGCGCTGAGATTCTTGAAGATCAGGCTATCCCCAATGTAAAGCGGATCATGGCCGCATGCCGAAAGGTAGTAAGCTAATGAGCAAAAAAACTGCTGAAGAGTTTTTCATCCCCAAACTGGGGCAGACGGTTGAAAGCGTCACGCTGGTCAAGTGGTTGGTCGAGGATGGCGCGAAAGTCAGCCTGGGCCAAGAACTGATGGAAGTGGAGACGGATAAGGCCATTTTCCCGGTAGAAGCCAATGCGAAAGGCTATCTGCACATCGGGCCTTACAAAGAGGGCGATGTCTTACCCGTTCTGACGGTGGTGGCGATCATCGGCAAAGCAGAGGATCGCTTCGGCGCGGCGCAAACCGCCGCCGGCGAAGAATCCACTGCGGGCGCAGAGACCACTGCGCCGGCGGAGGCCGCCACTGCGCCGGTCGCGGAGCAGCCGCTCGCGGCAAGCGGGGCGGAACAGCCCTTTGCTTCGCCGCGCGCCCGCAAGCTGGCCGCCGAAAAAGGGGTGGCTCTGGCGCAGGTCACGCCCAGCGGCTACGGCGGACAGCGCGTGGTCGAGCGGGATGTGGTCGGTTTCCTGGCTGCTTTGCCCAAGGCGACGCCGGTGGCGCAAAAGATGGCTGCGGCGACGGGGGTGGATTTGCGCACTGTGACCGGGACGGGCCCAGGCGGGAAGATTGTGAAGGAGGATGTGGCGCGGGCGCAACCTGCCCCGGCCATCCAGGAAGAACCTACCCCGGCCCTCCCTG
>CAIQJJ010000742.1 GCA_903872065.1 uncultured Anaerolineales bacterium | reverse complement strand
TATACCATCACCCTGGCGCACAGTTATGACGCCGCCATCGGTCAGATCACCATCACAGATACCCTGCCGGCCGGTTTCAGCTATTTGAAAACGCTCACCGGCCCGGCGCCGGCGGCTGAAGGGAGGCAGCCAGTCTGGCGCAACTTGAGCGCGGGGACAAGCTGCAAAGCGGGCTGCGCCATACTTGTCTTCGAAGCGCAAGTTGATCCAAATACCGCTACAGGCGTAAGGTATAACGAGGTTGCAGGGCAGAGTCCGCAGGCGGTGTTTGAAAACCCCGACCCGGGCGCGCCAGTTACCGTCAATCCCTACAGTCCGGTACTGCCAACGATCTCGATCGCGAAACAAGCGGGCATCACTGAGGTGGTAGCCGGCGGAATTGTGCCTTACATCATTCGCATTACCAACGATACGGGCCAGGGGGTCAATCAAATCAGCATTACAGATACTCTGCCGGCCGGTTTTACCTACCTACAAATGTCCAACGGGCCCGAACCGACTGTCAGAGGGGGGCAGATCGTTTGGGACGATCTGTCGCTCGGCGATAGCTGCAATGGCGGCCCCTGCATCCTGGAACTGGCTTTCAGCACTCAAGTCCTATCTGACACGATTGGAGATACTTACTACAACAGCATCACGGGTGGGAGTCCGAATGCCAATATTAATGGAGAAGGGCCCACGGCGCCAGTTTCGGTGCAGGATTACGATCCCGAGCTGCCAACCGTTAAGTTAACCAAAAAGGCCAATATCGCCAAAGTCAAGAACGGCGGGGTTGTTGCTTATACGATTACGATTGCTTATAAAGATGGGGTAGACATTGGTTCGCTGCTGGTCGTGGATACGCTGCCCACTGGATTTGAGTTCATCGAAATGACCAATGGGCCAGCCCCAATCGTTGGAGGCGTTCAACCGGTGTGGGGGAATATTCCGGCTGGCGAATGCGATGGAACAACCTGTACTGCGACATTGTCGTTCACAGCCCAAGTATCGCCGAACACACCCAAAGCGAGTTACTACAACTCTGTCTCGGGGTCCAGTTCGCTGGTCAATGTCATTGGAAGCGGGCCAACGGCGAAAGTTGATGTAACATATCAAGGCCGTCTCTACTTGCCATACATTTTGCGCTAATTTTCTTGTCTCTCCACAAATCGGAGAAGTTCGCCCGCCTGTCCTCTCCAGCATGGGAGGACAGGGGGGCGGCTGTTTTTTCAAGGCAAAGCAATGTTGAGAAACGAGGGAACGCTTAAGAAAAGTTGGGATAGCGGGTTCTGGCATGAGCGATTTGTACAACAAGCCGGCTGGACAAAGGAGCTGCGCCAGTATCTCTATCGCCGCGCCGGGATGGAAAAGGCGCGGCGGATTCTGGAAGTGGGCTGCGGCACGGGCGCTATTCTGCAAGAATTGGAGGACGGGGGGCTGGTTTGTGGGCTGGATCGATTCCGGCCGCACCTCACTCAGGCGGCGCGCCACTCGCCCTCCGCCAGGTTGGCGGAGGGGGACGCGCATCACCTGCCATATCCGGGAGGCGCATTCGATCTCAGCTTGTGTCACTTTTTGCTGCTTTGGGTGGATGACGCGGCGCGAGTGATCCGTGAGATGGCGCGGGTCACGCGGCGCGGCGGGGCTGTGTTGGCTTTGGCCGAACCGGACTACGGGGGGCGGATTGACTACCCGGAAGAGTTAGCAGTGATTGGAAAGTGGCAAATGGAAGCGCTGCGCCGGCAAGGGGCCGACCCGCTGATCGGTCGAAAGCTGAACGACATTTTCCACCAGGCCGGGCTGCAAGCCATCGAAACGGGGCTGCTGGGCGGGCAGTGGTCAGGAGCGCCGGCCAGGACGGAATGGGAAATGGAATGGCAGGTCATCGCGGCGGACTTGACGCCCGATCCAGGGAAAGCTGAGACCATTGATCTCTTAAAACAGCTTGATCACTCCGCCTGGG
>CAIQJJ010000741.1 GCA_903872065.1 uncultured Anaerolineales bacterium | reverse complement strand
GGTCAAACGGCATCACCTGGTTCCACAACGCCAACAGACTGGCCTCATCTTCCTTATTATAGGGACGGATAATATATTCATCCTTACTCATCAAGCACCTCATTCGTACAGCAAATAAGTTTGGCAGCAGGCGCGAAATTCATCCACGCCGGCTTGCCAGCCGCGGTCAAGAACACCGCCTTGCACAATCTCTTTCACAGGGACGCCGGCCTGCAACTGCCGGCGCAGCCGGTCAGAGCCGGCCAACCGATCAAAATGCGCCGCCTGGGAATCGCCATCCGGCGGCAGGAAAACAAACCTATCCGGCCACAACTCCTGGCAGGCGGCGATAATCTCCAAACCACTCCGCAGCGGGTCAAAACTTTCCCGGTCAATCACATGCACCTGCACCCCCTGGCATACTTCCCCCCTCCCCAACGGTGTTTTTCCGTTGGGGAGGGTAGCGGTACAGACCACCGCCGGGGTGGGATTCCCCCTCTCCAACGGTGCACTTCCGTTGGAGAGGGTTGGGGTGAGGTTCCCCTGGGCGGCGTACCCCCTCTCCAACGGTGTTTTTCCGTTGCGGAAGGTCGGGGTGGGATTCCCCCTCTCCAACGGTGCACTTCCGTTGGGGAGGGTTGGGGTGGGGTTCCCCTGGGCGGCGTACCCCATCTCCAACGGTGCACTTCCGTTGGGGAAGGTCGGGGTGGGATTCCCCCTCTCCAACGGTGCACTTCCGTTGGAGAGGGTTGGGGTGAGGTTCCCCGGGGTGGGGTATGCCGCCCACGGCCTGAAATGCACCGCGCGAAACACCACCCCCGGCAGCCCCAGCGCCCGCAAATATCGCTCCAGCCGCACCCCATCCACCCACGGCGCGCCGGCCATCTCGAAGGGCAGCGAAGTGCCACGTCCCTCCGAAAGATTCGTTCCCTCCAAGAAACACATCCCCGGGTAAACCACCGCCGTCTCCAGGCGCGGCATCGCCGGCGAAGTAGGTATCCACAGGCGGCCAGTCTGATCGAACCACTGCTCCCGCCGCCAGCCCTCCAAAGGGACCACCGTCAGATCGGCGGCCAGGCGAAAACGGTCGTTCAGCAGCCGCCCCAGCTCGCCCAGCGTCATCCCATGCAGCACCGGCGTCGGCGCCAGCCCGACAAACGACTCCCAGCCCGCCTCCAGCATCGGCCCGTTCACGCGGCTGCCGGTGATCGGGTTGGGACGATCCAACAGCATTAACGGACAGCCGTTCCGCCCGGCCGCGCCCAGCACATAAAACAAGGTA
Organism: uncultured Anaerolineales bacterium; assembly: GCA_903872065.1. Taxonomy (GTDB): domain Bacteria; phylum Chloroflexota; class Anaerolineae; order Anaerolineales; family UBA4823; genus CAIQJJ01. Next base: position 4,627 of record CAIQJJ010000741.1, on the reverse strand, counting down.
CTCACAAAGGTATAGAAACGCGCCCCCACATCTTGCAAATCAACCACCAAAACATCCACCTCGCGCAGCATCTCTGGCGTAGGCTGCAAAGTATCCCCGTACAAACTGTAAATCGGCAGCCCGCTCCGCGCCTCGCGCCCGGCCTGCACCACCTCGCCATCCAGCGCCGCGGCGGTGAAGCCATGCTCCGGCCCGAAGAGCGCCGTCAGCCGCAAGCCGGCCTCTTGCAGCGCCTCCACACTCCCCACCAACTGCTGCGTCACCGCCGCCGGGTGGCTGACCAGCCCAATGCGCCGCCCCTCCAGCCGCGCCCGGTAAGGACCAGCGCGTGGGCTGTGCAGTAAGACTTCCAGGCCAACCTTCATAGGCCGCCTCGCACTGAGATGCCGGCGGTACGAGTCGCCGCCTCAATACAAACGATGGGCCTTATCACAGTCGCTGCCCGCCTATTAAAATCAACCTTACCAGGCAACGCGCGCCCTGCGCCTCCTGGGTTAAAATCAGTTGATAGTCGGACATCAACCATGCTAGACTCCTGAACGATACTGCGGTAAAGGCCGCCGCCGCGAAAACGACGGTTCAATCTGCCAGCGACGATAATTAAATGATAACAACGATAGAGCGATCTTGCAAGCCCCCACCGTGGTTGCAATAGACATTTTTGCCAAATTCGCCTACAATGGGCGGCAGGAGGCATCTATGTCCATTTATATCGGTTTGGATATCGGCGGCACCAAATTCATGGTCGCCGCCGCCAATGAAAGCGGCCAGATACTGCGCCGCCTGCGCGCCGCGACTTCGACCAGCCTGGAGCAAGACCTGGCCACGCTCAACCAGATGATCGCCGAGGTCGCCGGCGAGGAAAAGATTCTCGGCATGGGCGCGGCCATCGGCGGGCCGCTCGACTGGCAGCGCGGGATTGTCTCGCCGCTGCATCAGCCCGCCTGGCGGGATGTTCCGCTCAAAGATTGGATGACCGGGCGCTGGGGCTGCCCGTTTTGGGTGGATGTGGATACCAACATCGCCGCCCTGGGTGAATACACTTTTGGCAACGCCGGCGGCGTGGAGCGCTTCCTCTACCTGACCTTAAGCACCGGCATGGGCGGGGGCTTCCTGGTGGATGGGCAAATCTACCGCGGCATGAACGGCGCTCATCCCGAAGCCGCCCACCAGGCGGTGCATTTCCGCTGCGCCAACCCGCAGGCGGTGCAGTGCGAATGCGGCGCGCCCGACTGCCTGGAGGCGCTCGTCTCTGGCAATGGCATCCGCCGCATTTACGGCAAGCCGGCCGAGGAACTGAGCGCCGCGGAATGGGATGAGGTGGCCTACAACCTGGGGCAGGGCCTGCGCAACCTGGCCGTGCTTTACACCCCCGATCTGATCCGCATCGGCGGCGGGGTGGCGGTGGGCGGCGGGCCGGCCTTCATTCAACGCGCTTGCCAGGTGATGGAAGCGCATCTCAAATTGACGCCCGCCCCGCAGGTCAGCCTGAGCGACCTGGGCTACGACACCGCCCTGGTGGGCGCAATCGCCGTCGCCATTCATGGGTTAGAGCAATAAGACCCAAGATATCCGTTTTAGCAGTCCAAACAGAAAAGAAAGGAAGCATTCAATGAAATACCGCACTTTGGGCAAGACCGGTTTGCAAGTCAGCGAATTGGGGTTGGGGGGGCTGTTCGTCTCCAAGATCGGGGCGACGCGCGACGAAGCGCGCCGCGCTGTCTGGCGCGCCCTGGAATTGGGCGTCAACTACATTGATACCGCCCCCGGCTACCTGGACAGCGAAGAGGCGCTGGGCCTGGCGCTGCAAGGCGTGCAGCAGCCTTTGATCCTCTCCACCAAGCTCGGCGGGCGGCCGCAGCCGTTCAACCCGCAAGACAAGTCCGCCCTGCGCCGCTCGGTGGAAGAAAGCCTGCGCCTGCTCGGACGCGACTCGGTGGATATTCTTATGATCCACGAACCCGACCGCCCCGGCCAGTACGACTGGTTCCCCGATTGGGAGCATTTCCACGGGCCGGTGACGGAACTGCTGGCCGAGTTGAAATCCGAGGGGCTGATCCGCTTCACCGGCCTGGGCGGGACGACCGCCTACGAGCTGGCGCACATCATCAACACTGGCGAATACGATGTCGTCCTGACCGCCTTCAATTACAGCCTGCTCTGGCAAGAGGCGCTGCAAGCCGTCATTCCCGCCGCCCAGGCGCAGGGCATGGGCATCATCATCGGTTCGCCGCTGCAGCAAGGGGCGCTCGCGCGCTGCTACACCGAAGAGGTCGAACACGGCGCGCGCTGGCTGTCTGCCCCGCGGCGGGCGCAGTACAAACGCCTGTACACCCTGGTGAACGACCTGGGCATGTCCCTGCCCGAACTGGCGCTGCGCTTCGTCATCTCCAACCCGGTCATTTCGACGACGCTGATGGGGGCGCGCTCAGCCGCCGAGGTGGAGCAGAACGTGCGCGCCGTGGAAGCCGGCCCGCTCCCGGCGGACGTCCTGGCGGCCATCCAGGAGATCGCCGCCATGGTGCCTTTCCGCCCGTTTGAGGAGCCTTTTGGCCTGCCGTTCACGCGCGAATACAAAGGCCCCGGTTGGGCAAGTTAACAAGGAAGAACAATCATGAAAGGTCTTTTCGTTACCGCCAAAAACCAACTGGGGATTTTGGAACTGCCCGAACCAACCCCCGGCCCCTACGAGGCGCTGATCCAGGTCGAGGCCTGCGCCATCTGCAACAGCACCGACCGCAAGTTGATCGAGGGCGAGTTCTTCAGCGGCTCCTTCCCCATGCTGCTGGGCCACGAATCGGTCGGGCGGGTCATCGCCCTGGGCAATCAGGTGCGCAGCTTCCAGATCGGCGACCGCGTGCTGCGCACGACCCTGCGCGATGAACACGTGCCATACCCCGGCGGACGAAGCTGCTGGGGCGGCTTCGTCGAAAAAGCTATCGTCACCGACGTATGGGCGCAGAAGGGCCAATCCTATAACGCCTTCCCCCACCCGCAGCAGATCGTCCCGCCGGCCATCCCCCCCGCCGAAGCCACGCTCTTGATCACGCTCAAAGAAACGCTCAACTGCCTGGAAAATACCCAGGTGCAGGCCGGCCAGGCGCTGGCGATTATCGGCAGCGGGCCGGTGGCGCAGGCCCTGGTCGTCTTCGCCAAACTCAAGCAGATCGAACCCCTGATCGTCTTCGGGCGACAGGCGGCCTGGGGCGAGGTCTTTCAGCGCCTGGGCGCAGACGCCTACGTGGACGAGAACGAGCAAGCCGTCTTCGGCGCGGCGCAGCTTGCAGCGGTTCGCCAGCGCGGCGGCTTTGAGCGCGTCATTGAGGCGGTCGGGGCGCGCCCGGCGTTGAGGCGCGCCTTGCAGATCGCCAGCCCGCATGGACGGGTGAACATCTACGGCGTCGCCCCCGAGTCGCAGCCCTACGCCCCTGCCGACGAAGCCGACCCGCGCGCCTTCCGCGGCCAGGTGGCCGAAGCCGAGGCCCACGACCAGCTTTTGCAGTGGACCGCCGAAGGCAAGATCCGCCTGGCAGATTGGGTCAGCGTCGTCCTGCCCTGGACGGAGTACGTCCGCGGCTTCGAGATGGTCGAACGCAAGCGCGCCAACAAAGTCGTTCTGTCATTCATTTAGAGCCAAACAAAACCAGGCGGCGAAGAACGCAGCTTCGCAGCTTCGCCGCCTGGCAAGCGTTCCATCCTTCTTACGCCCCCTTGCCCGTCAATTTAATCGTTTTAATTTCAAACGGGCGGAAATCCAGCCGCAGTGTGCGACCGTCTAGCGCCAGCGCCGGGCCAGCGTCTTCCATTAAATTAACCTCTTCCGCGGCTGTCACATGCTCCGGCAGTCTGATCTCCACGCCCTGCGCCGGCCGCCCCGCCGCCTCGTACAGCCGTAAAATCGCCCCGCCGGCCTCGCCCGGCTTGAGCGCGGACAAGACGATCTGCGGGTGTTTCACCTCCAGCCAACCGCCCCGCCGCGGTAGATCGCCGGCATGGCAGGTTGTCTTCTGCACCAGCAGCGGATGGTTATATTCCAGGCCGGCGCGCGGGGCCTGCCGCCAATCGCCGGCATGAGGCGACAGGGCGTAATCGAAGACCATTTCCTTCCCCAGTTCAAAGCCCGTGTCCGAGCTCATCCCCGGCTCATAGCCGCCAAAGAAGCCATACGCCACAATGCACGTGCTGCGCAGCAAAGACAGCATCAGCATCCCATCGGCGCAGTTATTGCCGGGCAGCCCGCGGTTGAAAAGCGTCACCCCGCGCTGACCATCGCTCCAGTCCATCCAGTTTTGCGCCGGGAACTCGATCCCATCCGGGCGCTGGATCGCGCCGAAAGGAATCTCCTGCACATTGGCCCCATCACGAATCGAGGTGGGAAAAACTACGCGATAGCGGACAAACTTCTCCTGGTTGCACAGGCGCGTGCGAATATCAATCCTGCGCACCCCGGCATACAACCTGACCCGCGTCTGCCCACCCACAAACTCCATCACCACCCCACCCCTACCCCCTCCCCAACGCTGTTCCTCCGTCGGGAAGGTTTGAGGTGGATTTCCCCCTCCCCAACGGTGATTTTCCGTTGGGGAGGGTTGGGGTGAGGTTCCCTCACGCTGCTCTTCCGTTGGGG